>NZ_JBHTDF010000007.1:0-39565 GCF_042666375.1 Nocardioides sp. GCM10030259 | reverse complement strand
CCCGGCCACCGCCCCCGGAAGAGCCCGAGCCGACAACACCTCAAGACTGCGGGTTGACGTCAGAGGGGTGCCGGTAAGACGCAACACGAGCGCCCGAATAGCCGCGCGAGCGGATGGAGCGTCCACTACAGCCTCCGGCGGGCAGGGTCGCAGCAACGACCGCTGGCCGATCACGCCCCTTCCGTGACCGGCTGGGTGACTACTGCTCGCGAGCGAGCGGCATACCATCGTTGTCGACATGAAGCCGCGGGGTCTCGGGAGGCGACGATGATCGCGAGCGTTCGAACGGCAACGACAGCGCTGCTGGCCTTGGTGATTGGCGCTGCCGCACTTCAAGCTCCGGCGGCAGCGCAGAGGGCAACCGCGGTCTCGGTGTCCAGCGGAGTCCTCTACCCGGGATGCCACGACGTTCCGTGGACTTACACGATCGACCCAGCGCAGGCTGCCTACGACTGGGCAGTATTCGTCTCCGCCTACGACCCGTCGGGCAGCGAGGTAAGCAGCGACTCGGTCTGGAAGGACGAGGGTGCTCCTCCGTCGGGGACCGGCAACGGGTTCCAGGTCTGCTCCCACCAGCTGTCGGGAACGTGGACGCTCCAGGCTGAGGTGCACTTCTATGGCGGCCCATATGCCGACATCGTTTTCCCGACCCAGTCCTTCTCCATGCGTGAGGCGAAGTCGAAGACGTCCGTGACGATCAAGAAGAAGACGGTCAAGACCGGCCAGACGGTCAAGGTAAAGATCCGCTGCCTCGTCGAATACCCAAACGGGTTCTATCCCGAGTCGTTCGTCAAGGTCGTCGCGCAGCGCAAGGTCGACGGCGTCTGGAAGAAGGCCGGAGTCGCCTATGTCGACGACCGTGGCTACGCGACCGTTGCCTTCACCTGGAAGCTGAAGAAGGGCAAGCAACTCGTTCGCGGCACCACGCCTCGCACCGACCGATTCCTCGGGTCGCAGTCTTCCGCGGTCAAGGTCAAGACCGCGAAGCCGTGAAGTTCGGCGCGCCGTTTCGACAGAGGTTCTCGCACCGACGCCGCGGCAGGGCAGGACGATGACGGTCACCCTGGGTCGCAAGGACGCGAGCGTCTCGTCCGACCGAGCGCTTGTACCGAGTTGGGTCCAGCGTGGTTCGCGGCGGATAGACGCACGTTGGAAACGAGCGGGTCGCGGCAGCTCCGGAAGCTGCGATGGGACGGCTCAGTGGCGCAGGCGCCCCACCACATGCTCACTCAGTCTGGTGACCTTCGCCGCGGCGTAGACGCACCCGCCGATGAGGAGCAGCAGGACCACTTTCTCAAGCCAGCCTGTGTTCGACGTCCCAAGACTCATAACGAACGAGATGGCCAGCATCGCCAGCACGACGATCAGCAGGAACCGAGTCGCTCGGACAACAGTGGTCATGTCTGCGACGGTACGCCGCTGAAAGGCGCGGGGGAATCGTGTCATCGCCAGATCCGGTAGATCAACCGGCGCCGGCAGGCGGCGGTAAGACACACCTTGATCACCGCGCGGATCGCGGTAGATGAGTGCGTTTCAACTCATGCGCTCTCGTCGCCGGGCGAGTCAGTATGAGCGGCACGCCGCGCCCGTCTGACGGGCCAAGATCCGACGACGGTTCGCCGCCGAGGTCATCAGCGAAGTTGCAGAACTGGTCAACCGGTCCGGGTCAGTGAGACGTCGTGAACGTCGCGGACGACAGGGTCTGGTTGCCGCTCCCCTCGATGGCGAGAACCTCCCACGAGTACTCGGTGTTCGGGCGGAGGAAGCCGGGCGGCACACGAAGGCGTGCAGCCGTCGGAGGCATCATCACATCCAACGTGATGACCGGCAGGGCATGGAGTCCGGTCTCGCGCTCGACCAGCACCTGATACCCGATGATCCGGCCACCCTTCGGTGCCGGGACCGGCCGCCACCGCATCACTGTGTCGCTCGGCGCTTGCGGTGTCGAACTCTCGACCGGCGATACCAGGGTCGGGCCATCGGGAAGGCGGTGCGTCAGCCGTGCCGAGCCGCGGAACACCTGCCCATCCGCACCGGTGCCACGGAACCTGTAGACACCCGGCGGCCACTGTTTGAGCAGTCTGGGCAGGGGAAGCTTGGCAAACGGTGGCTCCCCGCTCTCGAGGAAGAGCTCCGAACCGCCAAATCTGCCCAGCCTGCCGCTGGTCTGCGTCGAGAAGATCCGGTGGCCTCCCGGATCGAAGATCGACATCGTCCGCCAGGCCTCGGCGTCGATAAGGACCTGAACGCCTCCGTCCCTGTCGGTCGAGTTGATCTCAAACTTCAGGCGCGCGTCCTCCAGCCTGACCACACGCGGCACTGCCCTCGATTGATCGGCCGAAGGGTCCGCGCCCTTGGACTGTCCGATCGCGCTGGGTGCCATCCCGCCTGCGACGAGGAGCGCCGCAAGCGCCACTGCGTAGAGCCTCATTGTGATGCCTTCCGCCGAGCCACCGTCCGATGGCCTCTCCTTCCGCGAAAGTACGGCGGCGTTGCTGAAGACACCCTGAAGTGACCTCTGCACCGCGACGTGAGCTTGTCGTCGGGCAAGTCCATGGGCCAGATGCTCGCCCGTCGGCCCCGCCGAGCGCGGTCGAGAGCGAGCATCGGTCTCCAGCCATCGCTACTTCGCGACTCGGGGACGTCCTATCAGGACCGAGGGGCCAGTCGCCGTTTCGGAACCGGTGCCCGACGCCGGGCTCTGTGACCAGGTGTCTGGGCCCGCCGGAGTCGTCTTCGGGCCTCTTGCTCAGCGTCCGAGCAAGCGAGTTCCGAGAGCGCCGTCGTTCTGCTCCGCGAGGTGTGTGGAACCGCATCTCGACAGATCCGGCAACTCAGCTGCGCCGGCAGGCGGCGAAAGGACACACCTCGAACGCACGATCCGCGGATCGGTTCGTAGGTCAGACGTTGGTGCACAGGAGGGCGGGCTCGCCGAGTACGGGCCACGCTTCGATGTCGTCGTGTCCGGTGGTGCCGCCGGATGTGGTGTCGCGCAGCTGGATTCCGAATCGGGTAGGGCTTGGTCAGTGGCACGGGGCGGGTTGCCGACCGGGGGTCAGTTGCACCGTCGCTTGGCACCAAACGGGCCCATGTCCACGACAGGCCTCAGCACTGGGTGCCGCCGACGAGGCCCTGGCCCCTCTACGCGTACTGGAGCCACGCGCTGGCGGCGCCACGACACAGGCAGGAAGTCCATCAACCTGGCTCGGTGCTCGCCCCGTGTTCTTGAGGTGCGCGGACTAGAGCGGCTCCGGACTGCGCACGAACTATGCCTCAGCCGCGCCGTGCCTGCGTTCCTTAGGCCGACCCGGGCCGGCTCCCTTTCTCGGCGGTGCGGAGCGTGGCCCAATAGATGCGCCCGCCTGCGGGAGCACCGATCTGACCACAGGCGGCCGCGAGTGCCTGCACGATCTGCAGCCCCCGACCGCGTTCTTGGACCGCTGTAGGGGCGGCGGACGTGCCTCCATCGGCAGCGCCAGCGTTCGGGGGACGATCATCGGGACTTCCGCGATCGCGTACCGCGATCTGCAGCAGATGCTGGCTTTGTTCTAGCCGTAGCTCGAGGTCAGAACCGGCGTGCTCTCGGCCGTTGCTGACCAACTCACTGACGATCAAGGTCGCCTCCGCAGTCACTTCCTGCACGGACCAGCGGGCTAGCACCTCGGTGGTGAACTGGCGTGCCCGGCGGGGCGCGTTGGGCTCCGGCGACAGGATCAGCCGTTCCCGGCGCCGCGGCGGTTCCTTGAGTTGCTGCGCGAGCGCGGCCTGGGTCGAGTCGGCGAGGGCGAGAAAGCGTGCAGCGCCGGTCAGTCGGAGGGCCTCTGCTGGCTGGCCGTGCGCGCCGGCAAGCCAGACCACCGGTCCCGGCCAGGGTCCTGACCATTGAGCCGCGACCCAGGTGGCGACGCAGACCGGGTCCAACCAGTGCACGGCTGACAAGTCGCAGACCACAAAGTTGGGGCCCTCGGCCATCGCCTTCGCCAGGGCTCCGCTCAACCGCGACCCGTCGAAGGGACCAACGGATCCGCTGACATGCAGCACGGCGCACGTACCGGTGTCGGCTCTGGTCAGGTCCAAAGCTCCAGGTCACCTCCCCCGAGATCCGCAACCGCACACGACCGGCGGATTTGGCCAACGCGCCGGCGTCAGAGTGCCGCCAGGCAAACCTCGCGAACCGGCTGCTGGTCGGCAGGTTCCGATTTCCTGAGCATGTCACGTACCCGAGTTCGTGCACACCATTCGTCAGCCGGTCTGCCGTCGCTCCAGGCTCGGGGCGGAAGAGCGCTCGATCCGACCCCGCCATCGAGGTGATGGACCGGTGCGCCGCGCACACGACCTCCTCGTGCACGTCGCGACCGCGACGTCTGGCAAGCCGCACCCGTGTGCGCGAAGGTTGCCCTGACGGCGGCAATGCGTGCCCGGTGGCCGGACGGATCGCGGCCGAGCCATGTCTGTCGGTCCGGGGCGTTCGCGGTCTCGCGTCGCCTCTGAGGCGTGCAAACATCGCGGTACGGATCTTCGCTCCTGACTGGTTTCGGGTCTCCCAACGACCGAGCCGCGTCGCTACAGTCGACTCGAGCTTCGTGCGAGGGAGGGGGGTGCCGACATGTCCTCGATTTCGAGGCGGGAGGCCCAGGAGATCGAAGCAGCCAACGCTGGCGGTACAACGCCCGTCGTCTTCATCCACGGCCTCTGGCTGCTGCCGAGCAGCTGGGCAAGGTGGGCGGACTTCTTCGAGCGGGCCGGGTACGCGCCGCTGACGCCGGACTGGCCAGACGATCCGGAAACCGTCGAGGAGGCCAGGGCGAACCCGGACGTCTTCGCCAAGAAGACCCTGGGGCAGGTCGCCGACCACACCACCGAGGTCGTCAACGCCCTGGACAGGAAGCCGGTGATCATCGGGCACTCCACCGGAGGTCTGCTGGCGCAGATGCTGGCAGGCAGGGGACTCGCGGCGGCGACGGTGGCGATCGACCCCGGGGTCTTCCGCGGCGTCCTGCCCCTGCCGGCGTCCGTGCTGAAGGGCGTGGGCCCGTTCCTGATCGACCCGCGTACGCGGGGGCGAGCGCTCACGCTCACGTTCGAGCAGTTCAAGTATGGCTGGGCGAATGCACTGGACGAGACGGAGGCGAGGGAGCTCTACGACACGTACCACGTCGCCGCGCCCGGCATCTCACTCGTCCAGATGGGCAACGCGAACCTCAACCCGTGGACCGAAGCGAAGGTGAACACGCAGAACTCGGAACGGGGTCCCCTGTTGATCATCGACGGGGAAAAGGACCACACGGTCCCGTGGGCGATCGCGAACGCCGCCTACAAGCGGCAGCGGCACAACCCCGGGGTGACCGAGATCGTCAAGATCCCGAACCGGGGCCACTCGCTGACGATCGACCACGGCTGGCAGGAAGTCGCCCAGACCTCGCTCGACTTCATCACCAAGATCGCCTGAGATCGGTCAGCGGATCGGGTCGTCGTCCCGTGTCGAGCTTTGCTGCCCGGGGAGGCGCTGCCTGGGGCTCGGCTTCGGCAGATTCGCGTCAGGACGTCTTCGTCCTGGTGTGTGACTCGTCGGGTGACTTCACCGGTTCCAGGTGGTGGCGTCCGGCGCCGGCCCCGTGCCGCCCGTCCCAGTCGCGCCCGTACCAGTGGCGCCGGAGGTCCGGTACTCGTGGACGCTGGTCTCGGCGCGGTCGCGGCCGACGGCGAGGTCGTCGCGGGCCTGGTCCTTGGCCTGGCGGCCCTGGGCGTAGGCGTCCTCGAGCAGCCGGCGGGCGACATCACGGCCACCCAGGCCGAAGGCGAGGGCAAGACCGAGAGCCAGTGCTCCCATGGTGGCGGCGAAGGCGATGGTCACGATGGTCTCGGCGATCCGCAGCTGGTCGAGGATCATGAACAGCGCGATGACCATGACCAGGGCGGGAACGACGGTGGCGACGATCTTCCCGGTGGGGGTGTCGCCCATGAAGTTGGTGACGGCGGCGGCCACGGCGCCCGCGATGAGCGCGGCGACCACGAAGATCAGGATCGCGACGATGACGTTCGGCAGGTAGGCGAGCACCTGGTTCATGAACGTGGTCACTGCCGGGATCTTGAGGGCTCCGATCGCGGCGAACAGGAAGAACACGAACACCAGCCAGAAGACCACACGTGCGATCCCGTTGCTCGCGCTCGCACCGGGGAGCACGCGGTCGACGTACTTGTTGGCGTCCGAGCCCCGCAGGTGACGGTCCAGTCCGACCTTGTCCAGCAGCCTGCGCACGATGCCCGCGACCACCTTCGCCACGATGAAGCCGACGAGCAGCAGCACGAGGAAGCCGAGGAGATTGGGCAGGAATGCGAAGAAGCCGTCGAACGCGTTCTGCACGCTGTCACCGATGTCCATGGGTCTTTCCTTTCGATGGGGTCTCGCTGCCTGTCGGCACCGCCGGTAGGCGCCGCAGCGAACGCTGGCGGGAGTAGTTGCGGCGCCAGTGCTGCGTGAGATCTAGCGCCGCAACCACCCGCTGGTTCCACGGTTTCTCCGAGGCCCGGATGAAAACTCGCCCTAAGAGGTGACGCCGTGGGGCGGCGCCGACCTGGCGGTTCACGACGTCGCGCTGGTGCTCGCGTGCACCTCACGCGGCGGGTCGCACGCCGCGAACGGGCCGCCGAGGTGTGAGGCGGCGGAGGGCGAGCCTGAATGGGTCATGGTCGTGACGGGAGCGTCCGGTCTACCGTGAGGAATGTTGCTGTCAGGCCGACCGTCCCGCGACCAGGTCGTCCTCCTCGTCGCGAGCCTGGTCGCGGTCACGAGCGCCCTCGTGGTGTGGGTAAAGGGCAGCTGACATCGAACCTACGGCCGCGGGCGGAGACGCACGGGAGCCGCAATCTGCGCCGCACTTTCGGGTGAGACACGCTCGTTCCCGCGGGTGGGGCGTCGGCACGCGCTACCGAATTGACATCTGATTGATCAAGGCGCCGGCTCCGTCGGCGCGGCCGCCTGCGGCGGCGTTGCGGCGCCGTCCTCGGCGGATTCGACTGGCCGGCCGGACGTGCGGGTCGCGGCATCCGCAGGAAGTGCGCTCGGGACCTCCGACTTCCCGCTCACAGATGTGGAAGACTCTCAGCCGCGCCCATGACTGTGGGGCGTCCCAAGCGGCCAGGTAAGGCGATGTGGAGCTGACGAGTGTGCGTGGTGCCCGTCGGCCGGCGGGTTGGCGGCACGATGAGCCGTCCTGAGAAGGATGCGCCGGTCGTGGGGACCCGCGGCGGGGCTGGCGGTCGCGTGCCCGCGGACCGTGCGGAGACGTTGCCCGGGCTGGGCGGCCTCCTCGATGAGGTGCGTTCGGCGATGCGGGCGGACACGGCCACGGTGCTCGTTCTGGACGGCAGCAGAACGCTCCTCGAGCCGCTCGCCACGGTGGGTCTCGATCGGACGCTGCGTCGCGCGCGTCGTGTGCCGCTGGGGAAGGGATTCGCCGGTCGCGTCGCGCAGACCCGACAGCCCGTCGCTCTGGCTCAGGTCGACGGCTCGACGGTCGTCAACCCGGTCCTGCTTGACCACGGGCTGCAGTCGCTACTGGGCGTGCCCGTGATGGACGGCAGCGAGCTGCTTGGGGTGCTACATGTCGGCTTCCTGCGGCGGCACGACGTGAGCGAGGCGGAGAAGCGACTTCTCAGCGAGTTCGCGGCCGAGCTCGGCGCGGTGCTGCACGAGCGTTTCGCCGACTCCGCACACGCCGCAGCGCTCGCTCTCCAGCGGAGTCTCCTCCCGACGGTGATGGCCGCGCCCGACGGTATCTCCATCGCGGCTCGCTACGTCCCGGCCGACGGGGACCTCGGCGGCGACTGGTACGACGTCTTCGAGCTGCCTGGGGGGCGTCTTTGTCTGGTCATGGGAGATGTCGTGGGCCACGGCCTGCAGGCGGCCGTGGTGATGGGTCGTCTCCGCAGCGCTCTGCGGGCCTACGCGCTGGAGCACGACGACCCGGCCGAGGTCCTTTCCCGGCTGGACCGCAAGATCTGCCACTTCGAGCCAGACGTGTTCGCGACAGTCGCGTTTGGGGTCGCCAGGGCACCGTTCACCGCGTGGAGGTTCAGCTCGGCGGGTCATCAGCCACCCTTGGTCGGGCAGCCGGGGCGCCCGGTGGTTGCTGCCGATCTCCCGACAGATCCGTTGCTCGGCGTCGCGCCCGACACGCGTCGGCGGAGCAAGATCGTGGCTGTACCCGCGGGGGGCTTCTTGTGTCTCTACACCGACGGCTTGGTGGAGCGTCGGCCGGCACCAGGCGCAACCTCAACCGACACGATCGGCCAGAACACTGCTCGACTCGCGGCCGTTCTCGCCGACGACGGGGACCCGGAGATGCGCTGTATCCGGGCCCTGGCGGAGGTCGTCGGCGACCACGTCGCCGAGGACGACATCGCCATCCTCGTCGCCCAAGTCCGCGCCGCCTCGACGATGCCCGAGTAGGTCACCGCCGAAAGCGCGGCGACCGGTGGCATTCTCCCCACGTGCGGATCGCGGCATGTGAGCGCGTTGTCATCCGTGGTTCGATCGATAGCTCTATTGACTAGTGCTTGATGCCGCTGGCTCGCTTGATCACCGCATCGAAGGTGCGGTCGGGGAGTACGCCGTGGAGGCCGATGAGCGGTCTTGCACCGAAGCCCACGGCGTAGCGGGTCTTGGGTCGCTTGGCAGAGGCTGCCTTGCTGATCGCTTTGGCGATGACGGAGGGGTCGGAGGAGAAGCGGGCGCTGCCTTCGCCGGACAGGGTTTCGGCCACCGCGATGGCTTGGTCTGCGTACGCACCGTTGCCGGACGTCTCTCTCAACATCTGTGCGGCGATGCCTCCCCATTCGGTGCGGATGCCGCCGGGTTCGATAATGGCGACGTCGACGCCGAACGGTGCGGCTTCGAGCCGGACGCAGTCGCTGATTGCCTCGAGTGCGAACTTCGTGGCGTGATACCAGGATCCGAGCGGCGTGTAGATCTTCCCGCCCATCGAGGTGACGTTGATGATCGTGCCGTCCTGCTGCTCACGCATGTGCGGCAACGCCAGTTGCATGAGGCGCGCGGCACCGAAGACGTTGACCTCGAACTGACGTCGGGCTTCCTCTATGGGGACGTCCTCGAGCGCGCCGTAGGAGCCGTAGCCGGCGTTGTTGACGAGCACGTCGAGCCGGCCCTGCTCCTCGATGATCCGGCGGATGCCCGCGGCCATGGAGTCGTCGTCGGTGACGTCCATCGCCAGCGGCGTGATGCCGTGACCGGCGAGCGCCTGGAGGCGGTCGAGCCGACGAGCGGCTCCGTAGACGTTGAAGCCGTCGTCGGCGAGCTGGCGTGACGTGGCCTCCCCGATGCCGGAGGAGGCACCGGTGACCAGTGCCACGCGGGCGTGGTGGTTCACGGGCATGAGATTCGTCCTCGATCGTATAGTGAACTGCGGTTCATCTTATTTAGAATGAACTATAGTTCACCTTCTTGCAAGTCTCGATCGCCCGAGGTGGCCACGTGATCCAGCCGCAGCGCACGCCCCGTGCTGACTCCCTGCGCAACCGAGCCAAGATCCTGGACGCGGCACGCTTGCGCATCGCCGAGTCGGGAAGCGACGTCGCGATGACTGACATCGCGGACGCAGCCGGTGTGGCGGTCGGGACGCTGTACAACCACTTTCCGACCAAGGTCGATCTGGTCGCTGCCGTCATGGCTGAGTACGTGCACCAGGTCGCCGATCGGGCGGACGAACTGCGAGCCGCTGTCGAGGCTCAGGGCATGGCAGGCGGGACTGCGGTCACGGAGTTCCTGCAGTTCGTGCTCGACGCTTCGGCGGTCAACCACGCTGTGAAGGTGGTGGCTCAGACCATGGGTTCAGCCGCGGCGGATGATGCTCCGGATGAGACTCGCGCGGCTCGGGCCTTGGCCTTCCTGCTGGGCGCGGCACAGCAACAGGGGACCGTTCGCGAGGCGGTGACCGTGGAGGACGTGTACCTGCTGGTGAACTCCGCCCCCCTGGACTCGCCGAAGCATGCGCGAGATCGCTGGCTCGAACTAGTCAGTCGTGGCATCCGGGCCGACTAGCACCATCTGCCGACTGCCCCACGGGCCGGCCGTGTCGGGCGCAGCCCTAGGACGCTCGACGTCCGCTCGTCGCCAGGGCCACGCGGCCGACACGCGGCGGAGAGACCCGCTCCTCGAGGCAGATCCGGATGCTCGGGTATGCCATCCAAGATCCTCCACGCGAGGGCTTGCATCCGGTACCTAGATACAGGCTTACGCTCGATGCATGACCTCGACCAACCTGGGTTTCGACCCAAACTGGGTGCCCGATGTCTGCACCCTGCCAACCGTCGAACAACCTCTGCGATTGACGGAGTTCGACGACCTCTTCATCACCGTCACCCACGTGGATCGGGCGGGTCCGACCCGTGCGACGCTGACTCTCGCCGGATGGGCCGGCCTGGCTGCTCACGCGCAGGACCTTGCTGACCGCGAGAAGGCGTGCTGCTCGTTCTTCAGCTTCACCATCGTGGCGACCGCCCGGACCGGCGACGAACCGACGGACGAGACGCGGGAACGGGTGCGCATGAGTATCGAGGTCCCCGAGGCACAGGCAGCCGTGCTGGCGGCGCTTGTGGACCGTGCCGAGCAGCGGGCCCAGCGGTGAAGACCATCGAGCGCGGAATCGGTGGGTTCGAGGGTCTGCGGGCTGGTGAGGTCGCCGAAGCGGCGGGCGTGAACCGGGAGACTTTGCGCTATTACGAGCGGAGAGGGCTGCTCGCCCAACCGGTGCGCAGTCCCGGCGGGCACCGTCTCTACCCAACCGAGGCCGTCACGATGCTGCGGATCATCAAGGCCGCGCAACGGCTTGGGTTCACCCTCGACGAGGTCGCCTCGTTGCTGGAGGTCAGCCGACACCGTCATGGGCAGCGGTCCGACACCGGGCTGCAGTCGCGGGCTCGGGAGAAGTTGGTTGAGGTCGAGGACCGCATCCGGGACCTGCAGACCATCCGCGAGAACCTGGTCGCAGCGCTCGACGCGGGCTGCGACGACCTCACCGAGTGCGCCAACGCCGCGTGCTGCCCCATCCCGTTCGTCGCCCTCACCGAAATTCGCACCGACGTATCCATGAACGCACCGGCACCCCCCGCCGCTGGAACGGAGAACCGATGAGCCTGCGCGACCGTCACCTGTGGGGAGCCGGAGCGGCCGCCTGCGCGGTCTGCTGTGCACCACCTCTCCTCGCCCTCGTCGGCCTCGCCGGAGCCGGGCTCGCCGCCACCATCGCAACGATCGCGTTCGCCGGGCTCGTTTTCGGCCTCGTCGTGGGTGGCGCCGCAGTCACTGCCGTGGTCATCAAGCGCCGCCGCGACGCGACCGCCGCTGCCGCCACCGCCTGCGGGCCGCCCGCCAGTGGGCCGGTCGAGGTCACCCTGACCAGCGGACCCACCGAGACTGGCTGACAGCCGGCCCGGGCGCCGTCGAAGCTTGGCTGGGAGACTCCCGGCATGGACTACGCCCGCTCCATCGTGCTCTTCGTTGGCGCCGCCATGGCCGAGATTGGCGGCGCGTGGCTGGTCTGGCAGGGCGTGCGCGAGCACAAGGGCTGGATCTGGATCGGTGCGGGCGTCGTTGTCCTCGGCATCTACGGCTTCGTCGCTACCCTCCAGCCCGACGCCAACTTCGGTCGCATCCTCGCCGCCTACGGCGGAGTCTTCGTTGCCGGATCCCTTGCCTGGGGCATGGTCATGGACGGCTTCAAGCCCGACCGCTACGACATCACCGGCGCACTCATCTGCCTGGCTGGGGTCGCGGTCATCATGTACGCCCCGCGCGAAGCCTGAGGCACATCGGAGCCCGCGCGGTCACTCGAGGGCAGGGGCGCATGCTGCCCTAGGGTCGATCCGTGTCAACGAACCCGCCGCCTCCGCCGATGGGTGACCCGGACAGCGCCGCTCAGGCGGCTGCCCAACCAACAACCCCTGCCCGACGGGACCCGTCGCTGCCGCTTGCGGCCGTCGCTGGCGCAGCAGTCGGCATTCTCGGCGGCATGATCGGCCTCGGCGGTGCCGAGTTCCGGCTCCCGCTGCTGATCGGGGTGTTCGGCTTCGTCGCGCTTCAGGCTGTCATCTTGAACAAGGCGCTCAGCCTCATCGTGGTCGCGACTGCTCTCCCGGCTCGGCTCCTCGGCGTGCCCTACGGGGCGGTTGCCGAGCACTGGGCCATCGTCGTGAACCTTCTTCTCGGCAGCCTCGTCGGCGCATGGGTCGGTGCGACCTGGGCGACCCGGATGCGGTCCAAGACCTTGTACCGGGTTCTCGGTGCACTGCTGGTTGGCATCGCCGTCGTCCTCGTGCTCACCCACCTCGGCAACATCGAGCCAGCCGGCATCGACGGGGCGTGGCAGCTCATCGCCGGGATCGTCGCGGGCGTCGCCATCGGCATCGTCGCAGCTCTGATGGGAGTCGCCGGGGGCGAACTCCTCATCCCCACGATCGTGCTGCTCTACGCCGTCGACATCAAGGTCGCCGGGTCCCTCTCGCTCGCGGTGTCGCTACCCACCATGCTGGTCGCGTTCGCCCGCTACAGCCGCGACCAGTCCTTCAGCGTGCTCGCCGCGAACAAGAACTTCCTGTTCGCCATGGCGGCAGGATCAGTCGCGGGCACCATCATCGGCGGCCTGCTGCTCGGAGTGGTCCCCAGCGCCGTCCTGATCCCCCTCCTCGCCGCGCTCCTCCTGCTGTCCTCGGTGAAGGTCTGGCAGCACGATTAGGGCGCACCGTGGTCAGAGCAAGGCGAAGGACCAAACCAACCCATCCGCTCATCCGCGCGTTCGGCAGAGCTTCCAGCGACGTCGCTGGTCATGACGCTGCCGGGTCATAAGCGTTCACAGGGGCTCGAACGGAAACTGGCATCTGGGGCAGCGTGGAGGTGACTCAGATGACGCCGTTGGTTCGTCCTTGCATTCGCCGTCGTCGTGCTCCTGGTCGCGTTTGTCCACGAGCGCCGCTGAAAGCACAGTGGCCTCTACGGGACCATCCACAGTGATGGGATCCCGAACTTGCAGGAAGATCCGCACGGGTGGGTCCGCGGCGCGTACGACGGGTCGCCTTGAACGGCTGAGCACAGACGTCAGCGTCCCGAACGTGGTGAGAGGCGCATGGGACGCCCCGGCGGCGCTACTTCCGCTGAGTGTCCTCGGCTGCGTCAATGACCTTGTCGGCGACGGCTTCAGCGACATCCACGACCTTGCCAGAAGCAGAGCGGGCGACCTTCTCGGCCGGACGGCCGAGTGTGTTGCCGACGGTGTCCATGGCGTCGTCGACCTTGTGTTCGACGACGTTGGTCGCGACGCTCGTCACCGCCGTTTCTGTTTCCTCGGTGAGCGCGTCGACCAAGCTTGTGCCGCCCTTTTCCTCCAGGTCCAGTCGGTTGGTCGCCTCCGCGAACCGTAAGTAGGTGTCGACGCTGGCCACCACGACGCGTGCATCCACGGTCAGCAGCTCGATGCCGAGGAGCGACACCCGGACGTAGGCGTCGATGACGATGCCCTTGTCCAACACGATCTCCACCACGTCGGCGAGACCGCTTGGTTTCGGGCGCGCTAGGTAGCCGCTCTGCTGCCGTGCCATGTCCCCTCGCTCCCCCCGGAGCCCATGGTCGACGTACCCGGCAGGGCAGCCGCGCATGTCGCGGAGATTGGGTACCCGTGGGCTCGGGGCGCCGGCCGGGTGCGGCTGAGTCCGGACGCACTGGGGGTTCCGACCGCTCCTGTCTGCTCGCCGCTGTCGAGTCCGCGATGACCGGCTGGCAGGTCGGCGACCCTGGCCCGGATCCGCTCGTCGGGTCCGCAACATCGCAGGACGCGCGGACCGCTTCGGCAGGTCTGCCGGGCTGAGTCCACGAGCGCTAGCATCTCCCCCAATTGCTCCGTGGGACGTCCGCGACTTCACGCTCGCCGAGATCAAGCAGCTGGATGCCGACTCATGGTCGGCCCCGGCCTTCGCCAGGGAGCGGGCACCGAACTCCACCGAAGATCCTCACCGTCGTCGGGTGGTTCCCGTTGTTTGTACAGACGAGGCCGGGAGATCATGCCTCCTTTGCATCGACGAACCCCTGACATCTTCGGCGACGGCGCGTGACTGGCGCCGAGGGCAACCAGTCCCTCAGGCGTGCGCAAAGTGTTCTCCCCGGAACGGCTGATGACATCCGCTTCGCCGGCGGCACGATCAGCTCGAACCTCCGCCGAGCCAAACGGGGTGGGATGAGTCGCCGAATGCGATCGGAGAGGACGCTTCGGCGCGCCGCGCTCTTCATGGGATCGGTGCTGGCGGCGCTGGCCTTGTCCGTCAGCGGCGCCGGGACGGCGACGACCACCGCGGGGACACTCGCGATCCCACCTGTCGCGGCATCCCCGCAACGATCGTGGAGACCGCCTGAGACGACGAGATCGTCGGGACTGCTGGTGACGACGTGGTCGGCGGTGGAGGTGTCGCCAACATCTTGGGTCGGGGCGGCGACGACCTCATCTGTGTTGGGCCGACCGCGCTCAAGTTGCTAGACGGCGAGGTCGTCAACCAGCAACTTGGGCACGGGTAGTGAGCGCTAGCCCAGTTTGACGCTGCGAGACCTTGTAGGTCGGGCCGACGACTAACACTGTGACGATCAGGGCGCAGCGAGACGCCAGCAGTTCATCTCCCAGGCGTTCGTTCGAATGCCTTGGCGTCTTTCAGCCACCAGTCAGCCATGGAGATGAGCTGGACGAGGGCCTTCTTCGCGTCCTCGCCCATTCCCTCGTACGGTTCGCTGTCCAGCACCTTCACCAGCTTCCCGCTCTCCCTAGCGACCTCGCTCGCCAGGAACGGGGAGATTCGGTACGCCCTCGCGCTGGTGTCGCTGGCCGCCGCGTACACGGGACCTAACCAGTCGTACCAATCATCCGACGCCGGCCCTTGGGAGCCGGCTCGGAATGCAGAAGCCTGTAGGTCTGCCACCGACTTGCGAAGCTCGGTCATCTCGGTACTGCGACGCTCGTGTCGAAGGGTCCACCACAGCGCCAGGCCGGTGACCGCACCGCTGGCGAGGGCCCCGAACAGGACGGTCCACCACCACTCCGCCTGCGTCGGGTCCATGGCCGGGAACGTACGCCGCCGCCAGCAGTCAGGCCACCCTGCAACGTGTCACGCCCCCGCCCCAGGTCAAACCGGTCGTATAACGCGCCTTGGCTTTCGACACAGCCTGAAACGATGACGTCGCCGGACGAGGCGAGGAGCCGTGCCATCCGCGGCTCGTCCCACGACCCGTCAGACAACACCCATCCGTCGTAGTCGGTGTCGGCGGTGACGTGACCGCGGCACCTCAGTTCGAGCAGGCGGGTCGTTTTGCCGACGCCAGACGTTCCCGTCACGAGCACGCGACTCACGGCCGTCACGGTAGTAGAGGGCGGTCTGTTCGGAGGGGCGTCCACCGCGACGACCTCTGCCAGCCCGAACGTCGAACCCCCGGCGCTCCCGATAGCGTCCAGCGCATGGACGGCACCCCAAAGCTGCTCACCGCGAAGGCACCGATGGAGCCGTCGGGCCTGGTGCTGCTCCTGCATGGCGGCGCGAACAGGCGCGGCAACTCGACCGTGAGTCCGGCCCAGTTGTCGGTGCTGAGGTTGATCCCGCTCGCCAAGCGGACCGCGCGCGCCGGGCGCGGCCGCTTGGGTGTCCTCCGGCTGCTCAACACCCACCGCGGCTGGGACAGCACGCACACGCCGATCGACGACGTCGCGTGGGCGCTCGGCGAGTTGGGGAGCCGATACGTCGGGCGGCCGGTGTGCCTCCTGGGCCATTCCCTGGGCGGGCGCGCGGCCCTCTTGGCTGGTTCGTCTGCCGGCGTGGTCAGCGTGGTCCGCGAATCTTCGAACGGACGAGCTGCATCGGCTCGGCGAAGGCCTGAAGTTCATCAACGAGAATCTCGCCGGTTCAGCGGTCCTCCAAAGCATGGAGGACTGGATCGATCTGACGATCAAGTGCGAGTCGAACGGAAGCCTGAGGGTGGTTGGCGAAGTGACGGACCAGCCAGGCATTAGCAATCGGTTGGTCTTCGAACTGCGTGACCTCGACCAGTCCCACCTATCCGATTGGCTCTCACAAGTGGCCGCGATCGAAGCGGCGTTCCCCGTCGTCGGTCACCCGTGACGCACGCTCGGTCATTGGCTGATCCGGTCGTTCCGTCCGTACCGACAGGCGGCGGAGTGACGCGGGTCCGTACGCGACGGTGGCGCCCCCTTCGAGCGACTGCCTCATGTTCACCGTCCGCGCCGCGCGATCTAGGACACGGCTGCGCGGACCTTTTCGAGCAGGTCCCTTTCGCGTTCGCTGACCAGCTCCGCGCGGAACCCCATGAAGCCGCCCTCCTTGGCCGCGTTGGCGGCGGCCTCGGCTACGTTGACCAGCCAAGTCCCGAAGGCCGCTGCCTCTTCGGGTGTTGCGTGCTCGTTGACGATTGTCCTGACCTCTCTCAGCTCTTGGAGCACCTGTTCGCCGGGTTCTGTGCTGCCGCTGGGTCGGTAGCCCTTGACGGGGTTGTGGTGCTGCTGAACCTGCGCCTGGATGTCGAGGGCGACCTCGGTGAGCAACTGCTCGCGGCTCGGCGGGTTCGCCGCCGACCTGATGGAGGCCATCGACTCCTTGGCAGCCTCGATCGGCCCCCCAGGGTCGGCGAGGGTGATCGCCATCCCGGCGACGAACGGTGCGCGGACGACACGCACCCACTCTTCCTCGGAGAAGTCGGCCTTGCTGGTCATGTTCTTGTCCCTTCGATGGTGGGTGGACGGAGGTGACCGCGATGCCGCCGAGAGTTGTCGACGGGGAATCCTGCGACATTCAAGAGGGATCAGCCCCATCCTCATCGGCACGGCGTCGCGAGGACAAGGGAGGGTGGTCGGTCCGGGAGGGCGCGGATCAGACCCGTCGCGCCGGGAGGTTGCGATGCTCGCCGCCCTTCAATCTTCTCGCTCCGCGCCCGAGTGGCCGCCAAACCGCCACGGATGCACGCCGACTGTCGCGCGTGGCGCATCGTCGGCCCATCGAGCCAATCCGCTGCCGAGCTCAACGCCTTCTGTTCCGGGATGAGCCGAAGTCGAGATCGATCAGCACCTTGAGGATGCGCAGCAGAATGACGACACCGGCGGCGCACGCCGCCGCGCCCAGAACGAGCTTGACCTCATCGGGCGACCGGCCGGTAGCGGCCGCGAGCTCTCTCGCAACCCGATCCCGCACGTTCCCTCGCCGAGCCATGACGTCCTCCACAGGCCAGATTGCACCGACTCCAGGGCCCATGGCTACCTCCGTCCGGATCAAGCCCAGTCGAGAGACGAGCCATGGACCACCGCGCGCTGGCGCCGTTGCGCGCACAGTGGGCGAGATGGCGCCTTCATTGGCGAACCGGGTTCTGGGCGCAAGGGGTCATTGCGCGCAGGACATCCCTTCGGCGCGGATCACACCAGACGAAACACTCGGCGAAGTACGAGACGACGCCGTTGAGGCCGATCCGCTCCTGCTTCATCGTGTCGCGCTCGCGGATCGTGACGACATGGTCCTCCCTCGCAGTCAGCGGGCTACTTCAGTTGGTAGGCATGGTGCGGAGCTGGTCGGTCGAGTTGGCGGCCGCATCGGACGCGGAGGTTCGCAAAATGGCGTGGCCGTCGGTGTCGCCGAGTCCGGCGCTGTGAACGTTTCCACCGAGGTGCCACAGAGACGGCCGGCCTCTTCCTTGGGTGGCGATCGTGGCGGGATGCTCGGACTGACTGTCAATGGCGTCGACTTGTCCGAGCTCCTCCCGGAACACCGTCGCGCATGGCCAGAGCCGATGCTCGGTCTCTGATTCCTTTGAGCGCAGTCACATGGCCAGTGGCGAGGTCGACGTCGAGGTGGACGAGCCTCGGGCGACTCGCACCGCGGACCGGACGTCAGCCCTGCACGCCGGCGGTCGTCGCAACGATCATCGAGCGGCGGTCGCGGCGTCGTCGGAGGCCTAGTCAGCCCTAGGCGTGTTATCGCCTCGTTGAGACTCTGATTGCTGGCTTTCGGGCGCTCGCGACGACGCACGGATCCCGGGGCGAGCAGTGGTAGGACACCTCGTGGCTCCGCCGGTGGGACGTCGTGTCGTCTCACAAATGCCGTGCGCCGTAAGGGCTGCGAGGCCTCTCGGGCCGCCCCGCTCGCATTTCGCGTGGATGCAACCGCGTAGAGGCTCGAAGGAACTTGAAGTGAATGCTTGCGTACATCCAGATGTGCATGCAACAGTGCATGCATGACGGGATTCACGCCGCCCAGCTCTTCGGTCGAGCCGCTCCGCGTGCTAGACCCCTCCGGGGGCGTGGTGGCCGGACAGGCGCCGATGGGGGATGGAGCCACGCTCGAGGCGTTCCGCTGGATGCTGCTGACCCGGACCTTCGACGAGAAGGCGACGAGCCTTCAGCGACAGGGCCGATTCGGGACGTTCTCGTCCGTGCGCGGGCAGGAGGCTTCGGTGGTGGGCGCGGCTTCCGCGCTTGACCCGGCCCGAGACTGGATCGCACCGCAGTACCGCGAGCTCCCGGCGATCCTTCGACACGGGATGCCGCTGGAGCACTTCGCGCTCTACTTCATGGGCCACCCGGCTGGGTGCGTCATCCCCGAGAACGTCAACATTCTCCCGATCCAGATCTCGCTGGCCGCTCAGCTGCCTCAGGCAGTGGGCGTGGCGTGGGGTCTGCGTCAGCAGGGTCTCGACGGTGTCGTGACGACCTTCTTCGGTGATGGCGCCTCGTCGGAAGGCGACTTCCACGAGTCGGTGAACCTGGCCGGCGTCACCAAGGCTCCTGTCATCTTCTTCCTCCAGAACAACGGTTGGGCCATTTCGACCCCGCGGCGCAAGCAGACCGCGGCTCGCACCTTCGCTGACCGGGCCGCCGGATACGGCGTGCACGGCGCCTACGTTGATGGCAACGACCTCTTCGCCGTGCACACCGCCATGGCAGAAGCGGTTGAGCGGGCCCGCGCAGGCGAGGGACCAACGCTCATCGAGTCGCTGACCTGGCGAGCGGGAGCGCACAACACGGCCGACGACCCGACGAAGTACGTCACCGACGCTGACCACGAGGCGTGGGCAGGAACCGACCCGCTCGTCCGGGTCGAGGCCTACCTGCGTGCCAAGGGCGCGATGAGTGAGGAGCTGTACGCCGAGATCAAGGCCGACTGCGTCGCGGAAGTCGAGCGGGCCCTGGGTGTCGCGCAGGCAACTCCGGCTGCAGGACCCGCGGCGCTCTTCGACCACGTCTACGCCGAGCCGTTCCCGCGCTTCATGCAACAGCGCGAGGCATGGCTCCAGATGCAGGAGGCCTGAGCGTGCCGATCAAGACGATGATCGAGAGCATCCGGGAGACGCTGGCCGACGAGATGGAGCGCGATCAGCGCGTCATGGTCATCGGCGAGGACGTCGGGGCTCTGGGCGGAGTCTTCCGCGCTACCGACGGTCTCCAGGCGAAGTTCGGTGAGGACCGCGTAGTCGACATGCCGCTGGCTGAGGGCGTCATCGTCGGTGCCGGTTTGGGGCTCGCAATGAGCGGGATGCGGCCGGTGGTCGAAATCCAGTTCCTCGGTTTCGGGCACCAGGCTTTCCACCAGATCGGGCAGCAGGTCGCCCGCCTGCGCTATCGCTCCGCGGGCCGCCACTCGGTCCCCGTGGTCATCCGAGCGCCATTCGGCGGCGGTGTCCGCACTCCCGAGCTGCACTCCGACGCCTTCGAGGCGTTCTACGCCCACTGCCCGGGCTTGAAGGTGGTCGCGCCATCGACCGCCTACGACGCCAAGGGCCTGCTCATCGCTGCCCTCGACACCGACGACCCGGTGCTCTATCTCGAGCCGCTCAAGGGGTACCGGCTGCAGCGCGACGAGGTGCCTGACGAGCGCTACACCCTGCCGATCGGACACTCGAAGATCGTCCGTGCGGGCACCGACGTCACCATCGTCGCGTGGTCCGCCGCCGTCCAGCTCGCGCTCAAGGCCGCCGACGACCTCGCCGAGGCCGGTATCGACGCGCAGGTCCTTGACCTCCGCTCCTTGGTGCCTCTCGACGTGGAGGGGATGACCGCTGCGGTCACGTCGACTGGTCGCGCCGTCATCTTGCACGAGGCGCCCATGACCGGCGGGTTCGGCGCCGAACTTGCCGCCACCATCCAGCAGGAGTGCTTCTACGACCTCCTTGCCCCGGTGCACCGCATCAGCGCACCTGACACCCCCTATCCACTCGCAGGCATCGAGGACGCCTACGTCCCCTCCCAAGGGCGTGTCGTTCGCGAGGTGCGCGCCCTGATGGAGGTCGCCCCGTGAACAGTCCCGCGCACAACACCGTGGTCGTCTCTGACAGCGGGCTCGTCGAGTTCCGTCTGCCCGACGTCGGCGAGGGAATCGCCGAGGCGGAGCTTCTCGACTGGTTCGTCGAGGTCGGCGCGGCCGTCGAGGCCGACGGATTGCTCTGTCAGGTGCAGACCGACAAGTCGATCGTCGAGATTCCAGCGCCAGCCTCCGGCACGCTGCTGAAGCGCTGCGCTTCGGTCGGCGACCTCGTCAAGGTCGGTGCCCTTTTGGTCGTCATCGGAGACGCGGGAGCACTCGACCCCCGCGAACCCGACTCCCGAAGCACCGGGGGAGAGCCGGTCGGCGAAGAATTCGACAGCGGCGCGGCAGCCGCCTTCGACGCACCTCTCAATGGCAGCTCGCTTTCGACGCCCTCGACTCCACGGCGGCGCCCGCTTGCCAGCCCACGCACCCGCCGCCTGGCCGCACGCCGCGGCATCGACCTGAGCGGCATCGTCGGAACCGGACCGCACGGCCGGATCTTGGAGGCCGACCTGGATCACCCGCAGCCCGCCGGCAGCGACGCCGCTCCTGCTCTCCTCGCCGAATCGACCGCACCCGGTGCTGACGCGTCGAGAGCCGGCTCGAACCCAGGCAGGAGGCGACGTGCCGAATCGCGTACGGACGAGACGATCGAGCTGCGGGGCCTGCGCCGGTCGATCGCCCGGTCGATGACCGAGGCCTTGACCATCCCGCACGTCACGGAGTTCCGCGAGGTAGACGCGACGAACCTGCTCGCGGCACGAGCGGCGCTCAAGCCCACGTTCGAGGCTCGCGGCAGCCGGCTCTCGGTGTTTCCCTTGCTGCTGAAGTCCGTGATGCATGCCCTCGCACTGCAGCCCTCGATGAACGCAACCTACGACGCATCCACCGAGACGTTGACCAAGCACGCGGGCGTGCACCTGGGCATGGCAACCGCCACCGAAGACGGACTCATCGTGCCGGTCGTCCACGACGCCGACCTGATGAGCCTCAGCGAGCTCACGGAGGAAGTAGAGCGACTAGCTCAGCGTGCGCGAACCCGGACCGCCACCCAAGACGAGCTGACCGGCGGATCGTTCACCGTCACCAACTTCGGCTCCTTCGGAACCTGGATGGGCAACCCCGTGATTCGACCTCCCGAGGTTGGCATCGCAGGTTTCGGCCGCATCACCGAGAAGGTCGTCGCTCTCGACGGGCAGCCCGCGGTTCGACCGGTCTTGCCGATCGTGGTCGCGACCGACCACCGGATCAACGACGGCGCCCACCTGGCCGAGTTCGTCAACGCCCTGACCGAAGCCGTGGCCCAGCCCCTTCTGCTGCTGTCCTAGAAACGAGATACCCATGGTTGTCGGAGAGATGCCCGAAGGCGTCGACCTGCTGGTCATCGGCGGAGGCCCTGGTGGGTACGTCGCCGCCCTGGCCGCCGCGCAGCACGGACGCAAGGTCGTGCTCGTTGACGCGGACGGTGAGGACGGACTCGGCGGTGTCTGCGTCCGGGTCGGATGCATCCCGTCCAAGGCGCTCATCGAGCTCGCCTCTCACGTCCGCTCCAGCTCCGCCTGGCATGATCGCGGTGCCCCCGCCTTGACGGATGAGACCGTCGACCTGGCCCGATTCCAAAGTTGGAAGAGCGATGTCGTCGGTGGTTTGAACGCCGGAGTTCGCGGACTCCTCAAGCGCGCTGGCGTGGAGGTTCGCCGCGGGTGGTTCCGCTTCACCCGGCCCGACCAGGGCGCTTTGGTGACCCACCCCGATCAGCCGCCGACACACCTACAGTTCAAGTCGGCGATCATCGCCACCGGTTCGCGCCCCGTGGAGCTGCGAGATCTCCCGTTCGATGGCACGCGCATCGTGTCCTCGACCGAGGTTCTCGAGCTGGACGAGGTGCCGCCTTCGGTCGCAGTGGTCGGCGGCGGCTACATCGGGCTCGAGCTCGGAACCGCCCTGGCGAAGCTCGGCTCCTCGGTGACCCTCGTGGAGGCCCTCGACTCCCTCCTGCCGACGATGAGCTCCGAGATCGGTGCGCTCCTCGGCAAACACCTCAAGGGCCACGGCGTCGAGGTACTCACCAACGCGCGAGTCACCGGCGACGACGGCACGAACCTTCACCTGGACGGCCTCGACGGACCGGCCAAGCTACCCGTCGACCTCGTGGTCGTCGCGGTCGGCCGCGTCCCCAACACCGACGACCTCGGCCTCGAAGCGCTCGGCGTCGCCCCCGGTGCCGGCGGCCGCCTCGAGGTCGGCCCCGACCTCCTTGTCACCCCCCGTGTCGCGGCCATCGGGGACATCACGCCCGGCCCCGCGCTCGCCCACAAGGCCAGCGCAGAGGGTCACGTCGCCGCCGCGGTGCTCTCCGGGCACCCCGAACGGTTCGAGCCTGCGGTCATCCCCGCCGTGGTGTTCACCGACCCCGAGATCGGGCAGGCCGGCATGACCGCCACCCAGGCCGCGGCAGCCGGCCACAGCCCGCAGACCGCAACCTTCCCCGTCGCTGCCTCGGGTCGGGCGCGCACGCTGGGGGAGAGCGCGGGGTTCGCCGAGTACGTCTTCGACAGCGACAGCGGCATCGTCCTTGGCGCCACCATCGTCGGCGCCCATGCCAGCGAACTCATCGGTGAAGCCGCTCTGGCCATCGAGATGGCAGCTCACCTCGAGGACCTCGCCGGGACGATCCACCCCCACCCCACGATGAGTGAAGTCCACCACGAAGCCGCCCTCCTCGGACTCGGCCGACCCATCCACATCCCGGCGGCCCGCCGCCACGCAACCAGAGGGACGGCATGAACGACACCAGCCTGGCCATCGTCCACGCCCGCCCGGGCGCTGTCGCCAGTGGCTACCCGATCGGAATGCTCTGCGCTCAGTGGAACATCCCGTTCGTCCCCGGCGACCTCAACCACGCCTCGACCTTCGACTTCCCCATGCGGTACGTCGAGGTGCAGGGCCTCATCGGCGCCGACATCCTCCGCGGCGACGGAGAGAAGTTCATCGACCTCATCGTCACCGCCGCCAGGGCCCTCGAAGCCGAGGGCGTCCAGGCGCTGACGTCGAACTGCGGCTTCATGGCCGTCTACCAGGAGGTCGTCGCCGCCGCGGTGAGCATCCCGGTATTCCTCTCCAGCCTTCTCCAGGTCAATCTCGCCACGCAGATGGTCGGGCCCAACCGCACCGTCGGCGTGCTCACCGCCAACTCCAAGGCAGTAACGCCCGAGCTTCTCGCTCACGTCGGGTTCACAGACCTGGACCGCATTGTCTTGCAGGGCCTCGAGGACTTCGACCACTTCCGCGAGGTCATCCTCGACGAGGTCGGACACATGGACCCGGCCCGGTTCGCCGCCGAGGTCGTCGAAGGTGCGCGCCATTTGCAGGCCGCATCACCCGACATGGGGGCCATCGTCGTCGAGTGCTCGGACCTGCCGGCCTATTCCGCCGCCATCCGTGAAGCTACCGGGCTCCCCGTCTTCGACTGGGCCTCCTTCATCGACTACGTACACCGCGCGGTCGTCCCACGCGCGTACTTGGGCCGCGCCTAGACGCGTGGGCCGGCCCGCAGCCGCGCCGTGCGCCTCGCCCCGGCTCACCCCCGGCGAGCACCCGCCTCGCGGCCACCCGGCGCGACTCCACGAGCACAACTCCACGAGCACAACTCGCCGAGCACGTCCCTGACCCCAACCAAGGAGAAGTCATGTCCGACATCCAGATCGTCAACCCCAGCACCTTCGGCCCCTCCCTGTTCCCGTACTCGCAGGCGACCGTGGCCGGCGGTCTGGTGTTCGTCGCCGGTCAGGTCGCTCTCGACGACGAGAACAACGTCGTCGCGCCGGGAGACGCCTTCGAGCAGACGAAGGTCACCCTTGACAGGGTCGCCCGGGTCCTCGCCGAGGTCGGGGGAACCCTCGACGACATCGTGACCGCGACCGTCTTCGTGCCCGACCTCGAGCACCTGCCCGGTTTCAACAAGGCCTGGATCGAGGTCTTCGGAGACCACCGACCCGCCCGCGCCACCGTCGTGGCCGGCCTGCTCATCGACGGCCTCGTGGTCGAGGTCCAGTCGATCGCGGTCAGCCGCGCGTCCTGAGTCACGAGGGACCGCTCTCATGAAGACAGTCGTCGTCGGGGGTGGCGTGGTCGGCGTGACCACGGCCTACTACCTGGCCAAGGACGGTCACGACGTCACCGTCGTGGAGAAGGCCGACGCACTCGGGACCGATGCCACGGGCGGCAACGCCGGCCTCATCGCCCCCAGCCACTCATTCGCGTGGGCCTCGCCCCAGGCGCCGAAGATGCTGGTCAAGTCCCTCATGGGCGAAGCCACCGCCATCCGAGTCAAGCTCAGCCTGGACCCCCGCTTCCTGTGGTGGGGCATGCAGTTCCTTCGCGAATGCACCGCCAAGCGCGCCCGCACCAACACCGTGGTCAAGCTGCAGCTGGCCCAGTACAGCCAGGTCGAGATGTACCGCCTCGCCGATGAAGAGGCCCTGGAGTACGACGTGGTCAAGAAGGGGGCCGTCTACCTATACCGCGACGAGCGGGAACTCGAGCTCGGCCTGCAGAAGATGGGCCTGCTCGCCGAACACGGTCAGCCCATCAAGAGGCTCAGCCCCGAGGACCTCGTCGCGCTCGATCCGGCCTTCAAGAACACCGCCGAGGTGGTCAGGGGCGCCATACACGGCGTCAACGACGGCAGCGGCAACTCGGAGATGTTCACCGAGGAGCTCGCCCGGGTCTGCCGCGACAAGTACGGCGTCAAGTTCGAGCTCGGAGTAGCAGCGAAGCGTTTCGAGGCGCACGGCGACCGAATCACGACACTGGTGACCGACCGCGGCGACGTCACCGCAGACCAGTTCGTCCTGGCAACCGGCATCCAGAGCCCGATCCTCTCGCGCACCATCGGCCAGAACATCCCGGTGTTTCCTGCGAAGGGCTTCTCCATCACGGCCAAGGTTCAGGACGAGTCAGCCACGCCGACCATCGGCGGCGTCGACGAGAAGACGCTCGTCGCCTGGTCCCGCCTGGGTGACAACCTCCGCGTGTCGTCCACCGCCCAGTTCGACGGCTACAACCGCCGCTACGTCACCAGCGACTTCGACAACATCTTCAAGACCGTCAAGGAGCTCTTCCCCGGTGCGGCCGACTGGGACGCAGCGCAGGTCCGTTCCTGCATGCGGCCCATGACACCCGACGGTCCTCCGGTCGTCGGTCTCGGACCTCGACACCGCAACCTGTACTACAACACCGGGCACGGTCACATGGGCTGGACCATGGCCTGCGGCTCCAGCCTGCTGCTGGCCGACATCGTCGCCGGCCGCAAGACCGCGCTCAGTCCCGACCCGTTCGTGGTCCGCACACGGAGGAAGGGCCGATGACCGCCATCGCCCTGGTCACCGGTGGCGCCAAGGGCATCGGCCGAGCCATCAGCAGGCAACTGGCGCAAGACGGGTACGAGGTCGTCATCACCGGACGTGACGTCGCGGCCCTCGAAGCCGGGGTGGCCGAGTTGACCGACAAGGGGTTCGCCGCACACGCCCGCCAGATGGACGTCGCAGATGTCGACTCCGTAGAAGCAGCGTTCGCCGACGTTGGCGCGAACGTCGGCACCGTCGAGCTTCTCGTCAACTGCGCAGGAGTCATCATTCGCGCGAACGCCGAGGACTACACCGACCAGCAGTGGCGACAGGTCATCGACACCGACCTCAACGGCGTCTTCTGGTGCTCACGGGCCGCGGCCCGGGACATGCTCGACAAGGGCGGGGGCGCCATCGTCAACGTCGGCTCGATCGCCGCCATGGTCGGCATCTCGGGACGCGCTTCCTACACAACTGCGAAGGCAGGGCTCTCCGGGCTCACCCGGACCCTCGCCCTCGAGTGGGCCAAGCGCGGAATCCGAGTCAACACCGTCGCGCCGGGCTGGACGCTCACGGAGATGGTCCAGTCGGGCATCGACTCCGGAACCCTGGACGAAGACGGGCTGCTCGGGCGCATCCCCATGGGTCGTCTCGCCACCACCGGCGAGATCGCGTCAGTCGTCAGCTTCCTGGCCTCAGACGCGGCCTCCTACATCACGGGACAGGTACTCGCCGTTGACGGCGGCTTCGCCGTCAACGGCGACAGTCCGTAACCAGAACTCGGAAACCAAATCGGGAGTCGAGCCCCCGAAAACGGCTCGGGAGAAACCGAATGCAGCCATTGCATTCCGATCAAGGAGAAAACAGATGCACCGTCGCCTCAACAAGGCCCGAGCCTGGGGTCTCGCTCTCCCGCTCGCGCTCGCACTCTCCCTGTCGGCCTGCGGGTCCGACGACAGCGAGGCCAGCACCAAGGCTGCCGACCTGCCCGAGGCCAACAGCAGCCTCAACGGCGAGATCACCATCGGCGCCGTCCTGCCCCTCACCGGGACCAACGCCACCATCGGCAAGGACCAGCAGCGCGGCATCGACCTCGCGGTCGCCAAGATCAACGAGGGCGACGGTGTCCTTGGCAAGAAGCTCGTCGTGAAGACCGAGGACTCCCAGGGCACCGCCGACGCTGCGATCCAGGCCGCCAAGAAGCTCACCGGCGTCGCGAACGTGCCGGCCATCATCGGCGAGTACTCCTCCGGGAACACCATCCCGATGGAGCAGTACCTGCAGGGCGCCGGCATCGTCGGCCTCAACCCGGGCAGCTCCTCCATCGACGTCCGCGACACCGGCTCCCTGCAGTTCTCCACCATCGGCCTGGACGACGTGGCCGGCGCCTTCACGGCCGATGCGCTGAACGACAAGGGCTACAAGTCGATCGCCATCCTCGCCCCGAACAACGCCTACGGCACCGGCATCGTCGACTCGGTCTCCCAGTCGTTCGAGGAGCTCGGCGGCGAGGTCACCACCACGGGGCTCTACACCGAGGGAGCGGCCGACTACCGCGAGGAGCTCGGGCGTCTACAGGACTCCGACCCCGACGCGTACGTGGTCACCACCTACGGCAAGGACGGCACGACGATCAACAAGGAGATCTACGAGCTCGGCATGACCGACAAGCCGGTCTTCGACATCTACATGTCTCAGGACGTTCCGGACGCCGACCCGCAGTCCGTCGAAGGACGCATCGGCATGGACGTCAACTCGATCTCCCGCGACGGTCAGGCCTACGCCGACTACTACGAGGAGACCTACGGCGAGAACTTCATCTCCTCCTTCAACGGCTACACCTACGACGCCGTGATGATGCTGGCTGCCGCCATCGACGAGGCCGGCGCGGCCGAGCCCGAGGCGATCGCCGAAGCCCTGACCAAGATCTCCAAGACCTACGACGGCGTCACCGGACCGATCGTCTTCGACGCCGACGGGCAGCGCTCGGAGCAGCCCTACGTAGTTGCCGAGGTCAAGCACGGCGAGATCGTCCCCGAGTAAGGCGGACTCGACCCACTCCTACGAGTTGAGGAGCAACAACGATGGCTGACGTCCTACTAGACACCGCGGTGCGAGGAAGCATCATCGCGCTGCTCGCGGTCGGGCTGACCATGGTCCAAGGAACCCTGCGATTCGCCAATGTGGCACACGTCGAGTTCGCCACCCTCGGCGCGTACGCCGTCGTAGTCCTCACCGGGACGGGGCTGGGCCTGCTGCTCAGCTCCGTCCTCGGGGTCGCCATCGTGGCGACCATCTCGGTGGTCCTCTACCGGCTGCTGTTCCGCAGACTCCTCGAGTCCGGGCCGATGATCGCACTCATCGGTTCGCTGGCACTCGCGATCGTCATCAAGGCCATGCTGCAGCTGACCTTCGGGTCCAGGCCACGCCAGCTGCCGACGCCGCTCGAGCGCGGTACGGAGTACTTCGGCGTGTACGTGACGCCCAGCCAGATCCGCTTGGTGGTCATCTCGGTGATCCTGCTCGCGGCACTCGTCGCGCTACTGCGGTTCACCTCCCTGGGGCGCGCGGTCCGGGCGGTCGCGGCGAACCCCGAGCTCGCAGACGTGTCCGGCCTGAACCGGAAGCGAGTCGTCGACGCTGTCTGGATGCTCTCGACCGGCCTGGCCGCCGCCGCGGGCATCCTGCTGGCGCTGAACTCGTCGGTGGGCATCGAACTCGGGTTCAACCTGCTGCTGCCGGTGTTCGCGGCCGCCATCGTCGGCGGTCTCGGCTCGGTGGCCGGCGCCATCATCGCCGCGTACACCCTCGCGTTCGCAGAGTCCCTAGCGCTCCAGATCGACTGGGGCGTGATCTTCGGCGGCACCTATCACCTCGAGGTCAGCTACCGCCCCGCAGTGGGGTTCGTCCTGCTCGTCGCCATGCTCGCACTTCGGCCCCAGGGCCTGATGGGAAGGACGGTCCGCCGTGGTTGATTATCTCCTCGGCGTCGGCATCCTCGCGGCTGTCTACGCGATCAACGCCCTCAGCTTGAACCTTCAAGTCGGCGTCACCGGTCTCTTGAACTTCGGCCAGGTCGCCTTCGTCGGCATCGGCGCCTACAGCGTCGCGATCCTCGACAGCCACGGGGTTCCTTGGCCGATCGGATTCCTCGTTGGCGCGGCCGTGGCCGGCAGTGCAGGCGCACTGGTCGGCCGCCTGGGCCGTACCCTCGCGAGCGACTACTGGGCCATCGCCACACTCGCACTGGCCGAACTGGTCCGACTCTTCGCACTCAATCAACAAGGATTCACCGGCGGCGCCCAAGGCCTCAGCGCCGTCGTCGGGCTCTGGACCGGTCTACGAGGAACCAACCGAGACGCCGCAACCTTCGTCACGGTCATGGTGCTTCTCGCCATCGCCTACCTCGTCGCCCGATGGGTCCGCAACAGCCAGTACGGCCGCATCCTCGTCCTGATCCGCGAGAACCCCGACCTGGCGGCGAGCCTGCGCCACAACGTCGTCAGCGCAAAGGTCCGCGTGATGGCCCTCTCAGCCGTGATGGCTTCGGTCGCCGGTGGGTTCTATGCCATGTACATCTCGTTCATCGGCCCGTCCCAGCTGCTGCCCTTCGCCACCTTCATCGTGTTCACCATGATTGTGGTCGGCGGCCTGGGGAACACCACCGGCGCGGTCGTCGGTGCCGTGCTCATCACCGTTCTCTACGACGGGACCCGATTCCTCCCCGACCTGATCACCATGTCGCCCGACGAGGCGGCCGGCGTCCGCATCCTCACGATCGGCGTGATCCTGCTCGGCTTCCTCCTCCTGCGCACCGAAGGCCTTGTCCCCGAGAAGGTGAGGGCAGCTGATGCTCGTCGTTGACGGAATCAAGAAGCACTTCGCAGGCGTCGCTGCTCTCGACGGCGCCAGCATCGAAGTCCAGCGTGGCGAGTCGATCGGCCTCGTCGGCCCGAACGGTTCGGGCAAGAGCACGCTGCTGAATGTCATCTCAGGCTTCGACCGCCCGGACGCTGGCACCGTGGCTCTCCTCGACAAGGACGTCACCGGCAAGGAGCCGTGGGACATCGCGCAGCTCGGGCTGGTCCGCACCTTCCAGCACGCGAATCTGCCGACCCGGATGAGCGTGATGGATCTGATGCTGACCGGCGGCCGGCTGCCCCGGGGCGAGACGATCCGCTGGGCCCTTCTCAACCGCAAACGCATTCGGGACGAAGAGGCGGACGCCACGGAGAAGGCCTGGTCAATCCTGGAACGCATCAAGCTCGACAAGCTCGCCAGTCATCCCGGCGGGAAGCTCTCCGGGGGCCAACAGAAGTTGCTCTCGCTCGGCATGGCGCTCATGGGCGACCCCAAGATCCTGATGCTCGACGAGCCGACCGCCGGGGTGAACCCGAGTCTTCGGCTCGAGCTCGCCGACCACCTCCGCAAGCTGCAGACGGAAGGGGTCACGCTGCTCACTGTCGAGCACGACATGCGCTTCATCACCGACACCTGCGACCGGGTCTACGTCTTGGACCGTGGCCAGATGATCACCTGCTGCGCACCTTCCGAGCTCTCCGACCACCCCGAAGTTCTCGAGGCCTACCTCGGCCGAAGCGGCAGCAAGGCCGTCGCATCCGGCCTCCAGCGGAAGGATTGACATGAGCATCGAACTGCGCGGCGTGACCGCCGGCTACGTCAAGGACGTGCCAGTGGTCAGCAACATCGACGTTCACGTACCAACCAAGGCCATCGCCACCGTGATCGGCCCCAACGGGTCCGGCAAGAGCACGCTGCTGCGGTCGGTCGTCGGACAGACGCAGTACACCTCGGGGTCCATCGTCGTCGACGGCACCGAGGTCACCGGGTCCTCTACCCACCGGCGCATCATCGAGCACAAGGTCGCCTTCGTCCCTCAGGTCGCCAACGTCTTCGGTCCCTTGACGATCCTCGAAAACCTCGAGGTCGGAGGTGCACGCTTGCACCGTCGCAAGCGGCGCGACCGCATCGCTGAACTGCTCGACACCTACCCGGACCTCGCCGCCAAGCGACGCGTCCGAGCCGAGTCGCTCTCGGGCGGACAACGGCAGCTGCTCGCGCTGGCGCGAGCGCTGATGACGAGCCCCACCACCTTGCTACTCGACGAGCCGTCGGCGGGACTCTCGCCAGCGATGATGGACTCAATGTTCGACGCTGTCCGCGCAACCCGAGACGTTCACGGCGTCACGGTCTTCCTGGTCGAGCAGAACGCCGTTCAGTCCCTGGAGATCTCTGACTACGGCGTGGTGCTGGTCGCCGGCGAGCTAGCGATGCACGGGCCCGCCGCCGAGATCCTGGCCGACCCTTCCATCGGACGCCTCTACCTCGGCGCGGCGTAGCCGCCGGCACGCAGATGTCGGCAGCCCAGTCGACCCTCGTCATCGGTAAGGCACCCGTTGCGAGGTGCGCGACGGACGAACTCGACCTACAAGACGGCCCGCAGACGGCGACTCCGAGGAGGGCGACGTGACCGTTCGCCCCGTGGAAACGATCATCATCGGCGGGGGCATCGCCGGAGTCGCTCTGTCCTACTTCCTTGCCCAACACGGGGCGCGCGACATGCTCGTCCTGGACGCTCACACCCTCGGTAGTGGCTGCACCGCCGGATCCCTTGGCGGCGTCAGGCAGCAGTTCTCCACGGCGGCGCAGGTCGAGCTTGCCGTCCGGGGCCGCACGTTCTGGCAGAACTTTGCCGACCGCTTCGAGACACCCTTCGACTATCGGGACGACGGGTATCTGCTCTTCACCGGGAGTCCCGAGACCGTGCGCAAGCTGGAAGATGCGGCACGCGTCCAGGTATCAGCGGGCGCCCCGAACGTCGAGATGCTGGAGCCGCCCGACATCTCCGAACTCCTACCCTGGCTGCGCACGGAGGGGATCCTCGCGGCAGCCTGGACTCCGGAAGACGGTCGCATCAACCCAACCGACGGCGTGTACGTCATGGCCTCCGCGGCCCGGCGCGCTGGAGTTCGCTACCTCGAGCACTGCCGTGTCGGACAGATCCGACCTGGCAGGCCCTGGGTGGTCGAGACATCCGACGGCGCATTCACCGCTCAACGGGTGGTGGTGACTGCTGGACTCGGCTCCCCGGCGCTCCTGCGGCCCTTCGGGCTGGAGGTCCCCATCTCCCCCATGCCGATCCACTACGGCTTCACCACACCGGTTCTGCAAGGCCAGCCGCTGCCCTTGATGCTCGACCTCGATACCGGGTTCTGCGTCGAACGAGAGCAGGACGGTGCGATGGTCACCATCCTCGAGTCGGCCTTCGCTCAGGGACCCGACGAGATGCTGGTCGGATTCGCTGAACTGGCCGAGACCCGCGCTCCCATACTCACTGAAGTCGGAATCCGCGGCACGGTCACCGCTTCCGCGGACGCCACCGGCGGTGACGGGCACCCGTTCGCGGGCGAGGTCGAACCTGGCCTGTGGACGATGACCGGGTTCGATGGCCACGGCACCATGCAAGGTCCTGCGGTCGCGGAGATGACAGCAAATCTGATGCAACGAGTCCTGGACCCGGTCCTCAACCCGAGCACGTTCGATCCGCGGCGTGTGCCAGCCGAGGACCGCGAATGGCTTCGTGCCGCAAAGACCGTGCCTGTCTGACCAGGACCTCCCTACTGCCCAAACCAGGCACGAACCTCAGCTCAGGAGGAACGCTGTGGCCAAGACGAACACATCGACGGACACAGTCGCCGACGTTCGGCTGACCAGGGAGAACCGACACTCGTGGCCGAAGTTCTTGGTCAGCACTCGCCATCTGGCGCCGGTCGTTCCCGGCGCCGCCAGTCCGCGACTGCCGTGGCGAACCTGGCACGCACGGCAGGTGGCCTCGCCGAGGACCGCGTGCGGCATTCATGCCGAGACCTGGCGCTTCTTCTGGACCCTCAACTTCAACGACGCTGGAAGTGCGGCGTGCGCAGACTGCCGGCGCATTCTCGGGGCCGCTGAGACTAATTAGCTGAGGACGAGTTGGCTGGGCCGAGCTGGTGTACGCAGAGTCGCACGACTAGCCCCGGCCTGTTTCTGCCCGGGAGGGGCTGGGAGCGTCACGACCGCGTTCACCGGTGACGTAGCTCGCGGCGGAGGTGGCGAGGAAGGCATACGGCGCGGCAACCTCGTCGACGGTTGCGCGTCTGCCTAGGGGCGTTCGTGCGGTGATCCGCTCTTCCGACGTCGCATCGTCGTGCGCCGTCACGTCGGCCATGATGTTGGCGACGTAGCCAGGTGCTACCGCGTTGACGCGGATGTCGTACGGAGCCCATTCGACGGCGAGGGTTCGGGCGAGCTGATTCACGCCGCCCTTGCTGGCCGCCTACGGTGCGAGCATGGGGATGCCCGCCCTCCCGGCAATCGAGGACGTCATCGTGATCGAGCCGCGCTGGGCGTTGGCGATCCAGTGGCGTGCCAATGCCTGCGCGGGGAGGAAGGCGCCGCGCGCGTTGACCGCAAGAACCCGATCCCACTCGTCGGGGGTGTAGTCGATGGCGGGCTTGATGATGTCGATGCCGGCGTTGCAGACCAGGTGGTCGACCCGTCCGAACGCTGCGATGGCCCGGTCCACCAGTGCCTCTGCGACCAGCGGGTCCGACACGTCACCGTGCAGGCCGGCTACGCGTGACGCGCTTTCGTCATCACCGCCGAGCGGGCTCCTGAGCGTCTCGATCGCCTCGGCCGTCTCGGCCTCGTCGTACCCGTTGATGACGACGCATGCCCCTTGCCCGAGCAAGGCCCTCGCGACAGCCAGTCCGATTCCCCGGCTTGACCCGGTCACGACGGCAACGACGTCCGTCAGGTCGAAGAGGGAGGCTCCCCGGGCCTCACCCGGCGCGCCGCGTTCAACGTGATGCCTCCGCGGGTCGTGTCTCATCGCAGCTTGAGGAGTGTGACCTCGAGCGCGTCGAGCACGTGCTCACGTGCAGCCGTCGCGGCGGCGTCGCCGTCGCGCTTCTTGATGGCCTTGAGCATCTTCGCGTGGCCGGCGATGGCCGCAGCCGCCTCCTCGTGGCTGTACAGCTTGGCGATCTTGTAGTTGAAGAAGTGCTCGGAGTTGCGCTGGTTGATGTTCTGCAGTCGTGGGTTCCCCGCTGCGACCATGATCGCCTCGTGGAAGGCGTCGTTGAGATCGACGATGACGTTCCTTGCCCCGTCGGCCGTTGCGCGGGTATGCGCTCCAAGCCGCTCGAGCGCAGCGATGTCCTCGTTGCTGGCGCGCGCAGCTGCCAATCGAGCGGCCATCTCTTCCAACGCCGCCCGCACTTCGTAGATGTGTCGGATCTCATCGACAGAGTGCTCGCGTACGACGAATCCTCGGCGCGTGCCGACGACCAGTCCCTCGCTTGCCAGTAGCTGAAGGGCCTCCCGGACCGGGGTTCGGGAGATCTCCAGTTGGTTGGCGAGGTCGGAGGCGACCAGGTGCATGTTGGGGCGGATGCGGCCTTCGATGATGTCGGACCGGATGCGGCGGTGGGCTTCCTCGGTGAGGGAGAGCGCGGTGTCAGTCATCTAGCGCGGGAGCCTTTCCAGCCATGGGATGGCTCAAATGATGACCCATCAGGTGACACGAGTGTAGTGCATGTGCCACTGTATGCAGTAGTGCATGCAGACAAGGAGGGCGCATGAAGGTCGTGGTGGTGGGAGCGGGGCTCTCCGGGCTCGTGGCGGCAAGCCAACGCGCGGTCGCGGGCGATGAGGTCACCGTCCTCGAGGCGCGGTCCCGTGTTGGGGGCAGGCTCTGGAGCGTGCACGGTGAGTTGGCTGCGGGGCAGTTCGGCGAGCTCGGCGCAGAGACGATGTACGCGGGGCACGAGAACGTCATGGCCCTCACCAGGAAGCTCGAGCTGGACGCGGTCGCTTGCGGGTACTTCGACCCATCCGCACCCCCGATGCTCTTCGACAACCGCGTGCTGAGCGACGATGAGCGCCGGGCGCTTACCGGCTGGCTCAAGAACGCCTACGTGCAGACCCCGCCCGCGCCCTTCGAGAACCTCGAGGCCTGGACGAACCGCATCGCCGCTCCGCAGATGGTCCGGGCCTTCCTCACTTCCTATACGCAGTACACGCCCGTCACGTCTCTGCGGGACGCCGACGCCGCCGAGTTCGCACGACAGCTCGACGACCACGGCTCGGATTCGTACCGAATCGTCGGGGGCAACGACCTGCTCGCCAAGCGCCTGGCCGAGGGCTTGGACGTGCGGCTCGGACAGTTCGTGCGCGTCATCGACTGGTCCGGACCGGGGGTCCGTGTCGAGACCGACACTGACACGCTCGCTGCGGACAGGGTCGTCGTTGCGGTGCCGGGCCCACTCACGACCAGCATCGGTTTCTGGCCGACGTTGCCGGCCGAGAAGGTCAGCGCCCTCACTGAGCTCACCTACGGCACGGCGACCAAGGTCATCGTGCAGTACGCGGAACGCGACCTCGTGACGAAGGCCGTCGGCCCAGGGTGCTTCACCGACGCGATCCCGCCCTGGATGGTGGAACAGTCCATCCACCAAGACGGAGACGCGGCCTGCGTCTCGTCCCTCCTCGGCGGGGACGCCGAGCCCGACGTCGTCGACGAGCAGGTGTTCGCGGCCTTCGACCGGTCGGTCGACCGCTTGGCCGGGACCTCGCTCACCCGCGTCGGGCAGCTCGCCCACTCTTGGACCCGAGACCCGCTCAGTCGCGTGGTCGTCCGCGCCCCGCTCGGGGACCAGCGCACTCGTGTCCTGCCTGAAGTGCAGCGGCCGCTGGGGGAGAAGGTCTTCTTTGCCGGCGAGCACACTGATGACCGCGTGGGACCCGGTGGCCTGGAGGGCGCGACCCGGTCCGGCCTGCGAGTCGCGGCCGAGCTCTCCTGACTCTGACCCATCTGCGAAAGGACGCCCTGTGCCTGAACACGCGTGGCCCGCCCACGTCGACGAGCTCCGACTGCGTACCCGCGGCTTCATTCGCGACATCGTGCTGCCCCAGGAGCCGGCACCTGGCGAACGCCTCGACTCCACGCTCCGCGCCGAGCTCCAGGCGGCCGCGAAGAACGCGGGCGTGTTCGCGCCCCATGCCCCTCGCGAGTTCGGCGGTCAGGGCCTTGAGATTCAGTGGTGGTCGCCGGTGTTCCAGGAAGCGGGCTACTCGCCGATCGGGCCCAGCGTGCTGAACTGCATGGCCCCCGACGAGGGCAACATGCACCTGCTCAACATGATCGCCACGTCGGCTCAGAAGGGGCGCTATCTCGCACCCCTTGTCGCTGGTGACGTCCGCTCATGCTTCGGCATGACCGAGCCCCACCCCGGAGCGGGCTCGGATCCCGAGGCCCTGCGGACGGTCGCGACCCGCGGACCGAACGGCTGGGTGCTCGAGGGCCACAAACGCTTCATCAGCGGCGCCATCGGCGCCGACTTCTGCATCGTGATGGCGTGTTCCGACGCCCAGGATGGCGCTCCCGGAGGCGCCACCATGTTCCTCGTGCCGATGGACACCAACGGCGTGCGCATCGGTGAGCCCATCCACACCATCGACCGTTCCATCGACGGCGGTCATCCCCACCTGTACTTCGAGCACGTCGAGGTGCCCGATGATGCCGTGCTGGGTGAAGCCGGTCGAGGCTTCCGCTATGCCCAGGTGCGGCTCGGTCCTGCGCGGCTCACGCACTGCATGCGCTGGCTCGGTCTCGCGCGGCGCGCTCTGGACATCGCGCTCGACCGAGCGGAGGTGCGGGAGATCTTCGGCCACCACCTCAAGGATCTCGGGCTCGCGCAGAACCTCATCGCGGAGTCGGTCATCGACATCGAGACCTCCGACGCGATCATCGCGAAGACCGCTCGCCTGCTGGAGACCGACCCCAAGGCGGGCTCGGCTCTGTCGTCGGTAGCCAAGGTGCACTGCTCCGAGGCCATCTACCGCGTTGTTGACCGGGCCATCCAGATCTGCGGGGGCGACGGCGTCTCCGATGGCCTGCCCCTCGCGCAGTTCCTCAACGAGGTGCGACCGTTCCGGATCTATGACGGCTCGAACGAGACCCACAAGTGGGCGATCTCCCGTCGTGCCAGCGCCGCGCGCGCCAAGGCAGTCGCGACCGGTGAGACTCGACTCGATGAGGCCGTCATCCGGCCCGAGACGGTGGCCAGCTGATGCAGACCGTCGCGGACGGTCTAGAGGTGGTCAAGTCCCTGGAGGCACCCGAGGCTAGCGATGCAAAACCCGCGCTCGCACCACTCTTGGTACTCGACCGGCTCGAGGCGTTCCTCGACGAGCAGGGGATCGGCGCGGGCCCGATCGCCTGGCAGCGCGTAGGCGACGGGCAGTCGAACCTCACCTACCGTCTGCGGCGAGGCGGCCGTGACGTCGTCCTGCGGCGAGGCCCACGCCCTCCGCACCCGCCATCCGCGCACGACATGGTGCGAGAGGCCGCCATCCAGCAGCTGCTGCGGGCCGAGGGAGTCGCGGTTCCCGAAGTACTCGCCGTCTGCGACGACTCCTCGGTTCTCGGCGTTCCGTTCTACCTCATGAACTGGCTGGACGGTGAGGTCGTCACAGACCGGATTCCGGTCGCGATGAGCGAACCGCCAAGTAGGGCCGCGGCGAGTCGAGAACTAGTCAAGACGCTGGCACGTCTGCACGCGGTCGACGTCGAGGCCGGGCCCATCGCAGGCATCGGCCGGCCGGCTGGATACCTGGAACGTCAGGTCCGCCGCTTCCGCCAGATCTGGGAGCAGGTCGCCACTCGAGATCTGACCCAGGTCGAGACGATCGCCTCCTGGCTCGACGACCACCGGCCGACCAGTCAGACATCGTCGGTCGTCCACGGCGACTACCGCATGGGGAACGTCATGTTCAGGCGAAGCAGTCCGGTTGGTGTGCTTGCGGTCCTCGATTGGGAGCTCGCCACCCTGGGCGACCCGCTAGCAGATCTCGGGTACCTCACGGCCACCTATGCCGACGCTGAAAGCATCCTTACGCCACTCCACCTGACGACCGTGACCGCGCAGCCTGGCTTCCTGAGCAGCGAAGAGCTCGTCGGCGTCTACGCGGAGCAAAGCGAGCTCGACCTGTCCGGCCTTGCCTGGTATCAGACGCTGGCGTTGTGGAAGGCTGCCATTTTCTGCGAGGCGATCTACGCTCGTTGGCTCAACGCGGAACGTCCCGGCGACACAACGTTCGGACCGTCGCTCGACGCCGGTGTTCCGGCGCTGCTGCGAGCAGCCGACGAGTACCGGCGATCGCTGTAACGAGGGCAACGTCACTGTCTCTAGACGTCCATGCCGGTCCCGACGGCGTGGCTCACTGGAGGCCATGGGTGGGCGCGGGCCCAGTCGTCGACATGGAAGAGCTCACCTTGCTTCGCGCTGCCCGCACCGCGCAAGTGAGCCGCGAGGGTCTCTGGCAACTGCGTGTCTCTCAGGCTCAGGCGGATTCGATAGTCCGTGCGGAGTGCATCCGCGACCACCGCGACGCCAAGCCCTGGTTCGACCTCGGCGAGCCCGGCGATCGAGGACGCGCGCAGCGGATAGCCGAGCGCGGCTGATACCGCGATCAGCACGTCCCTGACCCGGTCGGTCATCTCTACCTGTACGACGGTGCTGAAGAGGGCGGCCCGACTGGTCACGCGTTGGGCCGACCCCACGACCTTCGCCGTGCCGCCCACGTTGATGCTGAACTCGCCGGGACAGTACTCGTCCTCCACCTCACCGACCCGAAGGTCTGCCTTGCAGAGTGAGCGCAGTACCGCCAGGTGGTGATGCGCGTTCTCGGCGAAGACCCCTGCTGGGCCGCTGCCGCGAAGCGGCAGACTCATGATGTGATCGATCACGACCGCGCCACTGTCGTAGGCCACCACGCGTCCGCCTGGCGAGCGGACGACGCACCCGAAACCGCCATGGGTGGCGGCTTGAACCGCATCTGCGATGCCCGGCGAACGAAGGTCACGCGCGCTGAAGGCGACGGTCGGGTTCTGGGGCCGGTAGACGTCGATGAGGTTCGCCGCGTCGGCAGCGAACGGAGACCGGACCAAGACTGCCGGCTGGAGCAGATCAAGCGCCGCGCTCTGGTGGTGCGTCTCCGTAACGAGGAAGCCGGTGTGACGACTAGCGCAGGGTGGCACGCCCCCCATTCTGGCCTGCGCGTTGATTGGGTGATGGTGTCGCTCAGGCTCTGGCCAGACGCTCTCATCGGCGCGTCGATCGTGTCGGCACAAACTCGGCACTTCAGGGCCGTCGAGGCCGTGCGAGGACTCTCGACCTGCGACCAAGATGGTGCGTACCATCGAACGCGGAAACCCGCATAGTTTCTGGGGTCTGACGCCAACCGGCGGCTATTCAGTGGAGTTTTCGCGAGAGGATCCGAACCCGGAATTCGGACGCTACTCGTCGAGAAGGTCAGGGGTTCGAATCCCCTCAGCTCCACCAATGTGATCTCTCAAGAGATCCCGGACTACCCGGACCCTAGTTGGGTCCGGGTTTTCTGTTTCTGGGGTTTGGTCCTGGGGTTCGGCCGGTGGGTTGGTAGTCGCGGGTGGGGTCGATGGTGAGTTCGCGGAGGAGTTCTCCGGTGGCGGCGTCGATGATGCGGATGTGGAGGTCGTCGACGAGCTTGATGACGCGGGTTCGGCGGTGGGCCCAGCCGATGCCGATGTGGTGCAGCCGGCCGTTGAGGCGCAGGGTGAGCTTGCCGTTGCTGTCGACGACGTCGTGCAGCACGCGGTAGTGGGTCTCGCCGGTCCGGTCGGCGCCGGGGGTGGCCTTGGGGCGGGCCTGGTAGGCGGTGGCCGGGGTGGCTCGGTGTGGCAGTGAACCGCCCCGGGGTTTCCGGACACTTCGTTCGGTGTCTCTACCCGGTCGGGACGAGACGGTTTCGTGCAGCGTAGTGAA
>NZ_JBHTDF010000006.1:0-316755 GCF_042666375.1 Nocardioides sp. GCM10030259 | reverse complement strand
GAGGACGAGCCGGAGGACGAGGCGGAGTCCGAGGAGTCGGAGGAGTCCGAGGAGTACGAGGACGAAGAGCCGGCCGACGAGTACGAGGACGAGCCGGAAGAAGAGCCTGAGGAAGAGCCGGAAGACGAGTACGAGGACGAAGAGTCCGAGGACGAGCTCGAGGAGGAGCCCGAGGCCGAGGATGAGCCCGAAGCCGAGGAGGAGCCCGAGGACGAGTACGACGAGGAAGAGGAAGAACCCGAAGAAGAGCCCGAAGAAGAGCCCCAGCGGCGCTCGCGTCGCCGGCGTGCGAGTTGAGTGATCGGAACCAGGAGGCCTTGCCATGACCGTGCAGACCCAGCGCCGCAGCGGCGGCGGCTACCTCGAGCGTCCCAAACCGAGCGGACTCGCGGACGTCATCGACATCATCCTCGACAAGGGCATCGTCATCGATGCCTACGTCCGGGTGTCGTTGGTCGGGATCGAGCTGATCACGATCGATGCCCGCATCGTGATCGCCAGCGTCGACACCTACCTTCGCTTCGCGGAGGCGACGAACCGGCTCGACCTCTACGAGAAGGGCGGCAAGGACCTCGGTGAGATGGTCCACGACCTCCAGGAGTCAGGTGCCTCGGGCAAGGCCTCGGGGGCGGTCCGTGGGGTCAAGCGTGCCCTGAGCAGTGGCAGCAGCGACGACGACGACGAAGAAGAGCGCCGGCCCGCGAAGAAGTCCTCGAGCCGGCGGCGCGCTGAGTCCTCGCGATGAGCACAGGCGCGGCAACCGGGCACGTCGCATCGGCCGGCGTCGACGTCGACCGTGCGCTGTTCGTGTACGGCGTCGTCCGCGCCCGGGATGCCGAGGGCGTGGTCGACGAGCTGACGGGCCTGGATGGCTCGCCGGTGGAGTTCGTCGTCGCCGGACCGCTCGCCGCGGCGGTCACGACCGTCGCCGTCGACCGCCCGCCCGGGCGTCGTGCGGAGCTGCTGGCCTACCAGTCGGTCCTCGACGTCCTGGCGGAGACGGGGCCGATCGCCCCGGTGCGGTTCGGGTCGATGCTGCCCGACGGGGACGCGGTCGTGGAGGAGCTGCTCGGGCCGGGACAGGACGGGTTCGTCGCGTTCCTCGACGACCTCGAGGGACGCCGGCAGTACAACCTCCGCGCGACGTACGTCGAGGAGGCGGTCCTCGCCGACCTCGTCACCACCGACCCGGAGATCAAGGCCCTGCGGGAGTACACGAGGGACCTGCCGGAGGACGCGGCGTTCCAGGAGCGGGCGCGGCTGGGCGAGCTCGTCTACCACGCGATGCAGGACCGCAGCGGCTTCGACTCCGACTGGCTCCTGGACGCCGTCGCACCCCTGGCGGTCGAGCACGTGGTGCGCACGCCGCCGTCACCCACGCAGGTGCTCGACGTGGCGCTGCTCGTGGACGACGCCCGGGCCGAGGAGCTGGTCGCGCGGCTGGAGGAGCTGGCCGAGGCGGTGCACGAGCGGATCCGGATGAGGCTGCTCGGCCCGCTGGCGCCGTACGACTTCGTCGGGGAGGCGGCATGGGCCTGATCACGGGCATCCTGACTCTGCCCATCGCCCCGTTGCGCGGCACCATCGCGGTCGCCGACCAGATCCTGCGGCAGGCGGAGGAGATCTACTACGACCCCGCCGCGATCCGCAGCGAGCTCGAGGAGGTCGACCGCCTGCGCGACGAGGGCAGCATCGACGAGAGCACCGCGACAGCGTGGGAAGACGAACTGATCGAACGCCTGATGATCGGGCAGGAGAGGACCGGGCATGGCTGAGACCACCCGCAAGGCTCCGGCGAAGAAGGCGGCCGCGAAGAAGACCGCGAAGCAGCCGGCCAAGAAGACGGCGACGAAGAAGTCCACGACCGCCAGGACGGCCAAGTCCGCCCCCAGGGCCTCCGCGCGCCCCGACTCCGGTGGCAGCGGAGGCGAGCAGGGTGCGCCGCGCGGCGCCCAGGTGGCACTGGTCGGCGCACAGCAGCTGGTCGACCTGACCGGCAAGGAGTTCGAAGGGATCGTCGGCATCGCCAAGGACGACGACGGATGGACGATCCAGGTCGAGGTCCTGGAGATGCGCCGGATCCCGACCACCACCGATGTGCTCGCCGTGTACGACGTGACCGTCGACCAGTCCGGTGACCTGACCGGGTACCGCCGGGTCGACCGCTACGTCCGGGGGAGCGCAGGGGAGGAGCGGCAGTGACCGAGAGGCCGAGCGACGTACCGACGACGCGCCCGTACTACAGCGGTCCGCCGAGCCAGACGGGCCGGCCCCAGCCGGCCTCGCTCGCCGACATCCTCGAACGGGTGCTCGACAAGGGCATCATCATCGCCGGCGACATCCGGGTGAACCTGCTGGACATCGAGCTGCTCACCATCAAGCTGCGGCTGCTGGTGGTCTCGGTCGACAAGGCCGAGGAGATGGGCATCGACTGGTGGCGCCACGACCCGATGCTGACGGTCCGCGAGCGCGGGCTCGACGACGAGAACCGCGAGCTGCGGGAGCGCATCGCCGAGCTCGAGGGCGGCGACTCCGAGGACGGCTCGTCCGACGGCGCCCCGGCGAAGAAGTCCAGTCGCAGCGGCGGGAGGAGCCGATGACGGGGGCGCCGGAGCCCACTGCGACCCGGCCGCCGCAGTCGTCCGGAACGGGGCGGTACATGTACGCCGTCTGCCGCGGTCTCGACACCGACATCGTGCAGACGGTGCGCGGCATCGACGGGGCGCCGGTGGAGCTCGTGGAGCACCAGGACCTCGTGGCTCTGGTCAGCACCGTGCCGTTGTCGTCGTACGGCGAGGAGGCGCTGCGCCGCAACCTCGAGGACCTGCAGTGGCTCGAGACCGTCGTGCGCAGTCACGACGACGTCATCCACGCGGCCGCGGTGCGCGCGCCGACGGCGCCGCTTCGGCTGGCGACCGTCTGCTTCGACGACGACGCGGTGCGGGCCCGGCTGCGCGAGTGGTACGTCGCCCTCACCGCGGTGCTCGACCGGGTGCAGGGGTGCTCCGAGTGGAGCGTGAAGCTGCTCGTCCCGGCGGAGGCGGCCCAGCCGGTGGAGACGTCGGCGCCGGCCAGCGGTGCGGAGTACCTGCGCCGCAAGAAGTCCGACGCCGCCCGCCGCACCGTCACCGCCGACGCGGCCGCCGAGACGGCCCAGCACGTCCACGAGCGCCTCGAGTCGCTTGCGCGGGACAGCCGGCAGCTGCCGCCACAGGACCCGCGGCTCTCCGGCCACCAGGGCACGATGGTCCTCAACGCCGCGTACCTCGTCGGCAACGACGACGCCGAGGAGTTCGCAGGCCTGGTCGCGGCGCTCGCCGCTGAGCACCCCGACGTGGTCATCGACGGTCGGGGCCCGTGGCCGCCGTACTCGTTCGCGATGCTGGAGCAGCGGTGACCGTTCTCCACACCGACGCCGCCGTCGAGGCCGGCTCGGGCGCACCTGCCGCCCAGCGACAGCCGGCCCGCGACCTGGCGCCGATCGCCCTCGTCGACCTGCTCGACCGGCTGCTCGGCAGCGGGGTCGTGGTGGCGGGCGACGTCGTCGTCTCGCTGGCGGGGGTCGACCTCGTCGAGATCCGGTTGCACCTGATGATCAGCTCCGTGCGTGCCGCGATGGCCGAGAGCCGGAAGCCGGTGGCGGAATGAGCGGGATGCCCTGGGACGACCTGGCCGACCTCGGCCGGGCACACGACATCGGAGTTGCACGCGAGCCCGACCGGGAGTCCGGCGCGCCGCGGCGCACCCTCCTGCCGCAACGGCTGGAGACCGACCGGGAGGCGGTCGAGCGGGACCTGCTCAAGCTGGTCCTGACGATCATCGAGCTGATCCGGCAGCTCATGGAGAAGCAGGCCCTGCGCCGCGTGGATGAGGGTGACCTCACCGACGAGCAGATCGAGGGGCTCGGCAGCGGGCTGATGGCCCTCGAGCAGGCGATGGAGGACCTCAAGGACCGCTACGGCCTGACCACCGAGGACCTCAACATCGACCTCGGACCGCTGGGCACGCTGCTCCCCGAATGACGCCGGAAGCCTCGCTCAGCGCGGGGGCAGGTCGCGGCGCTCCTCCACGACGTGGGTGGACCGGGTGCGCTGCTGGTTCACGACCAGCGAGATGACGATCGCCAGCCCGCCGGCTACCAGCAGGATCCAGCCGAGGGTGCCGGTGTCGACGGCGGTCGAGTCGATGTTGACGACGTCGAGGACCAGGATCAGTCCGGCGACGATGAGGACGATGCCGAGGCCGATGGCCATGTTGATGCCCTTTCACTGAGCTCTTCCCCCGAGCTGTCGGGCTAGTAGTACCCGCTGGGTGCGCGGCTCAAGCAGCCCGATGGGCCCGCAGGCGCGCCGCCTGCGGACCCACGAGCGTGCGGTCAGCCCAGACGCAGTACGCCGAGGATGTCGTTCAGCACGTCGACGAGCTGCCCGAGCAGTCCGCTGAGCGCTCCGCCGAGGCCGCCGTCGAGCAGCCCGGCCACGGCGCAGAGCAGATTGCCCAGCAGGTTGCCGGCTCCGGTCACCGCGACGATGTCGAGGACGACCCGGTCGAGATGCACCTCCAGCCCCAGCAGGTTCAGGTCCAGCGGGCCCAGGACCAGGTTCAGGATGTCGCAGGTCGCCTGCGCCTGCGCCGTGCGGCCCACGGCGGGCAGTGCGTCCGGGTCGCCCGTGATGTCGGTCACGCGCATCTTCTTGAGCTTCGCGAAGGTCGTCTTGTCCCCGTTCTTCTCGTGGACCACGCCCTGGATCAGCCCGGTGACGAGCAGCTTGTCGGCCTTCCGGCTGAACTCCAGCGGGACGAACGAGCCCGTGACCTTCCGGCCGTTCTTCGTCGTGCCGACGATCTTGGAGTTGAGATCACCCTTCTTGGTGTGGGCGACCGTCCGGTCGGCCGCATCCGCCCGTTGCTGCCCCGAGGCGGTGGCGGCCTGCGCCGTGAGCAGGCACATCGCCAGGACGATGAGTAGTGCGACGGTCTTCGTGCTGCGTGCGAATAGCTTCTTCATGACCCTCCCCGAGTTGTGCCTTGACCCCTCCCGGGTCGTGGCCTAAGTCACTTCGTAACCCGATTCGGGATGTGCATGCGCAGTTCTCGACGGCGAGACACGGGAGCGGTCGGCGTTGGCGCGTCGTCTACTGACGTGCCGCCCGGGACCGCTTCCTCAGCGCGCCGACCATGTCGCGGCTGCGGAACGACCGGACGAGCTGGCGGGCCCGGGCCTCCTCGCGGGCGTGCAGGCGGCCGTAGGTGAACGTCGACTCGCCCGCCGTCTCGGCGGCGCGGACCAGTGCGCGCAGCTCCGCCCGGGTGACGACGGTGTCCTGCAGCTCCCCGAGGTGCGACGTCACCCGGCGCGCCTCCCGTGCCAGTCGGTGTGCCGGCCTCCCGACCACGGGGCGGACGGTCTCCGCTGCGTACCGCAGCCGCTTCGCCGCCTTGCGCGCATCGTGCAGGGCGACGATCGGGTCGTCGGACTCCTCGGCCGTCCGGACGCGCCGCCGGAAGCGCCTGAAGTCCTTGCGCAACAGGTCAGGTACGACGTCGCGTGCGGGCGTGCTGGCGAGCTCCGTCCAGGGCGGATCCGCCACCAGGCGGTCCAGGCGGTCGCGGAGGTCGAAGTAGCGCCGGGAGCCGAGCGCCGCGGTCACATCGGCCCGGCCGCGCCCGCGGTAGGTGGCGCGCAGGCGCCGCAGGACCGGGCCGTGCACGAGACCGCGCGGCTCGGTGGCGACCAGGTCGCGGAGCCGCTCGTGGACGACGGTGCCGTCGCGCGCCACGCCGAGCACACCGCCGAGCCACGCGAGCTCGGCGCGCAGCGCCTCGACCTCCGCGGGATCGAGGACCGGGCGGAAGGTCGCGAGCAGCGACCGCAGGCGTCGGCACACCACGCGCATCTTGTGCACGCCCCCGTCGAGGCCGCGGCGTACGTCGACGTCGCGCCTCGCGAGCCTGTCGACCTGCTCGACCAGCCGGTCGTGCACCACCAGCGACACGGGTCCGCCGGCCTGCGGCGCCGGCACCTCACTGCGCGGCGGCGTCGGCTCTTCCGTCGCCACCGCCGTGAGCGGTGCGCCTCTCGTCCACCCGAGCGCCAGGTCGCGCAGCGCCTTCGGCGGGGACACGACGGACGCGCCCAGTGGGCGTCGGAGATCGTCGTGGTCGTGCGGCACCGAGAGGTGCCAGCCCTCGTCGGGACCCCCGGTACGCCGGACGAGGCACACCCCGGCGCGCAGCAGTGCCCGGTCGGCTGTGTCGAAGCGGACGACCGACTGATCACCCTCCACGTGTCACTTCTATCGGATGCGGGCCCACCGACGCATCCGTCAGAGCCGGACCAGCATCTTCCCGGTGTTGTCGCCGCGGTGCAGGCCGAGGAACGCGTCGACCGCGTTGTCGAGGCCGTCGACGATCGTCTCGCGCCAGGTCAGCGAGCCGTCGGCGACCCACTGGCCGGCCACCCGGTAGAACTCCGCGGCGACGTCGCGGTGGTCGCTGACGATGAAGCCGCGCAGGGTGAGGCGCTTGCTGACGACCATCATCAGGTTCCGCGGGCCGGGAGTGGGGGAGTCGGCGTTGTACTCCGAGATCGCTCCGCACGCGGCGATCCGGCCGAAGTCGGACATCGCGAAGATCGCGGCCTCGAGGTGGTCCCCGCCGACGTTGTCGAAGTAGACGTCGACCGGCGCGTGCTCGCGCAGCTGCCGGCCGATCGGCGCCGCCTTGTAGTCGAGCGCGACGTCGAAGCCGAGCTCGTCGGTGAGCCACGCGCACTTCTCCGGCGACCCGGCGGAGCCGATGACCTTCTTCGCGCCGAGGCGGCGGGCCATCTGGCCCGCAGCCGAGCCCACGGCTCCCGCAGCGCCGGAGATGAAGACGGTCTCGCCCTCGGCGAGCGCGCCGATGCGGGTGAGGCCGACGTACGCCGTCATGCCCGGCATCCCCAGCGCGCCGAGGTACGCCGACGCCGGGACCTGCGACGCGTCGACCCGGCGCACCGCCTGCGCGGGCAGGAGTGCGTGGGTGCGCCAGCCCGCCTGGTGCAGCACCGTGTCGCCCACGGAGATGCCGTCGGCGGCGGACGCGACGACCTCGCCGACCGCGCCGCCGTCCATGGGCGCGTCGAGCGCGAAGGGCGGCACGTAGGACTTCACGTCGTTCATGCGGCCCCGCATGTAGGGGTCGACGGACAGGAACGTGTTGCGCACCAGCACCTCGCCCGGGCCGGGGTCGGCGAGCTCGGCCTCGACCGTGCGGAAGTTCTCGGGCGTGGGCACGCCGTGCGGGCGGGAGGCGAGGTGGACCTCGCGGGCGGTCGTCGTCATGGGTGCGATCTTTCCAAGCGGTGTGCGGACAGGCAGACGGGCCCCGGTCGGTGGCCGGGGCCCGTCTGGTGGCTCGGGTCAGCCCTGGAGCGCCAGGGCGAACTCGACCTTGCCGGTCTGGTCGACGGCGGCGTCGAGCACCTTGTCGTCGAGCATCGCGGCGGCGTTCTCGTCCAGATAGATGGTAGCGCCACCCTGTTCGACGACCTGGTCGCCGGGCTCGCCCTGGGCGGCCGCGGTGACCTCGAAGGCAGGGTCGGGGGTGGAGGTCGACGTGATGCGGAGCCCGGCGCTCTCCTCGAGGCCGGGTTGGTGGGTGATCTCGTTGACGATGGCTGTGGCGTTCTCGGTGAGGGTGAGCATGCTCGCCTTTCCGATGGCGTTTGGCTGGTCCAGACCACCCTTGCCGACGCATGGCCCCCGTTCAAGGGCGGATTTCGTCCCGGGCGTGTCGTGCTCTGGCACGCTGTCCGCCATGACTCTCGACCTGCCCGCCCAGGACGGCCGCCGGTTCGTGGTCACCGGCGCCAGCGGGGGTCTCGGTCTCGAGACCGCGCGCGTGCTCGCTGCGCACGGGGCGGAGGTGGTGCTCGCCGTACGCGACCTGGGGAAGGGCAGGCGGGTCGCGGCGACCCTGACGGGGGCGGTCGACGTACGCCGCCTCGACGTCGCCGACCTCACATCTGTCCGCGCGTTCGCCGCGGACGTCGGACCCGTCGACGTGCTCATCAACAACGCCGGCGTGCTGGCGGTGCCGTACGCGCGCACGGTCGACGGCTTCGAGACCCACCTCGCCACCAACCACCTCGGCCACTACGCGCTCACCAACCTGCTCCTGCCGCGCCTGCGCGACCGCGTGGTCGTGACCTCGTCCCACACCCACCGCGGCGCCCGGCTCGACCTCGACGACCTCAACTGGGAGCGCCGGCCCTACCGGGCCTACGCCGCGTACGCCGAGTCGAAGCTCGCGAACCTGCTCTTCCTCGCCGAGCTGCAGCGGCGCCTCACCGCGGCCGGCTCGACGCTGCGCGCCGTCGGCACCCACCCCGGCTCGACGGCCACGTCGATCACCGGCAACACCGGGAACGCGCTCTACACCTGGGTCGGCGGCTGGGGCCACCGGCTCGCCGGCATGCCGGTCGCGAAGGGCGCGCTCACGACGCTGTACGCCGCGACCATGGACGTGCCCGGCAACACCTACATCGGACCCGACGGCCTCCGGGAGATGAGGGGCCTGCCGACGGCCGTCGGTCGCAGCCGGGACGCGCTCGACCCCGGCCTGGCGCGCGGACTGTGGGAGCGGTCGGAGGAGCTGACCGGCGTGGGGTTCCCGCTCAGTCCACCGTGACCGTGGCGATGTCGACGGGCGTGACTGGCCGGCCGTCGTTGGCGCCGTTGGCGTTGTCGCTGCCGTCGGCGGCGGCGTCCGCGACGAGCTTCACCGACGCCTCGTCGAGGTGCCCGAAGACCGCGTAGTCCGGCGGCAGCATGGAGTCGGCGTACACCATGAAGAACTGCGAGCCGTTCGTGTCGGGCCCGGCGTTCGCCATCGCGAGGGTCCCGGCCTCGTAGGTCTCCGAGCCGCTGAGCTCGTCGGCGAACGAGTAGCCCGGGCCGCCGGTGCCGGTGCCGGTCGGGTCACCGCACTGCAGCACCGCGATCGACGCGGGCGGCGTGACGAGCCGGTGGCAGGTGGTGTCGTCGAAGTAGCCCTGCTCGGCGAGCGAGACGAAGGAGCTGACCGTGCACGGCGTGGCGTCGGCGTCGAGCTCGACGGCGATGTCGCCGATGCTCGTCTCGATGGTGGCCGGCACCGTCCCGCTGACGGTGGTCGACGGCGGGGGCGGGTCGACCTCCTTGGCCGCGCCCGCGGGCGACGACGGGTAGTCGCAGGACGTCGCGTCGGTCGGCGCGCTGTCCGCCGCGGAGCCGCCCTCGTCATCGCCGTCGGAGCAGCCTGCCAGGGCGACGGTGGCCGAGAGCAGCAGGGCCGGTACGACGAGCAGACGCGAACGCATGCGCAGAGAGTAGAGGGATCACATCTCTTCGTGCGTGTCCGGGTCGCCGCCGAACAGGCGGCCGTCGCGGCGCCCGAGGCCCGTGATGGCCGCCATCTCGTCCTCGGTGAGCTCGAAGCCGAAGACGTCGAGGTTCTGCCGCTGGCGCTCGGGCGTCGACGACTTCGGGATCGGTACGGCGCCGAGCTGCACCTGCCAGCGCAGGATCACCTGCGCCGGGGTCACGCCGTGCGTCTCGGCCGCATCCGCCACCGGTGGCTCGGTGAACGGCGCCTGCCGCTTGCCCAGCGGGCTCCACGACTCGGTGCGGATGCCGAGCCGCTCGTTGACGGCGCGCATCTCGACCTGCGGGAAGTAGGGGTGCAGCTCGATCTGGTTCACGACCGGCGTCACCCCGGTCTCCGCGATGATCCGCTCCAGGTGCGCACCGGCGAAGTTCGAGACGCCGATCGCGCGCACCAGGCCCTGCTCGCGCAGGTCGACCAGCGCGCGCCACGCCTCGGCGTACCGGTCCTGGCCGGGGTTGGGCCAGTGGATGAGGTGCAGGTCGAGGTACTCGAGACCGAGTCGCTCGAGCGACGCGTGGGTGCTGGCGATCGCGTCGTCGTACCCGTGGTCGCGCCCGGGGATCTTGCTGCAGACGAACAGCTCCTCGCGGGGCAGCCCGGCGGCGCGCACGGCCTCGCCGACGGCCTCCTCGTTGCGGTAGTTCACCGCGGTGTCGAGCAGCCGGTAGCCCGCCTCGACCGCGGAGACGATGGCGGTGACGGCCTCGTCCGCCTTCAGCGGGTAGGTGCCGAAGCCGATGGCGGGCAGCGTGCTGCCGTCGTTGAGCGTGTACGTCGGGACGGACATGTCCCTCAACGTACTCACACCTCGCCGGGAGTGGCCTCGTGGCCCGGCCTCCCGTCGCTGCGGCGGTCCTCCTTCATCTCGGCCTCGTAGAGGTGCCGGCGGCCCTGCGCGAGCCGGTCGCGTGCGGCCTTCTCGAGCTCCCGGAACGCCGTGTAGTAGGTGTCGTCGTAGGCCTCGACGATCTGGAACGTCCACCGGCCGGGGATCACGTTGCGCCCGACCAGGTCGCGCTCGATCCGGTCGGCGATCTCCCCGTGCCCGGCCTCGCGCAACTGGCGCACGGCGTCACCGAGCGTGAGATCGGCGGTGCCCGACAGCCGATGGAACGCGTAGAGGTGACCGCGCGCGACCTCCACGGCCTCCAGCGCCTCCGACAACCGGCCGAGCGCTTCGACGGTCGCGTCGTCGAGGCCCTCGGGGCGGCGGTGCCCAGCGTCCGGTCCAGTCATGCCGCCGACGTACCCAGCCCACCCGTCCGGCACTCTTGCGGCGTGAGCCTCAGCGATGTGTGGGACGAGGTGGTCGGCACCCAGCCGGCGCCGGCCGACGCGACCGTGCTGGTGCCCGCCGTCGTCGCGCTCGCACTGGTCGCGACGCCGACCGCCTGGAGGCTGACCCGGCACGTCGTGACGATCGCGCACGAGGGCGCCCACGGCGTCGCCGCCCTGGTCACCGGCCGGTCCCTCTCGGGTATCCGGCTGCACTCCGACACCTCCGGGATCACGGTCTCCCGCGGGAAGCCGCGCGGCCCGGGGATGGTGCTGACGGCGTTCGCCGGCTACGTCGGCCCGGCACTGCTCGGCCTCGGCGCGGCGTACCTGCTGCACCGCCAGCACGCCCTGGCGGTCCTGTGGCTCGGCATCGTGCTGCTCGGCCTGCTGCTGCTCCAGATCCGCAACTTCTTCGGGCTCTGGTCGGTGCTGGTCGCCGGCGTCGCGCTGTTCGCGGTGACGTGGTGGGGGAGCGGGGTCGTGCAGTCGACCGCGGCGTACGTCGGCACCTGGTTCCTGCTGCTCGCGGCCCCGCGCCCGGTGCTGGAGCTGCAGACGCTGCGGCGCCGCGGGCGGGCCCGGACGTCGGACGCCGACCAGCTGGCGCGGCTGACCCGCGTGCCGGGACTGGTGTGGGTGGGCGTCTTCCTCGCCGTCACGGTCGGCTGCCTCGTGCTCGGAGGCGCGTGGCTGTTGGGGCTGGCGGGCTAGTTTCGGAGAGTGCGGATCGGAATCCACTACGCCAGCTTCACCCACCCCGACTGGGAGTCGAACCTCCTGCCGCGGCTGACCGAGACGGCCCGCGTCGCCGACGAGGGCGGCGTCTCGCTCTTCACGGTGATGGACCACTACTTCCAGATGGAGGCCCTCGGCGGGCCGCCGGAGCCGATGCTGGAGGGCTACACGACCCTCGGCTACCTCGCCGGCGTCACCGAGAGGGTTCGGCTCAGCCTGCTGGTGACCGGCGCGACCTACCGCCATCCCGGCCTGCTCGCCAAGATCGTCACGACGCTCGACGTGCTCTCGCGGGGCCGCGCGATGCTCGGACTCGGCGCGGCGTGGTACGACCGCGAGCACCGGGGGCTGGGCGTCCCGTTCCCGCCGACGTCGGAGCGGTTCGAGCGGCTCGAGGAGACGCTGCAGGTAGCCCTCCAGATGTGGAGCGACGAGGACGGCGCGTACGACGGCAAGCACTTCCAGCTCGCCGAGACCGTCTGCGTGCCCGCGCCCGTGCAGCAGCCGCGCCCGCCGATCCTCATCGGCGGCAGCGGTGAGCGGAAGACGCTGCGGCTGGTCGCGCAGTACGCCGACGCGTGCAACCTCTTCCCCGAGGGCGTCGACGGCGCCCGGCACAAGCTGGAGGTGCTGCGCCGGCACTGCGACGACGTCGGCCGCGACTACGACAGCATCGAGAAGACCATGCTCGGCGGCACCGACCCGCTCGCCGACCCCGACGGCTTCGTCACCGACATGGCGGCGTACGCCGATCTCGGCATCAGCCTCGTCACGCTGATGCCCCGCACCGACGACCCGGCCGGGTGGACCGCCCGGGTCTGTGAGGACGTGCTGCCGAAGCTTGCCGACCTCTGACCGTCTCCTGCTCGCCGCGGGCGTGCTGCTGCTCGCGGGCTGCTCCACGCCCGCGGATCCTCCTGCGGGAGCGCCGGCACCGACGGAGCGGTCGAGCCCGTCGGCACAGACGACGGTGGGTGCCGAGCCCGTCGAGGAGGCCTCCCTCCACTCGGACGGCACCCCGCGTCGCGCCACCCTGACGATCGCGTCGATCGGCGTCCGCGACCTCGCGGTGGTGCCGTACGTCGGGTGGACCGACGACGCCCCCGGCACCCGGATCCAGAACGGCGGCAGGGCCGCCAGCCCGCACGGCCCGCGCGGCGGCGTCGGCCCCGGCGGCATCGGCAACTACCAGGTGACCGCACACCGCCTGTCGTCGACGCGGGCCTTCGAGCACCTACCGTCGGTGCGCCGCGGCGAGCGCGTGCACGTCGAGGCCGGGGGAGTGCGCTACACCTACCGGATCGTCGGCACCCGGTCGACGTCGTTCCGCCAGCCCGCCTCGCTGCGGGCTCAGCGCGCAGCGGTGCCGGGTCGCCCCGGTGACGAGCCCACCCGCGCGATGATCACGCTCTCCACCTGCGCCACGATCGAGGACCACGCCGACGGCAACTGGTGGGCCGACCGGTTCGGCAACCCGGAGCACCGGATCGACAAGATCGGGGTGCTGGTGGACTCGGCGCCGGCCTAGCCTGCTCGAGCTAGAGCACGGCCTCGCCGTACATCTCGCCGAGCCGGTCCGAGATCAGCTCGACCCGCGTGCCGTCGGGGTCGCGCAGGTAGATGGAGCTGTCGCTCTCGAGGAGGTACTCGACCCCGGCGTCGTCGAGCTTGGCCCTGAGGTGCGCCCAGCGCTCGGGCTCGACCGAGATCGCCAGGTGGTGGAGACCGCCGAGCACCTCGGCGTACGGCCCCACGTCGAGACCGGGGAAGTCGAAGAACGCGATCAGGTTGCCGTTGCCGATGTCGAAGAAGAAGTGGTTCGACCCCGCATAGTCGCGGTTCTCGAAGATCTCCGTCAGCGGGAACTCCAGCAGCCCCTGGTAGAAGCGCACCGTCGTCTCGACGTCCGCGCAGACGATCGCGACGTGGTGCACGCCGCGCGCCGACGAGGCGGGGCGGGACTGCTCGGGCGAGAGGTACGTCGAGCGGATGCGGTCGCGCTCGGCATTGATGGCGTCGAGGTCCGGCATGGTCGGGACGCTACCCCGGGTCAGCGTGGCGTGGTGGCCAGGGCGCCACCCGAGCCGAACGCCAGGGCGGCGAACCGCTCACCCATCCGCCGGTGCGTCGTCGGATCGGGGTGCAGGGCGTCGGGGAGCGGCAGCTCGGCCGCGTCCGCCTCGCCGTACAGTTCCCGTCCGTCGAGGAGGTGGAGGTGTACGTCGTGCTCCCGGCGCTGCGCCACGATCCGGGCGAGCTCGTCGCGGACGACCGTGAGAGTGAGCTTGCCGGCGATCACCTCGGCGGGGTCGCCGGCGGCGACGAAGGCGAGCCGTCCCTCGCCGAGCGCGCTCAGGTCGGGTGCGCTCGGTCCCGGGGTGTGCTCGTGGATCGGGCAGAGCACCGGGGAGACCACCAGCAGGGGAGTCTCGGGGTGGCCCTCCCGGATCGTGTCGAGGAAGCCGTGCACCGCGGCACGGAAGGCGCGGAGCCGCACCAGGTCCTGGTTGACCAGGTTGATGCCGATCTTGACGCTGACGACGTCGGCCGGCGTGTCCCGCATGGTGCGTGCCGTGAACGGATCGAGCAGCGCACTGCCGCCGAACCCGAGGTTGACCAGGTCGACCCCGGCGATCCCGGCCGCGACCGCCGGCCAGGTGCCCGTCGGGTGCTCGGCGCTCGAGCCCTGGCTGATCGAGCTGCCGTGGTGGAGCCACACCGGTCGCTCGTCCGTGACGTGGTGCACGGGCGCGTCGGCGCGCAGCGCCACGAGCACGGTCGTCTCGTCGTGCGGAAGCCAGATCTCCACCCGCTTCTCGCCCGGCGGCAGCCCCGTGAACGACGCCGTGCCGGGCTCGCCGTGGCGGTGCTCGAAGCGTCCGGTCGTCATGTCGATGAGGAGGGTGTCGCCACCGGGCACGGTGGCCCGGGAGTGCAGGCGGCCGTCGACGACGAGGTCGTGGACGCCGTCGGGGCGCGCGGGTGCGCCGACGTACTCGCGCTTCGTGGGGATCGCGTCGAGCTCGATCGCCGTGGCCTCGGTGCGGAGCACGAGACGTACGCCGGAGGGCTGCGACTCGGCCATCGCGAGCTGGCCGTCGGCGGCCTGGTCGCGCGCCCAGGCGGGCAGCCGGTGCGGCAGCAGCCCACGGTCGGTCTGCTCGAGCTCGACGGCTCCGCGCAGCAGGTCGGCGGTGATCGGCGTCGTCGTCCAGGTCATCGCCGCCAACCTATCGGTCAACGTTGCAACCAAGGGTTGCGCAATGGTCCGAGGCGGCGTACGTTTCTATGCAACCAATTGTTGCAGGAGGAGTCATGGAACTGGGAAGCATCGAGCGCGAGATCTACGTCGACGCCGCACCCGAGGTCGTCTTCGACGTGGTGAGCAAGCCCGAGCACCTCGCGGGCTGGTGGCCCGACGACGCGCGCTACGAGGTCGCGCCCGGGTCGGCGGGGGAGATCACCTTCGGAGACCCGGACGGCGAGGGAGCGCTGGTCGGGCTGACCGTGCTGGAGGTGCAGCCGCCGCGGACCTTCACGTTCCGCTGGACGCACCGGCCGGGGGAGGAGGCCGCCGAGGGCAACTCGCTGCTGGTCACGTTCGACCTGACGCCCTCCGGCTCGGGGACGCGCCTGCGGATGACCGAGACCGGCTTCCGCGAGATGGGCTGGGAGGTCGCCGTGCTCGAGGAGCAGTACCGCGAGCACGTCAAGGGCTGGGACTTCTTCCTGCCGCGGCTGCCCGAGTACGCGTCGAAGGTGGCGGCAGGAGCATGAACAGGCCCGTGGACGACGAGCTCTGGTCGGCGGTCGGTGACCCGACGCGGCGCCGGATGCTCGACCTGCTGCTGAGCGAGGGGAGTGGCACGGCCACCAGCCTCAGCGAGCACCTGCCGGTGACCCGGCAGGCGGTGGCCAAGCACCTCGTCGTCCTCGACCGGGTCGGCCTGGTCCACGCGACGACGGCCGGGCGCGAGAGGCAGTTCCGGATCGACCAGGAGCAGCTCACGCGCGCCGTGGGACAGCTCGAGGCGGTCGGTTCCGCGTGGGATGCGCGGCTCCAGCGGATCAAGCGGATCGCGGAGGCGATCCACCAGCAGACGGACGAGCAGACGAAAGAGGAGTGATGGCGGTGGTGGACATCCTGCACCGGGTCGGCGTACGAACGACGTCGCCCGAGAAGGTGTACGACGCGCTGACGGACGTCGGCGCGCTGGCCGGGTGGTGGACCGAGGACGCGCAGGGGAGCGGCGCCGTCGGCGGCGTCCTGGAGTTCCGGTTCCCGCCCGTCGGCGGCTTCGACATGGAGGTGGTCGAGGCCGTGCCGGACAAGCGGGTCGCGTGGCGGGTCGTGGACGGCCCGCAGGAGTGGATCGGTACGACGGTCGAGTGGGACCTGCGCCAGGACGACGACTGGACGATCGTGCTGTTCTCGCACCGCGGCTGGGCCGAGCCGGTCGAGTTCATGCACCACTGCAGCACGAAGTGGGCGACGTTCCTGATGAGCCTGAAGTCGCTCGTCGAGAGCGGCGCCGGTGCTCCGGCGCCCGGCGACGTGCAGATCAGCGACTGGCACTGACAGCCAGAGGGGCACCTGCCTCGACCTCCGAGGCAGGTGCCCGCTGGCGTGTCCCGATCAGACCTTGACGCGCTTCAGCTCTCCGCCGTGCACCATGATCGCCCAGATCACCAGGACGTCGATGGCGATCAGGATGACCGACCACATCGGGTAGGCCGACATGAAGGTGATGTTCAGCAGGGCGCTGATGAAGGCGACGGCCACGCCGGCGATGCGCGCGATCATCCGGCCGGAGAGGAGGCCGGCGCCCACCAGGATCATGATCACGCCCATGATCAGGTGGAACCAGCCCCACGCGGTGTAGTCGAGGTTGATCACGAGCCGCTCCCTCGTGATCAGGAAGACCTCGTCGCGGAAGATCGCTACGAGGCCCTCGATGACGTGCAGGGAGCCCGCCAGGAACAGCAGGACGGCCGCGAACTGCACCCAGCTGACCCAGCCCGAGTCCTGAGCGACGTACTTCGGCTGCAGGCCGGGGTTGAAGTTGCTGACGTCCTGGGCGTCCTGCATGCTCCGGGGATCCAGCTCGTGACTACTGGTCATGTGATGACCTCCGATCGTCCGATTTCCTCCTCGGAGCGTCCTCCCGGATCCGCGATCGCACATCACCCGTCCCGAGTGACCCGGGTGGGCCGCCGTCGTGCCTCAGGGCTCGATGAGGCCGGCGCGGATGGCGTAGCGGGTGAGCTGGGTGCGATCGCGCATGCCGAGCTTGGCGAGGATGTTGGCGCGGTGCCGCTCGACCGTCTTGATGCTGATCGTGAGGGCGCGGGCGATCTCCTTGGACGACGAGCCCTCCGCGATCAGCTTGAGCACCTCGTCCTCGCGCTCGGTGAGCACGGTCTCGGGGACCCGCTCACCGCGGTGCATCCGGTCGAGGTAGTCGCGCACGAGCGCGCCCATCGCGCCGGGGTAGACGAACGCCTCGCCGCGCAGGGCCGCCCGGCAGGCGCCGACCAGGTCCTCGTCCGCGACCGACTTCAGGACGTAGCCGCAGGCCCCGACCTTGAGCGACTCGAAGAAGTACTGCTCGTTGTCGTGCATCGACAGCATCAGCACCTTGGGCGGCTCGCCCCTCGCCGTACGCCGGCCGATCTCGCGGGCGGCCTGCAGCCCGGTCATCCGGGGCATGGCGATGTCGAGGATCACCAGGTCGACCTCGGTCTCGCGGATGCGCTCGATGGCCTCGGCGCCGTCGCCGGCCTCCGCCACCACGCGGAGGTCGGGCTCCTGGTCGAGGATCAGGCGTACGCCGCGGCGCACCAGCGCGTGGTCGTCGGCCAGCAGGATCCGGGCGGTCACGCCGGGACCTCCAGCCGCACGGTGGTGCCGGCGGGGGAGCTCGCGATCGTCAGGTCGCCGGTGACCAGACGGGCGCGCTCGCGCATGCCACGTAGCCCGGCGCCGTCGCGGCTGACGTCGAACCCGTGCCCGTTGTCGGCGACCGCCAGCACGACGTGCCGCCCGACGCGGGTGAGGGAGAGCTCGACGGTGTCGGCCCGGGCGTGCCGAGCGGCGTTGGTGAGCGCTTCCTGGGCGACGCGGTAGATGACGAGCTCGGCCTCGCGGGGGAGCTCGGGCAGGCCGGGGGTCACCACGCGGCGGACCGAGGCGCCGCTGTGCTGCCCGAAGTCGCTGGCGAGGGCGGCGAGGGCGCTGGCCAGCCCGAGGTCGTCGAGCACGTCCGGGCGCAGCTGGCGCGCGACGCGACGTACGTCGTCGAGGCCGGCGCGGGTGCTCTCCCGCAGCAGCGCGAGGTCGGCGGCGAGGTCGGCGGGCGCTCGTCGCTCGGCCTGCTTGAGGCCGAGCAGCACGACCGTCAGGTGCTGGCCGACCTCGTCGTGGAGCTCCTGGGCGATCCGGTGCCGCTCGGCCTCCTGGGCCGCGAGCGCCTTGGCGTTGCTGGTCGCGCGCTCGTCCTCGAGGCGCTCGAACATCTCGTTGAACTCGGCCACCACCTTCTCAACGGGCTTCAGGCTCGAGCGCAGCAGCAGCGCGTTGGTGACGAGCATGACCAGCAGCCCGGTGCCGAGCACCAGGACCTCGGAGACGACCGGGCGACGGGACACACTGAAGGGGCCGAGCACGAGCGCGAGCGTCGCGCAGGCCAGCACGGTGCCGTTGATCAGCACCACCTTCCAGTACAACCGCACGCCGCCAGCCTGACATGCGACCGGCAGCCTCCCGGTGCGCGCGGGCGCAGATGGGTGGTAGCACCCATTCAGCGCAGGCGATCGCTCACGAAGACTCGAGACATGACCGCCACGACGTACCCCATCGTCGCCGCGAGCGCGCTCCTGCTCTGCTGGCTGGCGATGTCCCTGAGCCGGGTGCGGCCAGGGGAGTGGACCGTCGTGACGCGGCGCGGCGTCGTCCGTCGTGGCTGGTCGTCGGGCTGGGCCTGGCGCATCCCGTTCGTGGAGCGCTTCGAGCGCGAGGTCTCCCGACCGCACGAGCTGCCCGTGGGTGTGCGCGCGACGACCGCCGACGGCGTGACGGTGCTGGTGCTGGTGGAGGCGACCGTCTCCATCGCGCGGCCCGAGGCCGGTGCCCGGTACGCCGACCCGTGGCCCGCGGCCGAGCTGGCGGCGGAGCAGACCATCGCCCACACGGTCACCGGATGGGCGGCGAGCGACCTCACGCAGACCGCTGCCGCCGCCCAGCGGCCGCTCCGCCGTGCCGTCCGGTCCGCGGTCGACGGGCTCGGGGTCGAGGTGCACGACCTCGAGCTCGTCGAGGTCGACGTCCGCCTCGACACCGCCCACGGACCTCCGTGACCGGGCGCCCGTGATCCCACCCAGCGACCACTCGATCGCCATCGCGGCGGTCGCCGTCTTCGCGATCGCCTACGCGGTCATCGCCAACCGAGAAGGTGCACCGGGTCCACGGCCGTCACGGTGTCGGGTCGTCGTCGGGATGGAGCAGGTGGGGGAGCCTCCCGAACTCCGTCCGGGCGTGTCGGTCGAGGTCGTGCGCGAAGGTGGGGCTGAAGTACAGCCGCCAGACGGGGTCGAGGACGCGGGCCCATCCCGCCCAGCCGGCGGTGAGGACGTGACGGACCACCGCGCCGTCCTCCTGGGGGTCGAAGGCCAGCGTCAGTCGCACCGGAGGTCGCAGCCGCCACGGGCGCAGCTGCCAGACGATCCTCCGCCCGGGCACCACGTCGACCACCGCGGCGGCCATCCGCAGGTGTCGCCGGCCGACGTACTCGTCCATCCACACCACGTCGCCGACATGATCCTCGCCGGGTCCCGCTCGACGTACGTGGAACTGCCGGTGGGTGCCGGGCCACCACGCCCGGTACCGCGTGTCGTCGCAGGTGAGCATGAAGTCCGTGAACTCATCGCCGGAGAGGCCGTCCAGGGCGATCGTGGTCTCCAGGGTCAGCACGGCGAACCCCCTTCTCCTGATCTTCACGATCCTCCGGAAGGGGTCGCCGAGGCATGGGCAAAGGTCACCGCCGCACCCCCGGAAGTCCCGGGAGCGCACACCGTCGTCGAGGTACTTCTGCCCTCCCGAGGTGGAGCGCGTGCTCCGAAGATGGAAGAACAAGCCCATCGAGGGGAGGCGCTGTCATGCAGTGGGACCTGGGTCTTCAGGGATTGGCCGTCCTCGGGGTCATCTCGCTCGAATTCGGGGTGGTCGCGGGGCTCGCCGTGGGCGGCCGGAGCCTCGCCGGCAGGCTCATCGCCGCCGCCATCACGACGATCGCCTGCTTCGCCGCCGGCGCGTTCACCAGCGAGGTGCTGTTCGGCTGGGCGACCGAGAAGCAGCTCCAGCCGAACATCGACGGGTTGTCACGCGACGAGATTCTCCTGTCCGGCGTCGTCACCACCGTCGCGGTGGTGCTGGTGACGCGCCACGTCGCTCATCGAACACGCGCGCCCTCGGGCGCCGACGGACGGCGGCACGTGATCGGGCGTCATCGTGGCCAGCCCAGCGGACACGCCTGAAGAGGAACCTCGAGGAACCTGAGGGAGGGCCGGATCCGCGGGAACTGACATAATGTCAGTTATCGGCGAAGCGGCAGGAGGCGCGGAACCAGTCGGGCTCGCCCATAGATGCGACTGCTCCCGCCTCACGACGTCGGCCCGTTACTCCCGTTGGGCCGGTATCGCAGGACGACTGCCCCTGACCGGAACTCATGGCGGTCCACGAGCTCGAGCTGGATGCGTTCGCGCATGCCGGCGAGCAACGTCGGCCCGTGTCCGGCAAGGACCGGCTGCACGAGAAACTCGTACTCGTCGATCAGTCCCAGATTCGCCAAGGCCCCGGGCAGCGTCACCCCACCCACCCACAGGCCCTCGCCCGGCTCCTGCTTGAGCCGCTGGACCGCTTGACCCACGTCGCCTTGCACCAGCTCGGCGTTCCAGTCGACCCCGCTCAGCGTGCTCGACACGACGTACTTCTTCGCCCGGTCGATGGTCTCGGCGAACGGGACCTGCCACTCGTCCATCCAGTCAGGCCAGGTGCTCGTGGCCGGCCTCCGCCAGGCCGACTCCATCATCTCGTAGGTGACGCGTCCGAAGAGCAAGGCATCGGCTCGTGCCATCTCGGCGGTCCAGTAGCGCATCGACTCCTCGTCCGGTGGGAGCCCTGCCTCGTGATGACAGCACCCGTCGAGCGTGACGTTGATCGAATATCTGAGCGGTCTCATCTCGCTACTCTCCGTCTAGGCGCGCCCGCGTTCACCGGGCCGTACATCTGACTGCTGTCGGCGTCACTTCTCATCGGCGCCGCGATCGCACCCGATACGTACCGCCGGCGGCGCCAGGGCCCCGCGGCGCCGTGTCCTCCGCGAGGCGCTCCAGCTTCGTGACGTACGCCGGCCAGTCCCAGCCCTCGGGGATGTTGGAGTTCTCGATGCGAAGGCCGACGGAGCCGTCGATCTGCTCGCGCAGGATGTCGGCATGACCGGCGTGGCGGGCGAGGTCGGCCGTGACGTGGACGATGACCCGGTGCAGCGTGACCTCGGCGCGGTCGGCCGGCCACCACGGCACGCGGCCGACGGTCTCGAGCGGCAGCTCGTCGATCGTCGCGTCGGCGAACGACCAGACGCGGCGGTAGAGATCGACCAGGCCGGCAGCGGACTCGTCCGCGGTGGCGTACCAGTCGGCCTGCGGGTCGGTGTCGTAGGCGTCTTCGGGCACGAGCTCCCCCGGCGTCGGCCACTCGCGCCCGAACGTCGGCCCGAAGTACCCGACCTCCACGTTGAGGCAGTGCTTCACGATCCCCAGCAGGTTGGTGCCGGTCGGCGTCCGCGGCCGGCGCAGCTCATGCTCCGACAGTCCTTCGACCTTCCAGAGCAGTGCCTCCCGCGCTCCCTGGAGATAGTGCTCGAGTGCCGCCTTCGGTTCCTGGGACGTGCTCACCGCGGCATCATCCCTCGGCGCCGACTCGTCGTGCGCGCGACGAGGTCCGCGAGCAGGCCGGCCAGCAGGTCCGGCTGCTCGTGCGGCAGCGCGTGCCCGGCGCCGTCGATCACGGCGAGTGTCGCCAGCGGGTAGCGGTCGACCAGGTCCGCGGCCGCGGCGTACCCGACCGTCGAGTCCTGTCGCCCCGCGACGACCAGCGTCGGGCCGTCGTACGCCGCGTCATCGGTCCCGGTGAGCTGCCAGCGCTCTCCGATCCGCTCCATCGCGGCCTCGTCGACGAGGGACTCGGCAGGGGCGACGAAGCGGCGGTACCGCTCGAGCATCTCCGGTGTCTGCACCACGAAGTAGGCGCGGAAGGACTCGTCACCGAGATCGTCCGACGCGACCACCGGGCGGTGCTCCGGGACGTCACGGCTGTCGGGCAGGAGCGGGCACACCAGCCCGAGCCCGGCGACCCGGTCCGGCCGCTTCGCGGCGATGCCCTGGGCGAAGTAGGCGCCGGCCGAGTGGCCGACGAGCAGGACCGGATCGGCGCCGGCGACCGCGTCGACGAAGTCGATCAGGACGTCGCGGACGTCGTCCGCGCTGCGCAGCGCCACGGGCGCCGGCGACCTGCCCATGCCCGGGAGGTCGGGATAGATCCGCCGCAGGCCGCGGACCGCGCCGAGTGCCGGCTCGAAGCACGCCTCGGCCTCGCGGTGGTCGACGCCCGCGCCGTGCAGGACGACCACCGGTGCTCCCCCGCCGTGCTCGACCCAGTGCACGTGTTCAACCCTGTGCAGCTGTCTCGGGCCAGACGCGGGCGCGGTGGTCGTCGTTCCGACCGTGCAGCGGGCACGGCTGCCGCGGCTCGCGCGGGCAGAGCACCGACACCTCGGTGGCCCGCGCACGGTAGAGCCGCCACGGCGACGACCCGGACAGCTCGTCCGCGGTGAGGCCGGTTCCGCCGCGCTCCGGTGAACCCGGGTAGACGGCGAGGCCCCGCTCGAGGTCGTCGCCCGCGAGCACCTCGGCGGTGGCGTCGGCGTACAGCGCCCGGCCGTGGTACGGCGGGACCGTCGAGTCGAAGACGACCAGGCTGACGGCCGGGTGCGCCGCGAGGTTCTCGGAGTGCCGGCTCACCGGTGTCGAGGACCAGTAGAAGTCCGACACCCCGTCGGCCGCGAAGTAGACCGGCGAGGCCCACGGCCGCCCGTCCGGGCCGACGGTGCCGAGCGTCAGGTAGGCGTTCTGCGCCAGCAGCTCCGCCGCGTGATCTTGGAGGTGTCCCATGACCACTGTCCTACACGCCCGCTAGCGTCGTGGCATGCCACATCCGCGGATGTTCGACGACGACGACCCGGTCCTCGCCCGGGTCCGCGAGCTCGCGCTGGCCCTGCCGGACGCGGCGGAGAAGGTCTCGCACGGCATCCCGGCGTTCTACACGACGAAGGTCTTCGCCTACTACGGCGGCAGCGTGAAGGTCGGCGACGGCTACGAGCGGCACAGCGAGTCGGTGCTGGTGCTGGCCGACCCGGTCGAGCGGCCGGCGCTGCTCGAGGACCCGAGGTTCTTCCACCCGATGTACCTCGGCGTCTCCGGCTGGGTCGGCCTCGACCTCGACGACGGGGTCGACTGGAGCGAGGTCGCCGAGCTGGTCGAGACGTCGTACCGCCTGACGGCCGGCGTACGCCGGGCGCGGCTGCTCGACCAGCGCCGGTGACCTAGGCCCCGACGTACTCCGCCAGGTGCTGCCCCGTCAGCGTCTTCTTCCTGGCGCCGACCAGCTCGGCCGGGGTGCCCTCGAAGACGATCCGCCCGCCGTCATGTCCGGCGCCGGGACCGAGGTCGATGATCCAGTCGGCGTGTGCCATCACGGCCTGGTGGTGCTCGATCACGATGACCGACTTGCCGGCGTCGACGAGCTTGTCGAGCAGCGCGAGCAGGTGGTCGACGTCGGCCAGATGGAGGCCACTGGTCGGCTCGTCGAGCACGTAGACGCCACCCTTCTCCCCCATGTGCATGGCCAGCTTCAGCCGCTGGCGCTCGCCGCCGGAGAGGGTGTTCAGCGGCTGGCCGAGCTTGAGGTAGCCGAGCCCGACGTCCTCGAGCCGCCCGAGGATCGACGCGGCCGCCGGCGTCTTCGCATCGCCGGACCCGAAGAACTCGTGCGCCTCGGCGACGGGCAGGTCCAGCACCTCGGCGATGTTGAGTCCGCCGAAGCGCATCTCGAGCACCGCCGCCTGGAAGCGCTTGCCGCCGCAGTCCTCGCAGAGCGTCGCGACCGTCTCCATGAACCCGAGCTCGGTGTAGATCATCCCGTTGCCCTTGCAGGTCGGGCAGGCGCCCTCGGAGTTGGCGGAGAAGAGCGCCGGCTTGACCCCGTTGGCCTTCGCGAACGCCTTGCGGATCGGCTCGAGCAGCCCGGTGTAGGTCGCCGGGTTGGACCGCCGCGACCCCTTGATCGCCGACTGATCGACGTACACGACGCCCTCCTTCGACGGGACGGACCCGTGGATCAGCGAGGACTTGCCCGACCCGGCGACCCCGGTCACCACGCAGAGCACGCCGAGCGGCACGTCGACGTCGACGTCCTGCAGGTTGTGCTCGGTGGCGCCGCGGATCTCGAGCTGGCCGGAGGGCTCGCGTACGGCGTCCTTGAGCCGCGCCCGGTGGCCGAGGTGCCGTCCGGTCAGGGTGTCGGAGCCCTTCAGCCCGTCGACGGTGCCCTCGAAGCACACCGTCCCTCCGCCGGTGCCCGCCTGCGGGCCGAGGTCGACGACGTGGTCGGCGATCACGATCGTCTCGGGCTTGTGCTCGACGACCAGCACGGTGTTGCCCTTGTCGCGCAGGTCGAGCAGCAGCTTGTTCATCCGCGCGATGTCGTGGGGGTGCAGGCCGACCGTCGGCTCGTCGAAGACGTAGGTGACGTCGGTCAGCGCCGACCCGAGCTGCCTGACCATCTTGGTGCGCTGCGCCTCTCCCCCGGACAACGTGCCCGACGGCCGGTCGAGCGAGAGGTAGCCGAGGCCGATCTCGACGAACGAGTCGAAGAGGTGCAGCAGGCTCCCGACCAGCGGCGCGACGCCCGGGTCCTCGACCCCGCGCACCCACTCCGCCGCGTCGGTGATCTGCATCGCGCAGACGTCGGCGATGCTGGCGCCCTTGATCTTCGACGACCGCGCCGACTCGTTGAGGCGGGTGCCGTCGCACGCGGGGCAGGTCTTGAAGACCGCGGCCCGCTCGACGAAGGCCCTGATGTGCGGCTGGAGCGAGTCGACGTCCTTGCTGAACATCGACTTCCGGATCTTCGGGATCAGTCCGTCGTAGCTGACGTTGATGCCCTTGGCCTTGATCTTCGTCGTCTGCTTGTAGAGGAGGTCGTGACGCTCCTTCTCCGTGTAGTCCTTGATCGGCTTCTCCGGGTCGACGAACCCGGACTCGATGTAGGTCGCCACCATCCACCCGTCGGCGGTGTAGCCCGGCACCAGGATGGCGCCCTCCACCAGTGACTTCGACTCGTCGATGATCACGGACAGGTCGAGGTCGGAGACCGTGCCGCGACCCTCGCACTCGGCGCACATGCCGCCGAGGTAGACGGCGTCCTTGACGATCTTCTTCTCGCCCTTCGGGCCGGTCATCACGCCGCTGGCCTTCGTCGTGGGCACGTTGAAGGAGAACGCCGTCGGCCCGCCGATGTAGGGCTCGCCCAGCCGGCTGAAGAGCGAGCGCAGCATCGCGTTGGCGTCGGTGACGGTGCCGAGCGTCGAGCGCGGGTTGGCGCCGAGGCGCTCCTGGTCGACGAGGATGGCCGTCGTCAGGCCCTCGAGCGCGTCGACCTCGGGTCGCGGCAGGTTGGGCATGAAGCCCTGGACGAACGTGGAGTACGTCTCGTCGATCAGCCGCCGCGACTCCGCCGCGATGGTCCCGAACACCAGCGAGCTCTTGCCGGAGCCGGACACCCCGGTGAACGCCGTCAGCCGGCGCTTGGGGATCTCGACGCTGACGTCCTTCAGGTTGTTCACCCGCGCGCCGGTGACGCGGATCAGGTCGTGGGTGTCGGCCGTGTGTTGGGACGCCATGCGCTCATTCTCTCCATCTGTCGTACGCCGGTGGGAGGTCGGTCAGTTCGACCCGGACTCCCACACATATCCATCGGGGTCGGTGAAGCCGTCGGTCGAGCCGCGCACGACGATCCGGTGGGACCCACTCCCCTCCCCCGGAACTCCGGCGTCCTTGGCGGCGGCCTTGCGGGGGTAGAGCGCGAGCTTGACCCGCGACCCGGTGTCGAGCTCGGCGTACTTCCCGCCGAAGCTCTTGCCGGTGGCCAGGCCGCGCTCCTCGTAGAACCGCTTGCTCGCCTTGACGTCCGCGACGCCGATGAGGAGCACCACGTCGTCGATCTCCCGGGTCGCGGGACCGCTGTCCTTCTTGGACTGGGAGACGACCTTCCACAGGGTGCCGTCGGGCGCCTGCACGACGCCGCCGTAGCCCCAGAGGCTCTTGCTGACGGGCTTCACCTCGGTGGCGCCGGCGTCGAGCGCGGACCGGACGAGCGCGTCGACCGTGCTCGGCTGCGCGACGATCAGGGAGATCGTGAACCCGCGGAAGCCGGTCGTCGGCGCGTCGGACCGGCGGCTGCTGACGACGTCCCCGAGCCCGAGGGCGGCGTGGAACGCGTCCGTCGCGGCGGGGTCGGAGGTCTCGATGACGAGCGAGTCGATGGTGACGGCGGTCGTGGCGCTCATGACGCCGCCTGGACACGCAGCATGTTGCCGGCAGGGTCGCGGACGGCGAAGTCGCGCACGCCCCACGGCTGCTCGGTCGGCTCCTGGACGATGTCGACGTCGGCCGCCTGGAGCTGCTCGAATGTCGCGTCGAGGTCCTTGCTCGAGAAGAGCATGCTGCCGAAGGTGCCCTTGGCCATCATCTCGGTGATGACCTTCCGCTCGTCCTCGGTGATGCCCGGGTCGGCGCCCGGCGGGTAGAGCACGATGTTGACGGACGGCTGCCCGGGCGAGCCCATGGTGAGCCACCGCTTGCCGTCGTAGCCGACGTCGTTGCGCAGCTCGAAGCCGAGCGTGTCGCGGTAGAACCGGAGCGCTGCCTCCGGGTCGTCCTGCGGGAGGAACGTGGTGTGAAGGTTGATGTCCATGACCACGACCCTAGGGACGCGGTGCGACGGGCGCTTCTCGATTCCTGACCGGTCTCGTCACCTTCTTGAACTCGATCGACGGGACGCCGGCCATGTCGTCGCGGGCGTGCCGCTTGTACTCGCTCGGCGGCATGCCCACGAGCTCGGTGAAGCGGGTGCTGAACGTGCCGAGCGACTGGCAGCCGACCTCGAAGCAGACGTCGGTGACGCTGAGGTCGCCGCGACGCAGCAGCGCCATCGCCCGCTCGATGCGCCGCGTCATCAGGTAGGAGTACGGCGACTCGCCGTACGCCGCCTTGAACTGCCGGCTCAGGTGGCCGGCCGACATGTTGACCCCACGCGCGAGCGCCTCGACGTCGAGGGGCTGGGCGTACTCGCGGTCCATGCGATCACGCACGCGCCGCAGGAGCGCCAGGTCGCGGAGGCGCTGGGCATCGGCGTCGCTGCTCACGCGTCCGATCGTGCCACGTGCCCGGCCCGGGTGCGGGTCCGCCGGATGCCCCGGACGGGCCATCCGCGACGGTCAGCCGGGGCAATTGCGGGCGGTTCCGGTCCGATCCGGTATCTGCGACCGATGAACATGGCACCTTCCAGGTGTCCGCACCACCAAGACCGGAGGCATGGGGCACCGGGTGGCGCGGGAGGGAGGCAACACCATGTGGGACACCGTCCAGACCAACGACGTGCACCTGTCGCACGACATGCCGTGCACGCGCTGCGGCCACGCCGCCCACACCTACCTGGCGTGCGGGGACGACTGCGACTGCCGCAGCTCGGCCGTGCCGGGCCAGGCCGCTCTGGCCATCGCCTGATCCGACGTCAGCCCACCGGGTCGAGCGTTGCCTCGCGTCCGAGCACGGGACGGTGCGTGTCGCCGTCGACCACCCGTCCGCTGACCCACCACATCCGGATGCCGCGCGGGTCGAGCTCGAGCACCGCGAGGTTGTTGGCGTACCAGGGTCCCTGGGTCACCGCCCACCGCAGCGGCTCGAGCGGCACCCGCCCCGCCAGCGACATCAGTCGCCCGATCAGGCCGGCCGGCCGCCACGCGGCAAAGCCGGTCAGGGTCCGCATCGGCCCCGGCAGCGGGTTGCGGATCGGTGAGCAGACCGCCTGGAGGATCCGGCTCGCGACGACCCCGCCCCGCGGCCACGCCTCGGCCAGGTAGCTGTGGTGCACGTCGCCGGACAGGAACGTGATCGTCCGCGGCGCCCGCCCCCGGCGTCCGGCCGCCACCTCGAGCAGGATCGCCGCGACGTCGCGGAAGCCGCGCTGGAAGGCCGCCCAGTGCTCGAGGTCGGCGCCCTGGCGGAAGTGCTCGCCCAGCCACTTCCCCGGCCGTCCCCACGCGCCCTGCGCGAGCGCCTCGCCGAACGCCTCGGCGTGGTGCAGCCCCGGGGACAGCAGGAACGGCAGCGACGTGCCGATCAGCAGGTGGTCGACGTCGCCGCGGAGCTGCGCGTCGAGCCACATCAGCTCGTTGTCGTCGAGCATCGAGCGACGGTCGGGGTCCAGCACCCTCGCGGCCCGGGAGTCGACGACGACCAGCCGGGCCTGGGTGTCGAACTCGCGGGAGTAGCTCCACCGGTAGGTCTCCGGGTGCTGGTCGGCCCGGTCCGCGAGCGCGTCGAGCGCATCGCCCAGGTCGAGCTCCCCGGGCCCGTCGTGCGCCGCGATCCGCCTCCACAGCTCGTCGACGGCGCGCTCCTCGGGCCCGAGGTTGCCGAGGTGCTGGTAGACCCAGTACGCCGCGAGCCCGCCCACGACCCGCTCGTGCCACCAGTCGGTGGACTCCATGGCCTGCCGCCAGGTCCACGACGTGTTCCAGTCGTCGCGGATGTCGTGGTCGTCGAAGATCATCGCCGTCGGCAGCGTCGAGAGCAGCCATCGGTTCGCCGGTTCCGACCACGCGATGCGGTAGAGGTAGGTGTACTCCTCGTAGTCCTTGAGCTCGTACCACGGCGCCTGCTCGGGGTCGCGACGCTGCTCGATGAACTCGCGCATCTCCTCGCTGGTCTCGTCGGCGTACACCTGGTCGCCGAGGAAGAGCGCGAGGTCGGGCCACCGCTCCCCGGGGTCCTCCGACCCGCCCTCGGTCAGGCCCGCCATGAACAGCGCGTAGGCCCGCATCGCGTCGACGCCGAACTGCTCGGTCCCCTCCGCGTCGTGGTCGACGCTGACGCGGCACGAGCCGAACGCCATCCGCAGGGGCTTGCCCGGCGCGAGCGTGGGGATCATCGACGGGGGGAACTCGGCGAGCTCGGGATCGGTCGACGGCCAGACCTGCTCGCCGTCGACGTGCACGGCGTACGGCGTGATCGTGCCGGGCGTGAGCCCGTCGAGCTCGACGAGCGCGTAGTGGTGCCCGTGCACGCCGAACGTCCGCGCCACCGCCCGGTGCTCGCCGGCGGTGACCGTGACCTCGGCGGCCTGCGCGGTCTCCACCCAGACGGTCGCCGTGGTGGCGTCGACGTACCGCAGCACGGGGCCGAGCACGAGATCGGTCATGAGGATGACCTACCCAGTGGCGGGCGCCGCGATGCCCGAAGCGGATCACTACTAGGATTCGGCCCATGGCGACTCCCGAGCGACGCACCGCACCCGGCACCCCGGCCGTTCCCACGTCGACCCCCGACGCCTCCGGCCCCGCGCCGGTGATGGCGCCGTTCGGCTGGCTGTTGATCCTCCTCGCCGGCCTCGGCCTGATCCTCGCGACCTGGCTCGTCTACGGCACCGAGTACGACGGCATGTGGGCGGGCTACCGCGACGGCATCATCGGCACGGCCGTGGTGCTGTGCGCGATGGCGCTGAACACCTCGCTCCCCCAGAAGCCGATCCTCGGCGTCGTCGGCCTGTGCGGCATCCTGCTGATCCTGTTCGCGGTGTTCCTGGACAACGAGACGGCCGTCTTCGTCGCCGAGCTGGCCGCGGGCATCGGGATGCTCGTGGGCGCCGGCCTCTACGCCTCCGGACGCCGTAGCTGACTCCCGACCGGACCCCGCCGCGCCGCGACACTCCCGGCCGGCGGGGTTTGTTGCGTTATCTCATATGTGAGTTACCTTGACTGCATGACCGAGGGCTACAAGAACCGCATCGGCAACCTGATCCGCGACGCCCGCAAGCACCGCGGGCTCACCCAGCACCAGCTGGCCGACCTCCTCGGCACCAGTCAATCGGCCGTCAACCGCATCGAGAAGGGCCACCAGAACCTCTCGCTCGAGATGCTGGCCCGCATCGGCGCCGCCCTCGACTCCGAGATCGTCGCCGTCGGAGCCGGGCCCACGCACCTGCGCGTCACCGGCCCCACGACGCTCTCGGGCGAGATCGACGTCAAGACCTCCAAGAACGCCGGGGTCGCGCTGCTGTGCGCCACCCTCCTCAACCGGGGGCGCACGACGCTGCGCAAGGTCGCCCGGATCGAGGAGGTCAACCGGCTCCTCGAGGTGCTCAGCAGCCTGGGCGTCCAGTGCCGCTGGCTCAACGACGACAACGACCTCGAGATCGTCCCGCCGCGCGAGCTCGCGCTCGACAACGTCGACGCCGCGGCCGCGCGTCGTACCCGCTCGATCATCATGTTCCTCGGCCCGCTGCTGCACCGGTCGGACACCTTCGAGCTGCCGTACGCCGGCGGCTGCGACCTCGGCACCCGCACGGTCGAGCCGCACATGTCGGCGCTGCGGCCGTTCGGGCTCGAGGTCAAGGCGACCGAGGGCTACTACCACGCCTCGGTCAACCGGGCGATCGAGCCGGGCCGGCCGATCGTGCTGACCGAGCGCGGCGACACCGTGACCGAGAACGCGCTGATGGCGGCCGCCCTGCACCCGGGCACCACCGTGATCCGCAACGCGTCGTCGAACTACATGGTCCAGGACCTCTGCTTCTTCCTGCAGCGGCTCGGCGTACGGATCGACGGCATCGGCACCACCACGCTGTCGGTGACCGGCCTGACCGAGATCGACGTCGACGTCGACTACGCGCCGAGCGAGGACCCGATCGAGGCGATGTCGCTGCTCGCGGCCGCCATCGTGACGCAGTCCGAGATCACGATCCGCCGGGTGCCGATCGAGTTCATGGAGATCGAGCTCGCGCTGCTCGAGGAGATGGGCCTGCGCTACGACCGCTCCGACGAGTACGTCGCGCTCAACGGGCACACCCGCCTGGTCGACATCACGACCAAGCCGTCGGAGCTCCACGCCCCGCTCGACAAGATCCACCCGATGCCGTTCCCGGGCCTCAACATCGACAACCTGCCGTTCTTCGCGGTGATCGCCGCCGTCGCCGACGGCCAGACCCTGCTGCACGACTGGGTCTACGAGAACCGGGCGATCTACCTGACCGACCTCAACAAGCTCGGCGCGCGCGTCAAGCTCCTCGACCCGCACCGGGTCATGATCGAGGGCCCGACGAGCTTCAGCGGCACCGAGCTGGTCTGTCCCCCGGCGCTGCGGCCGGCCGTGGTCATCCTGCTCGCGATGCTCGCGTCGAAGGGCACCTCGGTGCTGCGCTCGACGTACGTCATCCACCGCGGCTACGAGGACCTCGCCGAGCGGCTCAACCAGCTCGGCGCCAGCATCGAGACGTTCAGGGACATCTGAGGGGCGGCAGCCCCACCCTCAGTGGAAGAGCGTCTCCACCCACGCCCGGGCGGGCGGCTTGCTGGCGGGCGGGGCGGTCATGTCCGGGGTGATGCGCGGCATCGGCGCGGTGTGCTGGCCGGCGTGGGCGTGCCAGTCGTTCTCGGCCTCGATGAGGGCGCCGAGATCGGCGCGACCGAGGAAGACGCCATGGCCGGCGGGACATGCGTTGACCGCGCCTTCTCCGAGGGCGGAGCTGAGCGGGCGCGTCTCCATCTCCGCGCCGCATCGAGGACAGGTCAAGGTCTCCATGTCACGACGCTACCGCCCCTGCGGTGAGTGTCGACGGACGCGCGCCGGGTCCCCCGCGAGTCCGGGGCGGGCCCGGTGCCGGGAGGGTGAATACTGCCGCGTGTGACGACGCCGACGACCGGGTTCGCGTTCCTCGACTCGGTGCTCGACCGCCCCGGTGAGGTGCTCGCGTTCGCGCACCGCGGTGGCGCCTACCACCCGGAGATCGAGGGCCTGGAGAACACGCTCGCGGCGTTCCGGCACGCCGTCGCCCTCGGCTACCGCTACCTCGAGACCGACGTCCACGTGACGCGGGACGGCGTGCTGCTGGCGTTCCACGACACCGTCCTCGACCGGGTGACCGACCGGCGCGGGGAGATCGCGACGCTCAGCCACGCCGAGGTGCGTGAGGCGCTGGTCAACGGGAAGGAGGCCGTGCCCACCCTGGCCGACCTCTTCGACGCCTTCCCCCAGGCGCGGTTCAACATCGACCTCAAGTCCGAGGGCGCCGTCACGGCGCTGGCCGACTTCGTCGCCGCCCGGGACGCGTGGGACCGGGTCCTCGTCGGCTCGTTCTCCGGACGACGTACGGCGCGGTTCCGCCGCCTGACGCAGGGGCGGGTCCCCACGAGCGCGACGCCGGCCGAGATCGTCGCGTTCCGGCTGCTGCCCGGCCGCCTGGCCGCGCTGGTCAGCCGGAGCGGCGCGGCCCTGCAGGTTCCGTACCGGCGCGGACCGCTGGTCGTCGCCACGTCCGGCCTGGTCCGGCGGGCGCACGCGGCGGGACGGCACGTCCACGTGTGGACCATCGACGACGAGGCCGAGATGCGGCTCCTGCTCGACCGGGGCGTCGACGGCCTCTTCACCGATCGCACCGACATACTCAAGGCCGTCCTGGTCGATCGCGGCCATTGGAGGGAGTCGTGATGACGGCAGCAGGGATCGACCCGGCGACCCGGGCTCGCGAGCAGAAGGCGTGGTACTGGTACGACTGGGCCAACAGCGCCTTCGTCACCACCACGGCCGCGGTGCTCTTCGCGCCGTACCTCACCTCGGTCGCGGAGAAGGCCGCCTGCGGCCGGGCGACCGACGAGGACGCCGGGTTCAAGTGCACGACCGACCTCCACGTCCTCGGCCTCGACGTCTCCGCCGGCTCGCTGGTCTTCTACATCGTCACGATCGCCACGATCGTCTCCGCCGTCGTGCTGCCGATCGTCGGCGCGGTCGCCGACCGCAGCGCCGCCAAGCCGAAGCTGCTGGGCGGCTTCGCCTGGACCGGCAGCCTGATGGCCGCGCTCATGTTCCTGGTGGCGGGCAGCAACTGGCAGCTCGGGGCGGTGCTGCTCCTGCTGGCCACGCTGTGCCTCGGGGCGAGTCTCGTGGTCTACGACTCGCTGCTCGTCGAGATCGCGGACCCCGACGAGCGCGATCGGGTCTCCTCGCGCGGCTGGGCCCTCGGCTACCTCGGCGGCGGCCTCCTGCTCGCCGGCAACTTCGTGCTGCTGACGGTGATGAGCGACAGCACTGAGATGGCGGTGCGGATCAGCCTGCTGTCGGCCGGCATCTGGTGGGCGGTCTTCACCATCATCCCCGTGCGCGGCATCCGCTCCCGCCCGCCGGTGAACCCGGTCGCCGAGTCGGGTGGTCTGGTCCGCGCCAGCTTCGGCCAGCTGTGGCACACGCTCAAGGACCTGCGCGGCTACCCCGTCACGCTCACGTTCCTGCTCGCCTACCTCTTCTACAACGACGGCATCCAGACCGTCATCTACGCCGCCTCCGTGTACGGCGAGAAGCAGCTCGGCTTCGAGAAGAGCACCGTGCTGATGGCGTTCCTCGTCGTCCAGTTCGTCGGCATCGCCGGTGCCCTCGGCTTCGGCCGGGTGGCGGGCCGGCTCGGTGCCTACCGGGTGATCCTCGTCGGGCTGTTCATCTGGCTCGGGGTCGTCGTGGCGGGCTGGCTGACCCCCGCCGACAACCTGCCCCTCTTCCTGCTGCTCGCCGTCGCGATCGGCGTGGTGCTCGGCGGCACCCAGGCGCTGTCCCGGTCGTTCTACAGCCAGCTCATCCCGCGCGGCCGCGAGGCGGAGTACTTCTCGCTCTACCAGGCCTGCGAGCGTGGCACGAGCTGGATCGGCACGCTGATCTTCGGTCTCGTCCACCAGTGGACCGACTCCTACCGGCCGGCGCTGCTGGCGCTGATGGTGCTCTTCGTGGTGGGCATCGCCCTGCTCGTCCGGGTCGACCCGCGGCGCGGCATCCGCGAGGCGGGCAACGAGCTGCCGCAGGTTGTCTGAGAAGTCGCTGTGATCGCGCGCACGCGCGCCGATTCCCGGAATCTTGCCCTCCCCTCTACCGTTGAACAGGTTGAGACATCGACGGGCGGGGTACACGAACCCCGAGGCTCGCGCCACGCATGGCGCGGCTCGTCTGTCTCGGACAGACAATCGGGGGACAAGGATTCGGGAGGTGGCTCATGGCGGAGCGCACACTGCGTGGAGCGCGGCTCGGGGGCCAGAGTTTCGAGGATGAGCGCGGCATCGAGTTCGCGGCTCGTCAGCAGGTCGGTTACCAGTGCCCGCAGGGGCACGAGTTCGAGATCACGATGTCGGTCGAGGCCGACGTCCCGGCAGTGTGGGAGTGCCCGCGCTGCGGCGCCGAGGCGCTCAGCGTCTCCGGCATCCAGCCCGAGGTGAAGGCCGAGAAGCCGGCCCGCACCCACTGGGACATGCTGCTCGAGCGGCGGTCGGAGAAGGAGCTCGAGGACATCCTCAAGGAGCGTCTCGACCTGCTGCGCGGCGGCGAGATCGGTCCCGCGCACCTGCACCGCGCCAATCAGAAGAAGCGCCGGGCGGGCTGACTCAGTCCTCGTCCACGACTTCGCCCCGGACGATGGGCCCCTCACCGGGCCCGGGTCCGGGGCCTTGTCGCGTCTGAGGGCCGGCCTGGGTTCGTACGTCGAGGAAGTCGACCGTCAGGCGGCGGGCGACCGCCGCTCCGAGCACCCGCCGGAACACCGGCCGCGTGAACGGCAGGATCAGCAGGATGCCGAAGGCGTCGGTGATGAAGCCCGGCGCCAGCATGAGCGTGCCGCCGATCAGGATGAGCGCGCCGTCGGCAAGCTCGGTGGCCGGCATCCGGCCGCTGTCGAGCGCGTCGCGCAGGGCCTGCCAGGCCCGACCACCTTCGTGACGGATCAGCCAGGTCCCGAGGATCGCGTCGGCGATCAGCAACAGGATCGTCCACCCGGCGCCGATCACCTGGCCGACCTGGACGAGCACGTAGATCTCGAGGAGCGGGACCAGGACGAAGAGGACGAACAGCGTGAGCTGGATCATCCGCCGGCGGCGACTCCTCGACGCGGTCATCGTCCGACCATGCGACGCACCTGGGCGGCCCGCTCGCGCAGCCCCCACACCGTGATCCGGCGGAGCGACTCCGACGCGACCGCGCCGCTCATCTTGGAGTCGCCGCGGACGCGCTCCACGAACTCGATCGGCACCTCGCGGACCGTCAGCCCGGCCTGGAGGGTGCGGGCGACCATGTCGGTCTGGAAGACGTAGCCGGTCGACTCCACCGAGGCGAGGTCGATCTTCTCGAGCGTCGTACGGCGGAACAGCCGGTAGCCGGCGGTGGCGTCGTGCACGGGCACCCCGAGCAGCAGCCGGACGTAGAGGTTCCCGCCGCGGCTGAGCAGCTCGCGACGCAGCGGCCAGTTCACCACCGCTCCCCCGGGCACCCAGCGCGACCCGATCACGAGGTCGGCGTCGCCGAGGGCGTCGAGCAGCCGGTCGAGCTGCTCGGGCTGGTGCGAGCCGTCGGCGTCCATCTCGCCGATCACGTCGTAGCCCGCGTCGAGGGCGACTCGGAAGCCGTGCAGGTACGCCGCGCCGAGGCCGGCCTTCTCGGTCCGGTGGATGACGCTCACGGCCGGGTCGGCGGCGGCCAGCTCGTCGGCGACCGTGCCGGTGCCGTCGGGCGAGCCGTCGTCGACGACGAGCACGTCGACGGCCGGCTGCGCGACCCGGAGCCGCCCGACGATCCAGGGCAGGTTCTCAACCTCGTTGTAGGTCGGGATGACGACGACGATGCGACCCAGGCCGTGGTTCTCGGCGCCTGCTGGGTCCCGCGATTCGGGGGTCACCGGTGCTCGCTCCTGCTCTCCTCGGCGCCGGCGACGCCGGTCGGCTGGGGTGCGTCCACGGCCGTCTGCCGGGTACGACTCCGACGATACGGGACCCAGGCGAGCACGAGCCCGACTGCGGTCAGGACGGCGAGGAGACGTCCGGACCAGGGGCCGATCCGCACGGCAGGAGTCACCGACGAGACCAGCTCGACCTGCTCCACCAGCGCGGCCTGCGTGCGCGGCTCCGCGCTGGCGACGACGCTGCCGTCGGGGGCGATCACTCCGGTGACGCCGTTGGTCGAGGCGACGACCAGCCAGCGCCCCGTCTCGATCGCCCGCAGCCGCGTGATCGCGAACTGCTGGTCGATCTGGTCGGTGTGGATGAACGTCGCGTTGCTGGTCTGGACCGTCAGCATCTCGGCCCCGCGCTCGACCTGGGCGCGGATGCCGTCGTCGTACGCCACGTCGAAGCAGATCGAGTCGGCGACGTCGACGCCGGCGATGCTCAGCGGCTCGTCACGGGTGCCGCTGAGCATGTCGCGGGGGATCTCGGCGAGGCGTCCGAACTGCCGGGTGAAGAGCTTGCGCGCGGGGATGTACTCGCCGAACGGCACCGGGTGCCGCTTGGTGTAGCGGTCCCCCGCCCCGGTGACCGGGTCCCAGACGATCCCCTGGTTGAGGACGTGCTCGGGGCCGGCGTCCACGATGGCGCCGACGAGGATGGGTACGCCGATCGCGTGGCTGGCCGTCAGGATCCCGGCGTTGGTCTGCTGGTCGCGGAAGGGGTCGACGGCGGTGGAGTTCTCCGGCCACACCACGAAGTCGGGTCGCGGCTGCCGGCCGGCGGCGACGTCCTCGGCCAGCCGGGTGGTGACGTCGATCTGGTTCTGGGTGACCTGCCGGTAGTCGTACAGGATGTCGTCACCGTCGCCGGGGACGTCGCCCTGCACGGTCGCGACGACGGCGGTCCCGGACCGCTCTCCCTCCCAGGAGACGCCGACCGGCACGAGCGTGACGACCACGAGCCCGGCGAGCACCCCGGCGGCGACCCGCCGCTCGCGCCCGCGGGCGACGACGAGCCACGCGAGCAGCGTGCCGCTGAGCGCGAGGACGAAGCTGACCCCCACCGCGCCGATCCAGGGCAGCGAGTCGGCGACGAAGGTGTCGGCCGTCGCGAACGCCAGGCGTCCCCAGGGCATGCCGCTGAACGGCCAGCCGCTGCGCCACACCTCGATCGTCGTCCAGGCGGCGGCCACCCACAACGGCCACCACCGGTGGTGGAGCAGCACCGTGGTGAGGGACCCGAGCAGCGCGACGAACACGGCCTCGACGGTGGCGAGCGCGAGCCAGGCGTCGGGGCCGACCGCGCGCATCCAGAACAGGTGGACCCACTGGAAGCCGATGCCGAAGGCCAGCGCCGGGATCCAGCCGCTGCGGATGCGGAGCCCGCGGCAGCACAGCACGAACCCGGCGATGCAGAAGGGGATCACGATCGGCAGCGCCACGGGCTCGAAGGCGAGTGAGAGGCCGACGCCGCACAGGGCGGCGACCAGGATCCGCGGCAGCACGCTCCGACGATATCCGGACCCCGGAAGGATCCCGCGCCCTTCGGACCAACCCGAACCCGACCGGCTGTCGGGGTCGCGCTGTTGTCTAGGGGACGCGGGTCCCTTCCGCATCCGTTCTCGGCCTGATGGACCGACCTCCGCGAACAGGGTCGGAAGTGTGGGTGGCACGCCCACCCCCGACCCGGCCACTCGGACGCCGGTCCGTCAACCCCGATCTGCATGAACGGACGCGCGCCACAGTGCTGCGCGATCCGGCCGCTGTCAACCGCCCGATGACCTGCGCAGATGCAAGAAGTCGCAGGTCAGGAGGGATTCGCACCGCCCGGGATCGCCCGAAATTTTGCGGAGATTCCCGGCGTGTCGTCCGGGACGCGCCGAGCGCGGTCTGGTCCGGCAGGTCTGGTCCACCGGCGGTCAGGCCGCGTCGACCACGCGCAGCGCCAGGCCGGCGTACTCCTCCGCGAGGGCGTCCAGGTCGAGCTCGCCGTCGGGGGTCCACCAGCGCGCGACCCCGCTGCACATCTCGAGCAGCGCGCGTCGGACGACGGGGACCGAGCCGACCCGGAACACCTCCGCCGCCACGCCGTCGGCGATGGCCTGCTGCCACACGGCCTCGTACCGGTCGCGCAGCGCGACGACCTCGGCCCGTGCGTCGCTCGACAGCGCCCGGACCTCGTCGTCGACGACGCGGGTCCGCTCGGGTGCGGTCGCATGGGTGCGGACGTGCAGCTCGACGAGCGCCACGAGACGACCGCGCGGGTCGGGGTGCTCGGCGGCGAGCCGCTCCCCCGCCTCGACGAGCTCGGAGAGGCTCGCCCGCATCAGCGCGACGAGCAGCTCCTCCTTGGTGCCCATGTAGTGATAGAGGGAGGCCGACGAGATGCCCGCGGCGTCGGCGAGCTGCCGGATGCCGGTGCCGTGGTAGCCGCGTTCGGCGAACAGCGTGAGCGCCACCGCGCGCAGCCGCTCCGCCGTCGACCCGGCTGTCGACTCCGCCACCGCTTGACCCCTTCTCCCGGGACGACCTACCGTGCCGATGATGCCCTACCGATCGATCGATCGGTAGACCGAGATCCGAAGGAGCCGGCCGTGGAGGTCGAGTCTGTGCCCGTCGAGTACGTCCGCGACGGCGACGTCGCGCTCATCCACCTGAACCGCCCCGACCGGCTCAACGCCGTCGTCCCCGCGCTGACCGCGGGCCTGGCGGCCGCTCTCGCTCGGGCGGCCCGCGAGGACGCGCGCGCCGTGGTGCTCGCCGGGCGGGGCCGGGCGTTCTGCGCCGGGCACGACCTCAAGGAGCCCGAGCCCGTGGAGACGCCGGTGCAGACCCGCGCCCGGCTCGAGGAGATCCAGGACGTCACCCGCCTGGTCCGGCGCTTCCCGGGCCCGGTCGTCGCGGCGGTGCACGGCTACGCGCTCGGCGCCGGCTGCGAGTTCGCGCTCGCCTGCGACGTCGTCGTCGCGACCGAGGACGCGCAGTTCGGCTTCCCCGAGGTCGGCGTCGGGCTGAGCGTCACCGGCGGCATCTCGAAGCTGCTGCCGGCGCTGGTCGGGTGGGCGAAGGCCAAGGAGCTGCTGCTGCTCGGCGACCGGGTGACCGGCGCCGAGGCCGGCCGGCTGGGCATGGTCGCGCGCGTCGTACCTCCCGGGGAGCACGAGACCACCGCCCTCGGCCTCGCGCGCCGGCTGGCCGAGCGGCCGCCGCTGGCGCTCAGCCTGGCCAAGCAGGTGCTCGACCACGGGCTCGACGCGACGCTCGAGGACGCCATGGTCCGCGAGGTCGACCACGCGATCCTCACCTCGCTCTCCGGCGAGAGCGACGCTCCCACCGAGGCCTTCAACCGTGGCTGAGCGGACGCTGGTGTCGCTCCTCGTCTGGGCCGAGGAGCGCTGGCCCGAGCGTCCGGCCTGGACGTTCGTGGCCGCCGACGGGTCGGAGCGCACGTTCACGTTCTCCGCCGTCGGGGACCGGACGGCGCGGCTCGCCCAGGCGCTGCGCGAGCGCGGGGTGGCGCCCGGCGACCGGGTCGCGGTGATGCTCGACAACGCGCCGGAGTTCCCGCTCGTGTGGCTGGCCCTGGCCCGGCTCGGCGCGGCGATCGCGCCGCTGAACGTGCGCTACCGGACCGCGGACGCGCAGCACCTCCTCGACGACGCCGGGGTCCGGCTGGCCGTCACGTCGCCGGCGTACGCCGACCTCCTCGGCGGCCTCTCCCCCGCCCCCGAGGTGGTCCTCGTCGACGACCTGGCGCCCGAGGGCGAGTTCGAGCAGGGGCCGATCGACGCGGGTGCGGCCGTCAACGTGCAGTACACGTCCGGCACCACCGGGCGCCCGAAGGGCTGCCTGCTCTCGCACCGCTACTGGACCACCCTGGGCTTCAGCCTGGTGGACGAGTTCCCGCGGATCACGTCCGACGACGTCATGCTGACGGCGCAGCCGTTCTTCTACCTCGACCCGATGTGGAACGTCGTCACCGCGCTGATGGCCGGCGCCCACCTCGTCGCCCTCGACGGCTTCCACCCCTCGACGTTCTGGCAGCAGGTGCGCCGCCACGAGGTGACCTACTTCTACTGCCTCGCCGCGATGCCGACGCTGCTGCTGAGGATGCCGCCCGACCCCGCCGACCGCGACCACCGGGTCCGCGCGGTGCAGTGCTCGGCGATCCCGCCCGCGCTGCACGCGGACCTCGAGGAGCGCTGGGGCGTGCCGTGGTTCGAGGCGTTCGGCATGACCGAGACCGGCGCCGACATCCGGGTCACGCCCGACGACCACGACGCGCTCGTCGGCAGCGGCTGCCTGGGCCGGCCGGCGGCCCACCGCGAGGTGCGCATCGACGACGACGGCCAGATGTGGCTGCGCGGCCCCGGGATGATGGACGGCTACCTGGGGCACCCCGACCCGTTCGTCGACGGGTGGTTCCCCACCGGCGACCTCGCGCGGCTGGACGACGAAAGCCGCGTCTACCTCGCCGGGCGGCTCAAGGACATGATCCGCCGCAGCGGCGAGAACATCGCGGCCCGCGAGGTCGAGGAGGTGCTGCTCGCGCACCCCGCGGTCCGGCTCGCGGCGGTGGTCGGCGTACCGGACGAGATCCGCGGCGAGGAGGTCAAGGCGTACGTCGTGGCGCCCGACGCCTCCGCCGACGCGCTCGAGGCGTGGTGCGCCGAGCGGCTGGCGGCGTTCAAGGTGCCACGCTTCTGGGAGTTCCGCGACGACCTGCCGCTGACGGCGTCGCACCGGGTGGAGAAGGCGAAGCTGTGAAGGCGGATCTGCTGCTCACGAACGCGCGGGTGCGCACCCTCGAGGGCGCCGGCCGCGCCGACGTCGCCCCGGCCGTCGCGTTCTGGCGCGACCGGGTCGTGGCGCTCGAGGAGGTGCCGGCGCACCGCACGATCGACCTCGGTGGCGCGGTCGTCACGCCGGGCTTCCACGACGCGCACAACCACATGGCGTGGTACGGCCTGTCGCTGGCCGAGGTCGACCTGCGGGTGCCGACGCTCGACGCGCTGTACGACGCGATCGCGGCGCGCGCCGCGACCGCGCCGGAGGGTGAGTGGATCGTCGGCGCCGGCTACGACGAGAACAAGATCGGCGCGCACCCCGACCGCGACGCGCTCGACCGCGCGGCGCCCGGCCGGAAGGTGTGGCTCAAGCACACCTCGGGCCACATGTGCGTGGTCAACGGACCGCTGCTCGCCGAGCTCGGCCTGGCCGACGCCGCGGTCGACGTCCCCGGCGGGCTCGTGGTCACCGACGCGTCCGGCCGGCCGACCGGGCTGCTCCAGGAGCAGGCCCAGCAGCTGCTCAACCGGCTGGTCCTCCCCTACCCCGTGGACACCCTGGTGGACGCGATCGAGCGCGCCGGCGCGGCCTACCTGTCGCAGGGCATCACCAGTGTCACCGAGGCGGGCGTCGGCGGCGGCTGGATCGGCAAGAGCCCGGTCGAGGTGGCGGCGTACCAGCGGGCGCGCGACCTGGGCCGCCTGCCGGTGCGCGTCGAGCTGATGGTCGCCGCCGACGTCCTGCACTCCCTCCCGGCGCACGAGACCGACGACATCACGCTCGGCATCGACCTCGGCATCCGCACCGGCCTCGGCGACGACCGGCTGCGGATCGGCCCGGTGAAGATCTTCAGCGACGGGTCGCTGATCGGGCACACCTGCGCGATGACCGAGGACTTCGCGGACACGCCGGGCAACCACGGCTTCCTCCAGGACGACGCCGACGCGCTGCGCACCCGCATCGTCGAGGCCCACCGCTCCGGCTGGCGGGTCGCCGCGCACGCGATCGGAGACGCGGCCATCGACCTGGTGCTCGACGCCGTCGAGGAGGCGCAGCGGCGCTGGCCGCGGGCCGACGTACGGCACCGGATCGAGCACTTCGGGGTCTCGCGGCCCGACCAGGTCGCCCGCGCCGCGGCGCTCGGCGTGGTGCCGGTGCCGCAGGGCCGCTTCGTCGGGGAGATCGGCGACGGCATGCTGCGCGCGCTCGGGCCGGAGCGGGCCGGCTGGGCCTACCGCTACCGGTCGCTGCTCGACGCCGGCATCACACCGCCGGGCAGCTCCGACCGGCCCGTCGTCGACGGGGCGCCGCTGCGCGGCATCCACGACATGGTCAGCCGGCTGACCGACGGCGGTCTCCCCTGCGGTCCCGAGGAGGCGATCAGCGGGCTGGAGGCGCTGACGGCGTACACGCTCGGCTCGGCGTACGCCTCCCACGCGGAGCGTGACCGCGGCACGATCGCGGTCGGGAAGTACGCCGACCTCGCGGTGCTGTCGGACGATCCCGCTACCGTCGACCCGGCGGGGATCCGTGACATCGAGGTGCTCTCGACGGTGCTGGCCGGAGAGGTGGTGTGGGAGCGGTGAGGCTGGTCGAGGCCGACGAGCTGACCCCGCCCGAGCTCGAGGCCGTCGAGCGGATCTACGTCGACGCGTTCCCGGAGGACTTGCAGGCGCCCTTCCCCGACCTCTTCGCGGACCGGATGCTGGTCCTGGTCGACGACCGCGGACCGGCGGGCCTCGCGCTCGTGCGCGACCTGGCGGGGACGACCTGGACGTTCCTGCGCTACTACGCGGTCGGCCGGCGCGGACAGGGCACGGGCTCGGTGATGTGGGGTGAGCTGACGGCGCTGCTGACCACCGAGGGGCGGACCCGGCTGATCTGGGACGTCGAGGACCCCGACGAGCCCGACCTCCGGGAGGAGTCGGTCGTGGAGCACCGCCGGCGGATCGCCTTCTACGAGCGCCTGGGCGGCCGCCTGCTGCCGGTCCGTGAGTACCACCCTCCGCACGACGACGGGCACGAGCCGCGGCTGCTGCTCATGGACACGCTGCTGGGCGACGGCGACCGGGCGGGCCTGCGCGAGCTGGTCGAGGGCGTGTACTGGCTCCGGTACGGCCGCGACCCCGACCACCCCAACGTCCGCCGTACGTTGCTGGCCAGCGCGCTCCTCTGACGGGAGAACATCCGGCGATTCGTTTGCATCGCCGCAATATCTCCGCCTACCCTCGACGACATGAGCATCGAGACGTCCATCGCTGCCCTCGTCGAGGACCAGACCGGCCAGCCGTACCCCTATCGGCGCATCGAGCTGGTCGAGCCCGACTGGACCCGCTTCCCGGGCTGGCGCGACGTCACGACCGAGGAGTGGGAGTCCGTGCAGTGGCAGCGGTCCCACTGCATCAAGAACATCAAGCAGCTCCGCGAGCTGATGGGCGACCTGCTGGACGAGCGCTTCTACGCCGACCTCGAGCGCGACCAGGCCGAGCGCGCGACGATGTCCATGCTCGTGCCGCCGCAGATGATGAACACGATGGTGCCGTCCTTCGTGCCCGGTGGACCCGGCTCGATGACCGAGGCCTTCTACGTCGACCCGGTCCGGCACTACATGATCCCGGTGTTCTCCGACCGGCGCACCGACTGGTCGTCGCACCCGCACGCCACCCGTGACTCGCTGCACGAGCACGACATGTGGGTGGCCGAGGGCCTCACCCACCGCTACCCGACGAAGGTGCTGGCCGAGCTGCTGCCGACCTGCCCGCAGTACTGCGGCCACTGCACGCGCATGGACCTGGTCGGCAACTCGACCCCGACCGTCGACAAGCTGAAGTTCGCCGGCAAGCCCAACGACCGGCTCGGCGCGATGCTCGACTACCTCCGGCGCACGCCGCAGGTCCGCGACGTCGTGGTCTCCGGCGGCGACGTGGCGAACATGCCGTGGCCCCGGCTGGAGGACTTCCTCACCCAGCTGCTCGAGATCGAGAACATCCGCGACATCCGGCTCGCGACGAAGGCGCTGATCGGCCTCCCCCAGCACTGGCTGCAGGACGACGTCCGCGCCGGCGTGGAGCGCGTCGCCGGCGTCGCGCGGAGCCGCGGCGTCTCGCTGGCGATCCACACGCACGCCAACCACGCCAACTCGATCACCCCGCTCGTGGCCCAGGCCTCGGCGGCGATGCTCGAGGCGGGCGTCCGCGACGTCCGCAACCAGGGCGTGCTGCTCAACGGCGTCAACGCCGACCCGCACGCCCTGCTCGACCTGTGCTTCCGGCTGCTCGATGGCGCGCAGATCATGCCGTACTACTTCTACATGTGCGACATGATCCCGTTCTCGGAGCACTGGCGGGTCTCGGTCGCCGACGCGCAGCGGCTGCAGCACCACATCATGGGCTACCTGCCGGGCTTCGCGACGCCTCGCATCGTCTGCGACGTGCCGTTCGTCGGCAAGCGCTGGGTGCACCAGCTGACGTCCTACGACACCGAGCGGGGCATCTCCCACTGGACGAAGAACTACCGCACGTCCATCGAGGCGGCGTCGCCCGACGCGCTCACGAAGACCTACGAGTACTACGACCCGATCCACACCCTCCCCGCCGCCGGGCAGGCGTGGTGGGCGTCCCACGCCGACCTCTCCGCCTCCGACCTGAAGGCGGCCGAGGTCGCCGAGGCGTCGCGGCGTACGGCGGCCCTGCAGGCCTGGTGAGCCGGCGGCCCCGTCAGGTGACCGGGCGGTTCTCGTACGGCGTGGACAGCACGATCGTGGTGCGTGTCGAGACGTTGGCCGCGGCACGGATGCGCGCGAGCAGGTCCTCGAGGTCCGTGGGCGCGGCGACGCGCACCTTGAGGATGTAGGACTCGTCGCCGGCGACCGACCAGCACGACTCGATCTCGTCGATCGCGCGCAGCCGCTCCGGCGAGTCGTCGGGCTGCGACGGGTCGATCGGGCGGATCGAGATGAACGCGGTGAGGGGCAGTCCGAGCTGCTCGTGGTCGATGCTCGCGCCGTACCCGCGGATCAGTCCGCGCTGCTCGAGGCGCTTCACGCGCTGGTGCACGGCGGACGTCGAAAGTCCCGTTGCCTTGCCGAGGTCGGTGAAGGACATTCGGCCGTCGCTGGCGAGTAGATCGAGGATCTTGCGGTCCGTGGCTTCGAGTTCGGACTGGCTCACGGCCGACAGACTAGCCGTCATGGCGTGCGAGGATGCGGCGGTGACCGACAATCAGACCGGCCGGCTGATGCTCCTCGACAGCGCATCGATGTACTTCCGCGCCTTCTTCGGCGTCCCCGAGATCAAGGCGCCGGACGGCACCCCCGTCAACGCGGTGCGCGGATTCCTCGACTTCATCTCGCGGCTGGTGAGCGAGTACCGGCCCAGCGACCTGGTCTGCTGCTGGGACAACGACTGGCGACCGCAGTGGCGGGTCGACCTGCTGCCGTCGTACAAGGGGCACCGCGTGGTCGCCGAGCGCAGCGGCGCCCCCGACATCGAGGAGGTGCCCGACCCTCTGGAGGTGCAGGTGCCGATCATCCTCGACGTGCTGGAGGCGTTCGGGCTGTGCGTCCGCGGCGTCGACGGCTACGAGGCGGACGACGTGATCGGGTCGTACGCCGCGCAGGCGACCCAGCCCGTCGACGTCGTGACCGGCGACCGCGACCTCTTCCAGCTGGTCGACGACGAGCGCGACGTCCGCGTCCTCTACATCGCCCGCGGCGTCGGCAAGCACGAGCGGGTGACCAACGACTGGGTGCGCGAGAAGTACGGCATCGACGCGGCCCAGTACGCCGACTTCGCGACCCTCCGGGGCGACGCGTCCGACGGCCTGCCGGGGGTGGCGGGCATCGGCGAGAAGACCGCCGCGACGCTGCTCGGCCGGTTCCGCGACATGGACACCCTGGTCGCCGCCGCCCAGGACCCCGACTCCGACATGGGCCCCGGCCCGCGCGGCAAGATCAAGGCCGCCGCCGACTACCTCGACGTCGCGCCACAGGTCGTGGCGGTCGCCCGCGACCTCGACCTCGGCGGGCTCGACACCCGGCTCCCCCGCGAGCCCCGTGACCTCGCCCGCGTCGCCGAGCTCGGCGCGAAGTGGGGGCTCGAGTCGCCGGTGCAGCGGCTGACGGAGACTCTTCTCGGCTAGGGCCCCTTCACACGCCCCGTAGCGTGGTCGGCATGACTCGCATCGCGATCGTCGGAGGCCACGGCCAGGTGGCCCGCCACCTCATCCACGACCTGCGCCGCTCCGACCACGACGTCGTGGCGCTGGTCCGGCGGGAGTCCTACAGGGACGACCTCGAGCAACGGGGCGCGGAGGTCCGGCTGCTCGACATCGAGAAGCAGGACGCGGCCGGCTTCGCAGCGGCCTTCGAGGGCTGTGAGGTCGTCGTCTTCGCCGCCGGCGGTGGGCCCGACGGCAACAAGGAGCGCAAGCGGACGGTCGACCTCGAGGGGTCCCTGAAGTCGGTCGAGGGTGCCCGGGCCGCCGGGATCCGGCGCTTCGTGCAGGTCTCCGCCATCGGGGTCGACGTGCCGCTCCCGGACGACACCGGCGACGTCTGGCGGGCGTACGTCGAGGCCAAGCGCGACGCCGACGCGGCGCTGCGGACCAGCGACCTCGACTGGACGATCATCCGGCCGGGACGGCTGACCGACGACCCGGCGACGGGCCTGGTGACCCTCGGCTCGTCCGTACCCCGGCGCGACGTCACCCGCGCCGACGTCGCGGCCGTGCTCGCCGGGGTGATCGACGCCCCGCGGTCCGTCGGGCGGCAATGGGACCTGGTGGGCGGGGAGACCCCGGTCGGCGAGGCCATCGCGCGCGCCGAGTGAGCTACTCCTCGTCGTCGGCCAGGCTGGAGTAGGCGACGACACCGCGTCGCAGCGCCCGGACGACCTCGCGGGCCGTCTCCCGCAGCGGGCCGGCGCCCGCGGCGTCGGCGACCTGGCCGGCGAGATCGACGAGCTGCTTCATCCACCGCACGAAGTCGCCGGCGGCGAGGTCGCTGACGACCAGCACGTCGTCGAGGTCGTCGCCCTCGGCCCACCGGTAGGCGACCCACGCGAACCCGAGGTCCGGCGCGCGCAGGAAGTCGAGCTTGTGGTCGCGCTCGAGCGCGTCGAGGGTGCCCCAGAGCTTCACCATCTCGCCGATCGCCTCGCGGATCGCACCGCCGGGCAGCCGGGGCGAGCTGGCGTCGTCGGGGCGGCGGGCCTCGAAGACCAGCACCGACAGCGCCGCGGCGAGACCGGAGGGCGACAGGTCGTCCCACAGCCCCAGCCGCATCGACTCCGCGGCGACCAGGTCCATGTCGGAGTAGAGCCGCATCAGGTGCCGACCCCGCTCGGTGATCGTGTCGCCCTCGAGGTAGTCCAGCGCCGTCAGCACCTCGCAGACTCGGTCGAACTGCCGCGCCACGGTGTTGGTGCGCTGCTCGACCCGCCGGCGCAGGGTCTGGGCGTCCTTGTCGAGCTTGATCCAGCGCTCCGCCCAGCGCGCATGGTCCTCGCGGTCCGGGCAGTCGTGGCACGGGTGGGCCCGCAGCTCGGCCCGGAGCCGCGAGATCTCCTCGTCGGCGTGCGTCCGGGACCCGTCGGTGCGTGCGCCCTGCTTGGCCAGCCGCGGCGGCGCCAGGTCGTGGGTCTTCGACCGCAGCGCCGAGGCCAGGTCGCGGCGCATCTGCGGGTTGCGGCCGTTGAAGCTCTTCGGGATCCGCACCTTGCCCTGCGCCTCCACGGGCGCCGGGAAGTCGATCATCGCCAGGCGGCGCGCCTGCCGGTCCGACGTCACGACGTACGGCCGCGGTCCCTCGGGTGACCACCCGGGGTCGATGACCACGGCCCAGCCCGCGAACTTGCCGGTCGGCACCATGATCACGTCGCCGGGCCGCAGCGCCCGCAGCGACTCGATCGCCTCCTCGCGCAGGTCCGCCTTCCGGGCCCTGCTGGCGCCCTTCTCGGCGTCGTTGATGCGCTGGCGCAACCGGGCGTACTCCATGAAGTCGCCGCGGTCGCACGTCGTGGCCTCGCGGTAGCCGTCGAGGGCCTCCTCGGCCTTGCGCAGCTGCCGCGCGAGCCCGACGACCGCCTTGTCGGCCTGGAACTGCGCGAACGACTGCTCCAGCAGCTCCCGCGACCGCATCCGGCCGAACTGGTGCACGAGGTTGACCGCCATGTTGTACGACGGGCGGAAGGACGAGCGGAGCGGGTAGGTGCGCGTGGAGGCGAGGCCCGCGAGCTCGCGCGGGTTCATCCCCGGCTGCCAGAGCACGACGCCGTGCCCCTCGACGTCGAGCCCGCGACGACCGGCGCGACCGGTGAGCTGGGTGTACTCCCCCGGCGAGATCGCCGCGTGGGTCTCGCCGTTCCACTTGTCGAGCTTCTCGATCACGACCGTGCGGGCGGGCATGTTGATGCCCAGCGCGAGCGTCTCGGTCGCGAAGACGACCTTGCAGAGCCCGCGCACGAAGAGCTCCTCCACGCACTCCTTGAAGGTCGGCAGCATGCCGGCGTGGTGGGCCGCGACGCCGCGGGTCAGGCCGTCGAGGAAGTCGTGGTAGCCGAGGACGTGCAGGTCCTCCTGCGGGAGGTGCCGGCAGGCGGCCTCGACGTACTGGTAGATCTCGTCGCGCTCCTCCGGCGTCGTGAGGCGGATGCCGGCGCTCAGGCACTGGGTCACGGCGGCGTCGCAGCCGACGCGGCTGAAGATGAAGACGATCGCGGGCAGCAGGCCGTTGCGGTCCAGCCGGTCGATGACGTCGACCCGGCTGGGGATCCAGACCCGGCGGCCGTTGCCGACGTTGCGCTGGCCGGGCTTCGACCGGCCCCGCGGCGACCGCCGGTCGCGGACGCGGGTGCTCGCCCAGTCGTCCCGGGCGACCTTGAGCAGCTCGTCGTTGACCGGGGCGCCCTCCTTGACGAACCCGGCCGCCGCGTCGACGTCGGACGACGCGAAGAGGTCGAGCAGCCGCTTGCCGACCATGACGTGCTGGTAGAGCGGCACCGGCCGCCGCTCCTCGACGATCACAGTGGTGTCCCCGCGGACGGTCTCGAGCCACTCGCCGAACTCCTCGGCGTTCGAGACGGTCGCCGAGAGCGAGACCAGCGCGACGGACTCCGGGAGGTGGATGATGACCTCCTCCCAGACCGCGCCGCGCTCGCGGTTGGCGAGGTAGTGGACCTCGTCCATCACGACGAAGCCGAGGCCCAGCAGCGTGCGCGACCCGGCGTACAGCATGTTGCGCAGCACCTCGGTGGTCATCACCACGATCGGCGCCTCGCCGTTGACGACGTTGTCGCCCGTCAGCAGACCGACCTGGTCGGGGCCATAGCGGGCGACCAGGTCGTTGTACTTCTGGTTGGACAGCGCCTTGATCGGCGTCGTGTAGAACGCCTTGCGGCCGGTGTGGAGCGCGAGGTGCACGGCGAACTCGCCGACGATCGTCTTGCCCGAGCCGGTCGGCGCCGCGACGAGGACCCCCTGGCCCTCCTCGATCGCCGCGCAGCCGCGGAGCTGGAAGTCGTCGAGCGGGAAGTCGTAGAGGCCGGTGAAGTCCTTGAGCACCGGGTGCTGCCGGTGCTTGCGGTACTCGGCGTACCGCTCGGCCGGGGTCAGCTCGCCGGTGCTCATTGCCCCAGCCTAGGTGGCCGGGTCAGCAGATCACGGTGAGGGCACCCGGAGCGCACTCCACGGTGAGCGGCAGCGCGCCGAAGCGCTCGCCGTCGGCGTACGACACGATGCCGGGCGCGGCGACGGTCACCGAGCGGACCCGGTGGTGCTCGTACGCCGGGTGCGTGACGTGGGTGCCCTTGAAGAGCTTCGGGTAGGTGCGGATCAGCCCCGGCTTGCTCATCGGCTTGATGATGACGACGTCGAGCATGCCGTCGTCGAGCAGCGCACCCTCGGTGATGCGGAGGCCGCCGCCGAAGGACGGGCCGTTGCCGACCGCGACCAGCATCGCCTCGAGATGGCGCGTCGCGCCGTCGAGGTCGAGGGTGTACGGGATCGGCTCGAACACCCGGAGCTCGGCCAGCGTGGCGATGTTGTAGCGCATCTGGCCCTTCGGCCAGGTCATCCGGTTGGCGCGCTCGTTGACGATCGCGTCGAAGCCGGCCGCGAGCACGGTCACGTAGTGCCGGTCCCCGCTGCGGGCCAGGTCGACCCTCCGCCGGGTGCCGGAGAGCAGCCGCTCCGTGGCCGCCCGCGGGTCCCGGCGGGGCAGGTCGAAGTAGCGCGCGACGTCGTTGCCGGTGCCGGCCGGGATCATGCCCAGCGCGGTGTCGGTGCCGGCGGTGGCCTGGACGCCGAGGTGCACCATCCCGTCGCCGCCGACCACGACGAGCGTCTCCACGCCGTCGGCGACGCACGCGCGCGCGAGGTCGAGGCTCTCCTGGCCGTCCCGGCCCTCGAGCGTGCGCGGGGTGACGCCCGCCTCCCTGAGCCGCTCCAGGGCGGCGTCCCGCGCCTTCGCGCCCCGGCCCTTGCCGGCGGTGGGGTTCGTCAGGAGCGCGATGTCGCGGGTGCCGGTCACGGGCGAAGGCTAGACGACCGGGAGCCGGTCAGCGCGACGAACGGCCGGTCTCGCCGATCCGCAGCCGGACCGAGTACCGCTCGGCCGAGGCGCCGACGGCCCGGGCCAGCCGACCGACGGCGTCGAGCACCAGGTCGGCGGAGAACGACGTGCCGGGCACCGCGAGGGCGAGCCGCCCGTCGCGCTCGACCAGGTGCACCTCGCCGTGCCGCCACGCCTGGTGGGCGGCGTGGCGTACGTCGTCGGCCGCGACCGGTGCCGGGTAGGCCTCGTCGACGGCGACCAGGTCGCACGGGAGCGGTCCCTCGCCGTCCGCGTCGAGCTGGCCCGCGACCGCGAACCCCGTGCGCAGGCCGGCCAGCGCCGACCACGTCACGTCCGCGACACCCAGCCAGTCGGGGAGGTCGAAGGGGTCGACCGCGGTGAAGCCGTCGGTCACAGGGGCGACACCTCGTCGTCGGCCCAGTTCTCGGTCGAGTTCGCCCCGCGGCCGCGCCGGCGGTCGATCAGCCGCGCGATGATCTCGGCGATGAAGAAGAGGATCAGCATGGGCACGGCGAGCATGACCATCGAGAACGGGTCGGTCGACGGGGTCGCGACGGCCGCGAAGACGAAGGTGCCGAGGACGATCCACGGCCGGTAGCGGCCGAGCGCCTTGCCCGAGACGACGCCGGCGAGGTTGAGCATGATCACGAAGAGCGGGATCTGGAACGCGATGCCGAACACCAGGAACATCCGGGTGAGGAACCCGAAGAACTTCTCGAAGTCCACCAGGTTGGTCGCGTCGGCCGGGGTGAAGCCGATGAGCACCTCGAGGGCCTTCGGCATCACGTAGTAGGCGACGGCGACGCCGGCGAAGAACAGCGGCCCGGCGATCGCGACGAAGATGCGCGACCACTTCTTCTCGCTCGGGTGCAGGCCCGGGAGGATGAACGCCCAGATCTGGTAGAGCCAGAACGGGCTGGTCACGATGACCGAGACGATCCCGCACAGCTTGAGCTGGAGCATCAGTGGCCCGGTGACGTCGCTGACGACGATCTCGGACTCGACCGTGCCGCCGAGGCGCTCGACCGCCTCGTCGTACGGGACCCGGATCAGGTCGGAGAGCTGGTCGTAGAAGAAGAGCGCGACGCAGAAGACCACGATGAACGCGAGCACCGAGCGCAGCAGCCGCGCGCGCAGCTCCCGGAAGTGGTCGGATAGCGCCATCCGGCCGTCCTCGCCGACAGGGTGGCGGGGACGGACGGAGAAGTAGTCGAGGACGACGCTGAGGGACACCTGCGGTGGAGTCAGGCGCCGTCGTTGCGGTGCAGCCGCTCGCGCTCCGCGTCGATCTCGGCCTGCTTCGCGTCGATCTCGGCCTGCTTCGCCTCGATCTCGCGCTGGGCCTGGGTCTGCTCAGGGGTCTTGTCGTCCTCGTCCATCAGACCCTTGGTCTCGGTCTTGAAGATCCGCAGGGCACGACCGCTGCCGCGGGCGAGCTCCGGGAGCTTGGCGGCGCCGAAGAGCAGGATGATGATGCCGAGGATGATGAGGAGCTCGGTCGTGCCGAGTCCACCGATGGCGAGCGGAAGCATGTCGTTCCTCACGTGCGGAGTAGGGCGGGTTCCATGGTAGTACCGAAGGTGGTCAGATCGGCTGTCCGGTGTACAGGGTGAGCGCGTCGCGGGCGGTCTCGACGTACGACGCGGCGTACTCGGGGGGCGCCACGACGCGTGCCTGGGGTGCGAGTCGCAGCATCAGGCGCTGCAGCCAGCGCTCGTTGGCGACGACCAGGTCGACCTCCAGGCGTCCGCCGCGGCGGCTGCGCACCGCCTCGACGGGGTAGTACTCGACGACCCAGCGCGCAGCCGGGTCGAGCTCGAGGGTCACCACGATCGAGTCGGGCGAGCGCGGGAAGAAGCCTTCGTCGGCGAGGTCGCGCGGCGGCTCCGGGTCGGACTCGATCTCGCTGTCGAGAACCTGGGCGGCCTCGACGCGGTCCAGCCGGAAGAGCCGGGGTGCCTCGGCACTGTGGCACCACGCGTCGAGGTAGGTGTAGCCGTGCGCGGTCACGATGCCGCGCGGGTCCACGACCCGCTCGGAGAGCTCGTCCCGGGACGGGACGTAGTAGCGCAGCCGCACCTGCCGACGGGCGTCGGCGGCGCGGCGGAGCTCCGCCTCCAGGCGGACCAGGTCGGGGCCGCCGGGGACCTCCCCGGGGTCGATCTGGGGTGCTCCGGAGCCGTGGGCGGCCGCGGCCTCGAGCTTCGCGAGGGCCCGGTCGACCACCTCGCGGGTGTCCCCGCCGGCACTGCTGCGCAGCGCGCGGAGCGCGACGATGATCGCGGTGGCCTCGGTCGGTGTGAGGCGCAGCGGGCGGGCGAGGTAGTCGGCGTTCGTCACCCGGATGACGCCGTCGCCCTCCGGCTCCTCGAGCGCGTCGAGGTCGACGTCGATGAGGTCGTCCGGGTAGCCGCCCGGCAGGCCGCACATGAGCAGCACCTTGAGGTCGGCGAGGACCTGGTCGGCGGGTACGCCGAGGGCGGCGGCCGCGTCCTCGAGACGCACCTTGCCCCGCGCGTGCAGGAACGGGACCAGCGTCAGCAGCCGGGCGACCTGGTCCTTCGCTCCCGCCTGTGGGGTGCTCATGACGCCTCCTCGACGACGGCGCGCAGCCGCTCGACCACCATCTTGCGCACGTCGTCGGGCTCCTCGACGAAGACGTCGGCGCCGTAGGCGAGCAGCTCGCCCACGACGTCGGAGCCGCCGCGGGCGATCCGCAGGCGGTCCCAGCCGGTGCGGTCGTCGGGTCCGGCGACGTCGGTCTCCAGCGCGATGGCGTCGCGGCGGAGCGCACGGCCGGCGTCACGGCGTACGAGCACGACCGTCTCCCCCGCCGGCGGAGGAGGTGCCAGCCGCATGGCCGTGGCGCGCACGTCGGTGCCGGGCGGTACGTCGTACGAGCCGGGGGCGCCCAACTTCTGGGCCTCGCCCTGGACCCGCGACAGCCGGAAGACCCGCTCCTCGCCGCGGTCGGTGTCGAGGCCGACGACGTACCAGCGTCCGGAGTAGCGGACGACGCCCCACGGCTGGAGGTTGCGCGTCGACGCCCGGGTCGCGCCCGAGCGCCGGTAGTCGAACTGCACCGGCGTGCGCTCCTGCGTCGCCTCCCAGAACACGTCGAACGACGGCTCGTCGGCCGACAGCCGCGGCTCTGCGATGTCGAGCGCCGACTCGTCGACCTCGACGCCGAACGCGGCGAGCTTGCGCACCGCCTCCGTGGTCGCCTCGGCGAGCCGGGCGTGCTGCCAGACCCGCGTCGCCAGCCCGATCACGGCCGCCTCGTCCGGGGCGAGCTCGATGTCGGGCAGGGAGAGCTGGTCAGCGCGGACCCGGTAGCCCGGCTCGTCGTCGAAGTACGCGTCCAGGTTGCCGACCTCGATCGGCACGCCGAGGCTGCGCAGCTCCTCCTTGTCGCGCTCGAACATCTTCTCGAACGCGTCGGTCGACATCCCCGGGTAGAGGATCTCCCGGATCCGGTCCTTCGCGACGAAGTGACGCTGGACCAGCAGCATGATGAGGAGGTTGAGCAGGCGCTCGCTCTTCCTCGTCCGCACCCCACTCATGCTGCTGATCCTTCCAGATCGTCAGGACGCAGAGATGACATCCACGACGAAGTAGAGCGTGCTGTTGGCGGGAATGCCCGACTGCTCCTGCGCGCCGTAGCCCAGCTCCGGCGGGATGGACAGCAGCACGCGGCTGCCGACCTTCACGCCCTCGAGCCCGTAGGTCCAGCCCTGGACGACGTTGCTCAGCGGGAACTCGACCGGCTCCTTGGAGTAGCTCTCGTCGAAGGGCGCCTTGCCCTTGTAGACCGAACCGAGGTAGTTCACCTTGACGGTCATGTCCGTGGTGACCTCCTCGCCGTCACCCTCGGTGACGACGGTGCGCAGCAGGTCGCCCTTCGGGTCGGGCTCGGGGAGGCCACGGAAGTCGAGCCCGGTGACCTTGCCGCCCTTCTCGATGATGCCCGGCATCTCCGACTGCGGGACGTCCTTCGCCGCCGGCGGGACCGACAGCTCCATGAGGTCCACGACGAGCAGGACGGTGTCCTTGTTGCCGATGCCCATCCCGGAGTTGCCGGCCGGGCCGAACGCCTCCTCGGAGGTCGTCGTCACGGCGACGCGGGAGCCGACCGTCTGGTCGAGGAGCGCGTCGCGGAAGACGGGGCTGAGGTCGGAGCTGACCGGGACGGTCTCCGGCTGCTTCTCGTCGTACGTCGAGAACGCCTTCTCCTGCGTGGTGCCGTTGCCGACCCAGATGTTCGCCACGACCTGGTCGCCCTCGGCGACGGTGTCGCCGTCGCCCTCGGTGACGACCTCGGTGGCGGTCTCGTCGACCTCGAGCGCGCCGTCCCACTCGACCTCGGGCTCGGAGCCGACGTCACCGGTGATGGTGATGCCGTGCAACGCCTCCCCCGAGCCGGATCCTCCGTTGTCGCTCCCCTCGTCGTCGCCACAGGCGACCAGGGTGGTGCCCAGCACGATCGGGAGGAGCAGGACGGGCAGGCGTCGAAGACGTCGTGACACGAGGTTCAACCTTCGGTTCGGGTGCAGTACTGGTGCTGGTGGGGTGCCAGCCCGGACACCCTAGCCGTCGAGCCTGAGCGGAACCTGACCGCCGGTTCACATCCCGTCGATCAGCCGCTGGACGCGCTCGTCGTACGCCCGGAACGGGTCCTTGCAGAGGACGGTGCGCTGGGCCTGGTCGTTGAGCTTCAGGTGCACCCAGTCGACGGTGAAGTCGCGGCGGCGCTCCTGCGCGCGGCGGATGAACTCGCCGCGCAGCCGGGCGCGGGTGTTCTGCGGCGGCACCGACTTGGCCTCGAAGATCCTCAGGTCGCTCGCGACCCGCGCGACCTTGCCGCGCTTCTCGAGCAGGTAGTAGAGGCCGCGGCCGCGGTGGATGTCGTGGTACGCGAGGTCGAGCTGCGCGATCCGGGGGTGGCCGAGCGGGAGGCCGTGGCGCGCGCGGTAGCTCTCGATGAGCTTCCACTTGATCACCCAGTCGATCTCGCGGTCGACGAGCCCGAAGTCGTCGGACTCGACGGCCTTGAGGCCCCGCTCCCACAGGTCGAGCGCCTGCTCGATCACCGGCGTGCTGATCTCGCGGCGGTCCACGAAGTCGCGCGCCTTCTGGAGGTACTCCTGCTGGATGTCGAGGGCGCTGGCCTCGCGCCCGTTGGCGAGCCGCACCTTCCGGCGGCCCGTGACGTCGTGGGAGATCTCCCGGATGGCGCGGATCGGGTTCTCCATCGTGAGGTCGCGCATCACCACGCCCTCCTCGATCATCCGCAGCACCAGGTCGCAGCTGGCGACCTTCAGCATCGTCGTGGTCTCGCTCATGTTGGAGTCACCGACGATCACGTGGAGCCGGCGGTACTTCTCCGCGTCCGCGTGCGGCTCGTCACGGGTGTTGATGATGGGGCGACTGCGCGTCGTCGCGCTGCTGACGCCCTCCCAGATGTGCTCGGCGCGCTGGGACACCGAGTACGACGCGCCGCGGGGCGTCTGGGTGATCTTGCCCGCCCCGACGACGATCTGCCGGGTCACCAGGAACGGGATGAGCACGTCGGCGAGCCGGGAGAACTCCCCTGCGCGGCTGACGAGGTAGTTCTCGTGGCAGCCGTAGGAGTTGCCGGCGGAGTCGGTGTTGTTCTTGAACAGGTAGATCTCGCCGGCGATCCCCTCGTCGTGGAGCCGCTGCTCGGCGTCGAGCAGCAGGCCCTCCAGGACCCGCTCCCCCGCCTTGTCGTGGGTGACCAGGTCGACGACGTCGTCGCACTCGGGCGTGGCGTACTCGGGGTGGCTGCCGACGTCGAGGTAGAGCCGCGCCCCGTTGCGCAGGAACACGTTGCTGCTGCGCCCCCAGCTGACCACCTTGCGGAACAGGTAGCGCGCGACCTCGTCGGGGCTGAGGCGGCGCTGTCCCTTGAACGTGCACGTCACGCCGTACTCGTTCTCGATCCCGAAGATCCGCCGGTCCACGGCATCAGCCTAGGCGCTGGACGGTAGTTCCAAACGCGTTGTGGCCCCGCGATTGCCGAGATTCGGTATTCGAGGGCGCCTTCGGGATAGTCCGGCACGATCTGGCCGCCCGATCGGGCCGCTGGGCGGCCAGATCGTGACGGACTATCGAGAGGTCAGGCTCAGACAGGGGCGATGGGAGGCTCGTCGCCGCCGTTGCCGCCGTTGCCGCCGTTGCCGCCGTTGCCGCCGTTGCCGCCGTTGCCGCCGTTGCCGCCGTTGCCGGGCGGGCCGGCGACCTCCTCGGCCGGAGCGGGCGTGGCCGGGCCGCGGTCGCCGAGGAGCTCGTCGAGGCGGGCCGGGCGGAGCCGGGCGAACTTGCGCGGCTGCGAGCGGGTGCGGTCGAGGACGGCGACCTCGAGGTCCGTGGCCGGGATGACCCGGTCGTCGGTGTCGCTGTGGCCGAGCGCGGCGACGACGAGGCGCACCGCGTCGCCGAGGGCGGCGCCGTCGGCGTAGTGCTCCTTGAGGTAGCCACCGACGATGTCGGCGGCGCCGCCCATCACGGCGTACCCGTGCTCGTCGGCGACCTGGCCGTCGTAGGTGAGCCGGTAGAGCTGGTCGTCGGCGGCGCTGTCGCCGATCTCGGCGACGAACAGCTCGACCTCGTACGGCTTCTCGCCGCCGCTGGAGAAGATCGTGCCGAGCGTCTGCGCGTAGGCGTTGGCGAGACCGCGGCCGGTGACGTCGCGGCGGTCGTAGGCGTAGCCGCGCATGTCGGCGAGGCGTACGCCGGCGATGCGCAGGTTCTCGAACTCGTTGTAGCGGCCGACCGCGGCGAAGGCGATCCGGTCGTAGATCTCGGAGACCTTGTGCAGCGCCTGGGAGGGGTTCTCGGTCGCAAAGAGCACGCCGTCGGCGTACTGCACGGCCACCACGGAGCGGCCGCGGGCGATGCCCTTGCGCGCGAAGTCCGCCCGGTCCTTCATGAGCTGCTCGGGCGAGACGTAGAACGGCATGCTCATGCCTGGCCACCTTCCACGAGCGGGGCGACCGGGCCGTCGGGCCGGGTCATCCGGCCGGCGATCACCTGGTCGGCGATCGCGGCCACGTCGGCGTCGGAGAGCCGGCGCCCACCGTCGGCGGTGATCACCTGGACGACGGGGAAGATCCGCCGGGTCAGGTCGGGTCCGCCGGTCGCCGAGTCATCGTCGGCGGCGTCGTACAGCGCCTGCACGACCGCCGTCACGCAGCCGGTCTCGTCGAGGTCGGCGTGGTAGAGCTTCTTGAGCGAGCCGCGGGCGAACAGCGAGCCGGAGCCGACGGAGTGGAAGGCGGTCTCCTCGTAGCGGCCGCCGGTCACGTCGTAGCTGAAGATCCGCCCGTTGCCGGTGACCAGGTCGTAGCCGGCGAAGAGGGGTACGACGGCGAGCCCCTGCATCGCCATGCCGAGATTCCCGCGGATCAGCGCCGCGAGGCGGTTGGCCTTGCCGTCCATCGAGAGCGTGGTGCCCTCGATCTTCTCGTAGTGCTCGAGCTCGGTCTGGAAGAGTCGCACCAGCTCGACCGCGATGCCGGCGCTGCCGGCGATGCCGACGGCAGAGAACTCGTCGGCCGGGAACACCTTCTCGATGTCGCGCTGGGCGATGATGTTGCCCATCGTCGCGCGCCGGTCACCGGCCATCACGACGCCGCCGCCGAACGTCGCGGCGACGATGGTCGTGCCGTGCGGCGCGAGGTCGCCGGCGTGGCCCTGCGGCACCGAACGGCGTCCGGGCAGCAGGTCGGGCGCCTGCTCGGCCAGGAAGTCCGAGAACGACGAGGTGCCCGGCTGCAGGAACGCCGCCGGGAGACGGGGGTCGCCCAAGGCCTACTCCCCGCCCTTCTGGATGAACGACTTCACGAAGTCCTCGGCGTTGGTCTCGAGGACGTCGTCGATCTCGTCCAGGATGTCGTCGACGTCGCTGTCGAGGGCATCCTTCCGCTCGGCGACATCGCTCTCCGGGGCGGTCTCGACGACCTCGTCGGACTCCGAGGACTTCCGCGGTTGCTTCTGCTCCTGCGCCATGGGTCGACCCTACCCACTCAGCGGGTGAGAGCGGTGAACAACGCCTCCGCCGTCTCACACCGGTCGACGAGCTCGCCGACGTGCGCCTTGCTGCCGCGCAGCGGGTCCATGGTCGGCACCCGCTGCAGCGACTCCCGGCCCGGGAGGTCGAAGATCACCGAGTCCCACGAAGCGGCCGCCACGTGGGCGGCGTACTTCTCCAGGCAGCGGCCGCGGAAGTACGCCCGCGTGTCCTCCGGCGGGTCGTGCATCGCGTCCTCGATCGAGGTGTCGTCGAGGAGCCGCTCCATCCGGCCCCCGGCGACGAGGCGGTGGTAGAGGCCCTTCTCGGGCCGGATGTCGGAGTACTGGTAGTCGATCAGCTGCAGCTTGGCGTCGTCCCACGCGAGGCCGTCGCGCTGGCGGTACTGCTCCAGCAGGCGCAGCTTCGCGACCCAGTCGAGCTCGCCGGCCAGCGACATCGGGTCGCGCTCGAGCCGGTCGAGCACGGACTCCCAGCGGGCGAGGACGTCGACGGTCTGCGGGTCGGCGTCGGAGCCGTACCGGTCCTCGACGTACTTCTTCGCGAGGTCGAGGTACTCGAGCTGCAGCTGGACGCCGGTGAGCTCGCGCCCGTCGACCATCCGCACCTGGTGGCGCACCGAGGGGTCGTGCGAGATCGCCCGCAGCGAGGCGACCGGCGAGTCGACCGTCAGGTCGGTGGTGATGAAGCGGTCCTCGATCATCGCCAGGACCAGCGCGGTCGTGCCGACCTTGAGGTACGTCGAGACCTCGGACAGGTTCGCGTCGCCGATGATCACGTGCAGGCGCCGGTACTTCTCCGGGTCCGCGTGCGGCTCGTCGCGGGTGTTGATGATCGGGCGCTTCAGCGTCGTCTCGAGCCCGACCTCGACCTCGAAGAAGTCCGCCCGCTGGCTGATCTGGAAGCCGTGCTCCCTGCCGTCCTGGCCGATGCCCACGCGCCCCGCGCCGCACACGACCTGGCGGCTGACGAAGAACGGCGTCAGGTGCCGCACGATGTCGCCGAACGGCGTCGAGCGGCGCATCAGGTAGTTCTCATGGGCGCCGTACGAAGCACCCTTGTTGTCGGTGTTGTTCTTGTACAGCACGATCGGCGTGCCGCCCGGGAGCTGGCCGGCCCGCCGCGATGCGTCGAGCATGACCAGCTCGCCGGCCTTGTCCCAGCGGACGATGTCGAGCGGGTTCGTCACCTCGGGGGTGGAGTACTCCGGGTGCGCGTGGTCGACGTACAGGCGGGCGCCGTTGGTGAGGATGACGTTGGCGAGGCCCATGTCCTCGTCGGTGAGCTGGCTCGGGTCGGCCGACTGCCGGGACATGTCGAACCCGCGGGCGTCGCGCAGCGGCGACTCCTCCTCGAAGTCCCACCGCGCGCGGCGGGCCTTCACGGTGGCCGACGCGTAGGCGTTGACGACCTGCGACGACGCGACCATCGGGTTGGCCAGCGGCTGGCCCTGCACGGCGATGCCGTACTCCACCTCGGTCCCCATGACCCGTCGCACACTCATGTGTCGAGCGTACGCGAGGCGAACAGCCCTTACCCTCTGTCCATGGAAGGGCGTGGCTCATGACCACCGCAGGAGCCAGCGACGACCCGGCGCGCGCCATCGCGGCTGCCGAGGCCCTCGGCCTCGAGCACGCGGTGACCCGGCACGGGCCGGTGCGCTCGCTCGCCGAGGCGGCCGCCGCCCGCGGGCTCGAGCCGGGCCAGGTCGTGAAGACGATGGTCGTCCGCGTGAGCGAGGGCGACCACCGGTTCGTGCTGGTGCCCGGCGACCACGAGATCGCGTGGCCCCGCCTGCGGGCCCACCTCGGGGTGAACCGCATCTCGATGCCGGACGCCGAGGCGGCGTACGCCGTCACCGGCTACGAGCGCGGCACGATCACGCCGCTGGGCAGTCTCGTGCCGCTGCCGGTCATCGCGGACTCGTCGATCTCTGGGAGGATCAGCATCGGCGGCGGGGCGCACGGCGTGGCCCTCACCGTCGACGCGGCGGCGCTGGTGGCGGCTCTCGAGGCGACCGTGGCCGACGTGACGACGCCGATCGCGCCCGAGACGGGTGCCGACGGCCACTGAGTGGAAGGGCAGGGATGGACGGGGTGGTGAGGATCCCCCGCGGGGTGCGCTCGCGCGGTGAGCTCGCCCGGCTGCGCGAGGAGAACGCCGCGCTCCGGCAACGGGTCGCGACGCTCGAGGACCGCGCGGACCTGGGCTACCTGTTCGTGATGACGTACGGGCGCTCCGGATCGACCCTCCTGCAGGGCCTGCTGAACGCCATCCCGGGCTACCTCATCCGCGGCGAGAACCGCCAGATGATGCGGCAGCTCTACGACTACCACCGCACGGGCGTCGAGGCGCGCCGGGTGCAGCGCAAGGTGATGCGGCGGCTGACCGGTACCACCACGCCGACGGACCCCACCCGGCCCTTCTTCGGGATGGACGGCTACCCCGTCAAGCGCTCGCTCACCGGCTTCCGGCGGCTGGCGCTCGACACGATCCTGCGGCCCGAGGACGACACCCGCGTCATCGGGTTCAAGGAGATCCGCTGGGCGAAGGACGACGCCGGCGAGTTCGTCGGCTGGCTCCGCGAGGTCTTCCCCGGGGCCCGGTTCGTCGTCAACACCCGCAAGCACGAGGACGTCGCGAAGAGCCTCTGGTGGGCCAACGACCCGACGGCACTGGCGCGCCTCGAGCGCACCGAGGGCCGGCTGCTCGCCCTCGCGGCCGACCTAGGCGAGTCGGCGTACCACGTGCGGTACGACGACTACGTCGCCGACCCGATGGCGCTGCAGCCCTTCTACTCCTGGCTCGGCGAGCCGTTCGACGCGCAGCGGGTCCGCGACGTGCTGGCGGTGCGGCACTCCCGCTGACGCCGACCTTGCGAGGCCCTCCTACAGGTACTGGCCGGTGTTGGAGACCGTGTCGATGGAGCGGCCCGGCTCGGTGCCCTGCTTGCCGGTGATGAGCGTGCGGATGAAGACGATCCGCTCGCCCTTCTTGCCGGAGATCCGCGCCCAGTCGTCGGGGTTGGTGGTGTTGGGCAGGTCCTCGTTCTCCTTGAACTCGTCGACGCACGCCTGGAGCAGGTGCGAGATGCGCAGGCCGTGCTGGTCGTGGTCGAGGAAGTCCTTGATCGCCATCTTCTTGGCGCGGTCGACGATGTTCTGGATCATCGCGCCGGAGTTGAAGTCCTTGAAGTACAGGACCTCCTTGTCGCCGTTGGCGTAGGTCACCTCGAGGAAGCGGTTCTCCTCGGTCTCGGTGTACATGCGCTCGACCGTCGCGCGGATCATGCCGGCGACGGTGGCGTCGCGGTCGCCGCCGAACTCGGCGACGTCGTCGGCGTGCAGCGGCAGGGTGGGCGTGAGGTACTTGCTGAAGATGTCGCGCGCCGACTCGGCGTCGGGGCGCTCGATCTTGATCTTCACGTCCAGGCGGCCGGGTCGCAGGATCGCGGGGTCGATCATGTCCTCGCGGTTGGAGGCACCGATGACCAGCACGTTCTCGAGCAGCTCGACGCCGTCGATCTCGCTGAGCAGCTGCGGGACGATGGTGTTCTCGACGTCGGAGGAGACGCCCGAGCCGCGGGTGCGGAACAGCGAGTCCATCTCGTCGAAGAAGACGATGACCGGCGTACCGGTGCTGGCCTTCTCGCGGGCGCGCTGGAAGACCAGGCGGATGTGGCGCTCGGTCTCGCCGACGTACTTGTTGAGCAGCTCGGGGCCCTTGATGTTCAGGAAGTAGGACTTCACCTCCTGACCGGAGTTGTCCTTGCCGTGACGGGCCGCGACCTTCTTCGCCAGCGAGTTGGCGACGGCCTTCGCGATGAGGGTCTTGCCGCATCCGGGCGGACCGTAGAGCAGCACGCCCTTGGGCGGCTTCAGCTCGTGCTCCTTGAAGAGCTCCGGGTAGAGGTAGGGCAGCTCGACGGCGTCCTGGATCTGCTCGATCTGGCCGGCCAGGCCACCGATCGACTCGTAGGCGATGTCGGGGACCTCTTCGAGGATGAGCTCCTCGACCTCCGACTTCGGCACCTTCTCGTAGACGTAGCCCGCGCGGGAGTCGAGCAGCAGCGAGTCGCCGGCGCGGATGGTCTCGCCGTGCAGCGGCTCGGCGAGACGTACGACGCGCTCCTCGTCGGCGTTCGCGATGACCAGCGCACGGTCGCCGTCGCCGAGGAGCTCCTTGAACATCACGACCTCGCCGACCTGCTCGAACTCGAGCGCGGCGACGACGTTCAGCGCCTCGTTGAGCATGACCTCCTGGCCACGCTGGAGGTGGTCGAGGTCGACGCTGGGGCTCACGTTGACGCGGAGCTTGCGGCCGCCGGTGAAGACGTCGATCGAGTCGTCCTCGTTGCGGGCGAGGAAGGTGCCGAACCCGGCGGGCGGCTGCGCCAGCCGGTCGACCTCCTCCTTGAGCTTCATGATCTGGTCGCGGGCCTCGCGGAGCGTCTGCGCCAGGCGCTCGTTCTGCGCGTTGAGGCCGGCCAGCGAGCGCTGGGCGTCGGCCAGGCGCAGCTCGAGGCCGCGTGAACCGGAGGGGCTCTCGCTCAGCCGGAAGCGGAGGTCCGTGACCTCGGCCTCCAGGAGCCGCACCTGCTCGGCCAGCTCCTCCGGGCTGCGGCCGCCCGCACTGGAAACGCCTTCCGATGTCGACATCAGCGCCACCTCCTGTCACTCGGACACTACCCAAGTAGACGCGCCTCAGTACGGTTCATTTCACCGAGTTGATCACGATTTGGGAGAGGTCGGCCTCACTCGACGGGATCGGTGGGCACGCCGGCCGGCCGCGGACCGGTGTAGTCCGGGCCGTACGCGCCGGGAGCCGGGCGCCGCCGCTTCAGCGGGGCGCGCTGGCCCGGAGCCATCCGGCGGGCGGTGACCAGGAACGCCGTGTGGCCGATCATCTTGTGGCCGGGACGCACGGCCAGGCCCTCGACGTGCCAGTCGCGCACCAGCGACTCCCACGCCTGGGGCTCGGTGAAGCCACCGTGCACCCGGACGGTCTCCATGAAGCGCGAGAGCTGCGTCGTGGTCGCGACGTACGCGCAGACGATGCCGCCCGGCCAGAGGGCCTCCGCGGCGGCGTCGAGGCACTCCCACGGCGCGAGCATGTCGAGGATGATCCGGTCGGCACGCTCGCCCGACGCGGGGAGCCCTTCGGCGAGGTCGCCCAGCGTCAGCCGCCACGCCGGGTGGGTCTCCCCCGCCGGCGCGCCGAAGAACTGCCCGACGTTGCGGCGCGCGACGTCGGCGAACTCCTCACGGCGCTCGTACGACGAGACCCGCCCGTAGGGGCCGACCGCGCGCAGCAGCGAGCAGGTCAGGGCGCCGGAGCCGACGCCGGCCTCCACGACGTGGGCGCCGGGGAAGATGTCGGCGAGCGCCACGATCTGGGCGGCGTCCTTCGGGTAGACCACGGCGGCGCCGCGCGGCATGGAGACCACGAACTCGGACAGCAGCGGCCGGAACACGAGGTACTCGCCGCCGGCCGACGAGGTCACCGTGAAGCCCTCCTCGCGGCCGATCAGCTCGTCGTGGTCGAAGTGGCCGCGATTGGAGAAGAAGCGCTTGCCGGGCTCGAGGCAGATGTTGTGCCGGCGGCCCTTGCTGTCGGTCAGGCGGACCCACTCGCCGGCGCGCAACGGGCCGCGGTGGACGCCGGACCAGGCCTCGGGGGCGACATCGGGTGCAGGGCTCTCGGACACCCGCAGAACCCTACTTGCCACCCTCCCGGAAGGCCTTGTCGACGTCAGCGGTGGTGAGCACGCCGCAGATGGTGCCGTCCTCCTCGAGCAGCAGGTACTCCGCGGACGGGTGGCGGGTGATCGCGGTGACGAGCTCCTCGCCGGCGATCGTGGCCGGCAGCCGCAGCTCGTCGTCGAGCGTGCGGGCGACGGTGGAGGTGGCGACCCAGGGCCGCCGCTCCTCGGGCGTCGCGTGGACGGCGGCCTCGCTGACGATGCCCACGGGCACCCCGCTGGTCGTGACCGTGACGACGCTCCCCGCCCCGGCCTCGCGAGCCCGGCGTACCGCCTCCGCGAGCGGCAGGTCGCCCGGCACCGTGAGAGTACGGCGGGCGAGCTGGCGGCCGACGAGGCGCGGCAGCCGGGCGCGCAGCCGGGCCGTGGACATCGCCGCGGACGCGCCCGACCACAGGAACGCCGCGACGATGAACGCGAGGGCGTAGTCGAGGATCGTGGACTCGACGCCGGTGACCTCCTCCTGGAACACCGGCCAGAGGATCGCGGCGACGGCCGTCACCCGGCCGGCCCAGGCGGCGACCATGGTGCCGCGGTGCGCGTTGCCGGAGATCTTCCAGACCAGCGACTTCAGCACCCGGCCGCCGTCGAGGGGCAGGCCCGGGATGAGGTTGAGCAGCCCGACGAGCAGGTTGGCGCCGGCGAGGCCCTCGACCGCCACGAGCAGCAGGCCGTCCGGGGTGATGAACCACAGCGCGAGCGCGGCGGCGCCGACGACGAGCGACGTCAGCGGCCCGACCACGGCGATCAGGAACTCCTGGCGCGGCTTGCGCGCCTCGCCCTCGATCGCGGTCATGCCGCCGAGGAAGTGCAGCGTGATCGACTCGACGGGGAATCCGAGCCGGCGCGCCATGATGGCGTGCGAGGCCTCGTGGAGCAGCACCGACAGGTACAGGATGACGGCGAACGCGAAGCCCGCGACGTACTTCCACCCGCCGAGCCCGGGCTCGGTCGCCTCGATGCGCGGCGCGACGATGATCGCGATCAGGCCGGCGACCAGGAACCAGGACGACGAGACGAGGACGTCGCTCCCGGCGACCGTGCCGATCCGGAAGGTACCCGGAGGGCGAGAGGGCGAGTCGGGCACGTCCCGAGGCTAGCCGACCGCGCCGGCCGTCCCGCCCGGCGGGCGTCCGGGGCAGTGTCCGTGGGCTCGCCTAGGGTGAGTCGCGTGAGTGTGGAGCAGGACTCGCCGGCGACCCGGGTCTCGACCCCGGTCGACGGAGTCGACGTGCTGGGCGCCCTGTCGCCGAGCCGGGCGGGCGACTTCATGACCTGCCCGCTGCTCTACCGGTTCCGCACCATCGACCGGCTCCCGGAGGCGTTCTCTCCCGACGCCGTCCGCGGCACCGTCATCCACAAGGTCCTCGAGGACCTCTTCGACCTCCCGGCCGCCGACCGCACGCCCGAGCGCGCCGACGCGATGCTCGAGCCCGCCTGGGAGACGCTGGTCGAGCAGGAGCCGACGCTGCACGAGATGTTCGACGCGGCCGAGGGCCCCGAGATCACGTCGTGGCTCACGTCGTGCCGCGACGTGCTGTCCCGCTACTTCACCCTCGAGGACCCGCGCCGGCTCGAGCCGGCCGAGCGGGAGCTGTACGTCGAGACGCTCCTCGACTCGAAGCTGCTGCTCCGGGGGTTCGTCGACCGCATCGACATCGCCCCCGACGGGCGCATCAGAGTGGTGGACTACAAGGGATTGGCGCTCGACACGCCCCTGCCCACCCCTACCGGCTGGACGACCATGGGGTCGGTGCAGGTCGGCGACGATCTGGTCGGGTTGGACGGGCGGCCGACCAAGGTCGTGACGAAGTCGGACGTCCACCAGCGCCCCTGCTACCGATTGACGTTCCACGACGGCAGCGAGGTCGTGTGCGACAACGTCCACCTGTGGTCGGTCGTCACAAGCCACCGACAGGTCACCAGCCGTCAGACGATCGACACCACGAGCTTGCACGAGTTGCATCAGCAACTGGTCGCGGGCGGCACTCCACGCTCGCTCTGGATCGAGTCCGCCGACGGTCTCGTGTGCGAGGACGATGCAGACCTCCCCGTCGATCCATGGCTGCTCGGCGCGTGGCTCGGCGACGGCGCCACGCGCTCAGGGCAGATCACGGTCGGCCGGGAAGACCTGGACGACATGCTGGTGCTGTTCAAGGAGCGCTGGAATCGCGAGATCAGAGTTCGAGCCGAGGGGACCGCCATGTCCGTCACGCTCTCGAGGCTCACCGATCGCTGCACCTTCGGACACGACGACTTCCGACCTCCTACCGCGGGCCATGCCAGCAGGCGTTGCCGAAAGGAGGAGTCCCACGCCGGCTTGGAGCAATGGAATGTTTCGCTCGGTCGTCAGCTCGCGACAGCCGGCGTGATCGGCAACAAGCACATCCCGGCTCCCTACCTCCGGGCTGGCAGGCAACAGCGAATCGACTTGCTGCGCGGTCTGCTCGACACCGACGGGTGGTGGAACAAGATCCGCCATCGCGCCGGTTTCACCACAACCGACGACCGGCTCGCCGATGGTGTCGTGGAGGTGCTCCGCACGCTCGGCATCAACCCCTGTCACTTCCAGAAGCCCTACACGAATCGCCCCGGGCGGACCTGGCACGTCATCGAGTTCACGCCCATCGGATTCAACCCCTTCTCACTGCCGCGGAAGGCACAGGCGGCCGCCGAGGGTGTGACCGACCTGCAGCGAACGCTGGCACGGCGTCGCGTCCTTCGCTCGGTCGTCCCGGTTGAGTCGGTTCCAACCCAATGCGTGGCGGTCGACGCACGGGACTCGATGTACCTCTGCGGCAAGGGGTTCGTTCCCACCCACAACACGGGGAGCTCACCTGGCGAGATGTTCGAGGGCAAGGCGCTCTTCCAGATGAAGTTCTACGCGCTGGTCATCTGGAAGACCCGCGGCGTGGTGCCGGCGATGCTCCAGCTCGTCTACCTCGGCAACGGCGAGATCCTCCGCTACGTCCCCGACGAGGCCGACCTGCTGGCCACCCAGCGCAAGGTCGAGGCCGTCTGGCAGGCCATCCGGCGGGCCGAGGAGTCCGGCGACTGGCGCCCCAGCCCCGGACGCCTCTGCGCGTGGTGCTCCCACCAGGCGATCTGCCCGGCGTACGGCGGCACCCCTCCCCCGCTCCCCGAGCGCGAGCCCGGGCCGGTCGACCAGGACGTCGCGGCCGAGACGGCCTAGCCGAGCCCTAGGCGAGTCCTAGGCGAGTCCCGCAGACCAGACCGTGGCCAGGTCGATGTCCTCGAGCGTGTCCGCGAAGACCCGCCGCTCGCCGTCGAGCACCGGCACGTGGTTCTCCACGACCAGGACGAGGCAGCCGGCGGACTCGGCCGACTTGGCGCCGGTGTTGGAGTCCTCGATCGCGAGGCAGTCCCCCGCGGCCACGCCGAGCGCGGCGGCGGCCGTCAGGTAGGGCTCCGGGTGCGGCTTCCCGAACTCGACCTTGTCGCCGGTCACGATCACCCGGAAGGTCTCCGGCGGCAGCTGCGCCAGGATCGGGGCGACGAAGCGCTCGTACGACATGGTGACCAGCCCACAGGGAGTGCCCGCCTCCGTCAGCCGCGCCAGCAGCTCGACCGCGCCGGGCCGCCACGGGACGGCGTCCTGGACCCGCGCCACGACCCCGTCGAGGAGCTCCTCGACGATCCGCTCGGCCGGGACGTCGACCCCGAAGACCTTCGCGATGTAGCGGCCGGACTCGAGGAGATCGTTGCCGACCAGGTTGAGGGCGTGCGCCTCGCTCCAGGTGCCGCCGTACTTCTCGGCGAGCGCGAACTCGGTCTCGATCCAGTACGGCTCGGTGTCGACGAGCGTCCCGTCCATGTCCCAGAGGACCGCGGCCGGTCGTGCGGGCTTGCCGGATGTCGCGGTGCTCAGCTGGTCCTCCGAAGCGCTCAGGTGGTGGTCGTCGTCCCGCACAGCCTAGGGGGAGGCGACGACCGCACCGTGCCGGACCGCCCAGAGCCGTCCTTCGCGCCACTGGCCGTGGCCGGCGCGCACCAGCCGCCAGAGGGCGGTCGGCGTGCCGGCGCGCGCCTCCGGGTGACCCAGGCCGTGGTCGCGGCCGACCGCGTTGTTGCGCTGGTCGGCCTCGCTGTCGAGCGGCTGCCGGGAGTGCCGCTCGTGCTGGTCGGTGATCGCGCGGGCGACCGGCTCGCCGTACCGGGCGGCGAGCCAGGCGGAGAAGGCGAAGTGCCGCAGCGCGTTCTGGGCGCGCGGGCGCCCGCCGGCGCGCAGCGTCGCGAGGGCCAGGCACGACCCCGCGACCGCGAGCACGCGCCACCCCTCGACGGCGCCGAGCTGCGAGGAGGCGGAGCGGTACATCCCGGGCACGCCGGAGACCACCGCCCGCAGGCTCATGCTCAGTCCTCGGGGTCGTAGCCGAGGTTGGCCGAGAGCCACCGCTCGGCCTCCGGCAGCGTCCAGCCCTTGCGCTCGGCGTAGTCGGCGACCTGGTCGGGGCCGAGCCGGCCGACGACGAAGTACTGCGACTGCGGGTGCGAGAAGTACCAGCCCGACACCGCGGCGCCCGGCCACATCGCCATCGACTCCGTGAGCTCGATGCCGGTGCTGGCCTGGACGTCGAGGAGCCGCCAGAGGGTCTCCTTCTCGGTGTGCTCGGGGCACGCGGGGTAGCCCGGCGCGGGGCGGATGCCGCGGTACTTCTCGGCGATGAGGTCCTCGTTCGCGAGGGTCTCGCCGCTGTCGTAGCCCCAGAACTCGGTGCGCACCCGCTGGTGCAGCCGCTCGGCGAACGCCTCGGCCAGCCGGTCGGCCAGTGCCTCGAGCAGGATCGCCGAGTAGTCGTCCAGGTCGGACTTGAACTTCATGATCCGCTCCTGGGTGCCCAGGCCGGCCGTCACCGCGAAGGCGCCGACGTGGTCGGCGAGGCCGGTCTCCTGGGGAGCGACGAAGTCGCTGAGGGCGCGGTTGGGCACACCCTGGCGGTGCTCACCCTGCTGGCGCAGCTGGTGGAGGGTCTCGAGGACCTCGGAGCGCGAGTCGTCGGCGTACACCTCGATGGAGTCGCCGACGGCGTTCGCCGGGAACAGCCCGAACACCGCGTTGGCGGTCAGCCACTTCTCCGCGACGATCCGGTCGAGCATCACCTGCGCGTCGTCGTAGAGCTTGCGCGCCGCCTCACCGGTCTGCGGGTTGTTGAGGATGTCGGGGAACCGGCCCTTCATCTCCCAGGCGTTGAAGAACGGCTGCCAGTCGATGAACTCGCGCAGCTCCCCCAGGTCGTAGTCCGACAGCACGTGGACCCCGGGCCGGGCGGGCACCGGCGGCAGGTAGCCGTCCCACTCGACGGGCGTGCGGTTCTGCCGCGCGGCGTCGATGGTGACCAGCGGCCGGTCGTGCTTGGCTGCGTGCCGAGCCCGCAGCGAGTCGTAGTCCTCCTGGATCGTGGCGAGCAGCTTGTCGCGCTGCCGATCGTCGAGGAGTGCGGCCGCCGTGGGCACGGAGCGCGACGCGTCCTTCACCCAGACGACAGGACCGTCGTACTTCTTGTCGACCTTGACCGCGGTGTGCGCCCGGGAGGTGGTGGCGCCGCCGATCAGCAGCGGGATGGTGAGGCCCTGGCGCTGCATCTCGGTGGCGAAGTTGACCATCTCGTCCAGCGACGGCGTGATCAGCCCCGAGAGGCCGATGATGTCGGCGTCGTGCTCGGCCGCGGCGTCGAGGATCTTCTGCGCCGGCACCATGACGCCGAGGTCGATGACCTCGTAGTTGTTGCACTGCAGGACGACGCCGACGATGTTCTTGCCGATGTCGTGGACGTCACCCTTCACGGTCGCCATCACGATGGTGCCGTTGGTGTCCTTCGCCGTGGCGAGCTCCGGGTTGTCGAGCTTCTCCTGCTCGATGAAGGGGATCAGGTAGGCAACGGCCTTCTTCATGACCCGGGCGCTCTTGACGACCTGGGGCAGGAACATCTTGCCGGCGCCGAAGAGGTCGCCGACGACGTTCATGCCGTCCATGAGCGGACCCTCGATGACCTCGATCGGGCGACCGCCGCGCGCGGCGATCTCCTGCCGCAGCTCCTCGGTGTCGGTCTCGACGTTGGCGTCGATCCCCTTGACCAGGGCGTGCGTGATCCGCTCGCCGACCGGGAGCGAGCGCCACTCCTCGGCGGACTCCTCGGCCACCTCGCCCGCCCGGTTGTGCTGCTCGGCGATCTCGAGGAGGCGCTCGGCGGCGTCGGGGCGCCGGTTGAGCACGACGTCCTCGATCCGCTCGCGCAGCTCGGGGTCGACCTCGTCGTAGACGGCGAGGGCGCCGGCGTTGACGATGCCCATGTCGAGCCCGGCGGCGATCGCGTGGTAGAGGAACACGGCGTGGATCGCCTCGCGGACCGGGTTGTTGCCGCGGAACGAGAAGCTGACGTTGGAGATGCCACCCGAGACCTTGGCGCCGGGCAGGTTCTGCTTGATCCAGCGGGTCGCCTCGATGAAGTCGAGGCCGTACGACGCGTGCTCCTCGATGCCGGTCGCGACGGCGAAGACGTTCGGGTCGAAGATGATGTCGTCGGGCGGGAAGCCGACCTCGTCGACGAGGATCCGGTAGGCGCGCTCGCAGATCGCCTTGCGGCGCTCGAGGTTGTCGGCCTGGCCGTCCTCGTCGAAGGCCATCACGACGGCGGCGGCGCCGTACTTGCGGCAGAGCCGGGCCTGCTCGCGGAACTTCTCCTCGCCCTCCTTCATGGAGATCGAGTTGACGATGGCCTTGCCCTGGACGTTCTTCAGGCCGGCCTCGATGACCTCCCACTTGGAGGAGTCGACCATCACCGGCACCCGGCTGATGTCGGGCTCGCTGGCGATCAGCCGCGTGAAGCGGTCCATCGCCGCGACGCCGTCGATCATGCCCTCGTCCATGTTGACGTCGATGACCTGGGCGCCGTTCTCGACCTGCTGGGCGGCGACGGACAGCGCGGTGTCGTAGTCGCCGGCCTTGATGAGGTTGCGGAACCGGGCGGAGCCGGTGATGTTGGTGCGCTCGCCGATGTTGACGAAGAGCGAGTCCTCGGTGATCGAGAGCGGCTCGAGCCCCGAGAGGCGCATGCCCGCCGGGAGCTCGACGGGCGTACGCCGCGCCGTCCCGTCGACGGCCCGGGCGATCGCGGCGATGTGGTCGGGCGTGGTGCCGCAGCAGCCGCCGACGATGTTGACGAAGCCGGCCTCGGCGAACTCGGCGACGACCGCGGCGGTCTCCTCGGGCGCCTCGTCGTACTCGCCGAACGCGTTGGGCAGGCCGGCGTTCGGGTAGCAGGAGACGAACGAGTCGGCCAGGCGGGCCATCTCCGCGATGTAGGGGCGCATCTCCTTGGCGCCGAGCGCGCAGTTGAGGCCGACGGCGAGGGGGCGGACGTGGCGGATGGAGTCCCAGAACGCCTCGGTGACCTGCCCCGACAGGGTGCGGCCGGAGGCGTCGGTGATGGTGCCGGAGACGATGACCGGCCAGCGCCGGCCGCGCTCCTCGAAGAGCGTCTCGACGGCGAAGATCGCGGCCTTAGCGTTGAGCGTGTCGAAGATCGTCTCGATCATCAGCAGGTCGGAGCCGCCGTCGACGAGGCCTCGCGCGGCGTCGAGGTACGCCGCGACGAGCTGGTCGAACGACACGTTGCGCGCGCCGGGGTCGTTGACGTCGGGCGAGATCGAGGCGGTCCGCGTCGTCGGGCCCAGGGCGCCGGCGACGTACCGCGGCCTCTCCGGCGTGCTGGCCGCGTCGGCCTCGCGGCGGGCGAGCAGGGCCGCCTCGAAGTTGAGCTCGTAGGCGAGCTCCTGCATGCCGTAGTCGCCGAGCGAGACCGCGTTCGCGTTGAACGTGTTCGTCTCGATGATGTCGGCGCCGGCGTCGAGGTACTCGCGGTGGATGCCGGCGACGAGCTCGGGCTGGGTCAGGGTGAGGAGGTCGTTGTTGCCGATGAGATCGCTCGGCCAGTCTGCGAACCGCTCGCCGCGGTAGCCGGCCTCGTCGGGCCGGTCGCGCTGGATCGCCGTGCCCATGGCGCCGTCGAGCACCAGGATCCGCGCCTCGAGGGCTCGGGTGAGCTCCTCGGTGGCATCGGGCCGCAGGTGGGGCGTCTGGGCAGACGGCACGTCGTCTCCTCTCGGGCCGCCGACGGCGACCAGGGATCAAGCCTAGGAACCGTGTCCACGTCGCGGACAGGTTTCCCAGATCGTGACACCCAACGGGAGGGTGCAAGAAATCCTCAGCCGTCTCCTCCCGAGGTCTAGGCTGGAGACGTGATCGAGCTGGAGGGCGTTCCCGACCTGGTGGACCCGATCGTGATCGCGGCGTTCGAAGGCTGGAACGACGCGGCCGACGCCGCGTCCTCGGCCGTCGACCACCTGATGAAGGTGTGGGGCGCTCGGGTGGTCGGCGCCGTCGACCCAGAGGACTTCTACGACTTCCAGGTCAACCGGCCCACCGTCGGCATCGACGAGAAGGGCCACCGGCGCGTCACCTGGCCGAGCACGCAGATCGCGATCGCCTCTCCCCCGACCCTCGACCGCGACATCATCCTGCTGCGCGGGATCGAGCCCAACATGCGCTGGCGGCAGTTCAGCGCGGAGCTGCTCGCCGCGTGCGACGAGCTCGGCGCGCAGATGATCGTGACGCTCGGGGCGCTGCTGGCCGACACCCCGCACACCCGCCCGATCCCGGTCACCGGCACCGCCACCGAGCCCGACCTGATCGACCGCCTCAAGCTCGAGGAGTCGACGTACGAGGGCCCGACCGGGATCGTCGGCGTCTTCCAGGACGCCTGCGCCCAGGTCGACATGCCGGCGGTGTCCTACTGGGCCGCCGTACCCCACTACGTCGCCCAGCCGCCGTGCCCCAAGGCCACCCTCGCGCTCATCGGCCAGCTCGAGGACCTGCTGGAGGCCAGCATCCCGCTCGGCGAGCTGCCCGAGGACGCGAAGGCCTGGGAGCGGGGCGTCGACGAGCTCGCCCAGGAGGACGAGGACGTCGCCGACTACGTCCGGTCGCTCGAGGAGACGCGGGACACGACCGACCTGCCCGAGGCCTCCGGCGAGGCGATCGCGCGCGAGTTCGAGCGCTACCTGAAGAGGCGTCAGGGCGATTCCTGACCGCCCGTGCGGTCCGGGTCAGAGGGAGATGCCGAGCGCGGCGTCGAGCAGCGCCATCATCTGGACGGCGGCGTCTGCATCGGAGGTGTCGGCGAGACCGTCGGTGCCGAGCGTGGCGGCGACCCAGCGATCCACGGCGGCGGTGGCCCGGGGCGCGTCGAGGTCCGACGCGAGCGCCTCGAGGACCTCGGCGACCACGGGACCGGCGGGGGCGCCGGCGCCGAGCGAGAGGGCGCGGCGCCAGCGGTCGAGGTCGTCGACCGCGGTCCAGAGCTCGTCGTCGACCCACTCCCAGTCGGCGCGGTAGTGGTGCCGCATCAGCGCCAGCCGGATCGCCATCGGGTCGATGTCGCTGTTGCGCAGGGCCGAGACGAAGACCAGGTTGCCGCGCGACTTCGACATCTTCTCGCCGTCGTAGGCGACCATCCCGGCGTGGCTGTAGACCTGCGCGAACGGCGTGCCCGGCACGGCCACCTGGGCGTGCCCGGCGCACATCTCGTGGTGCGGGAAGACCAGGTCGCTGCCGCCGCCCTGGACGTCGAAGGCGCCGCCGAGGTGCTGCTGGGCGATCGCGGTGCACTCGACGTGCCAGCCGGGGCGTCCCGGGCCCCAGGGGCTGTCCCAGGACGGCTCGCCCTCGCGCTCGCCGCGCCAGACGACGCAGTCGAGCGGGTCCTTCTTGCCGGGGCGGTCGGGGTCGCCGCCGCGGTCGGCGTAGATCTCGAGCATCTGGTCGCGCGACCAGCCCGACTCCGCGCCGAACTGCGGGTCGGCGGTCACGGAGAAGTAGAGGTCGCTCTCGACGCGGTAGATCGAGCCGGCCGCCTCGAGCCGCTGGATCAGCTCGATCACGAGCGGGATCGACTCGACGGCGCCGACGTAGTGGTCGGGCGGCAGCACCCGCAGGGCGGCCATGTCCTGCCGGAAGAGCTCGGTCTCGCGCTCGGCCAGCTCCCGCCAGTCGACGTGGACCTTGACGGCGCGCTCGAGCAGCGGGTCGTCGACGTCGGTGACGTTCTGGACGTAGACGACGCCGTGGCCGGCGTTGCGCCAGGCCCGGTTGAGGAGGTCGAAGGCGACGTAGGTGTTGGCGTGGCCGAGGTGCGTCGCGTCGTACGGCGTGATGCCGCAGACGTACAGCCGGGCCGGACCCTCCGGCGTCGTGGTGACCGGGGACCCCGACGGGGTGTCGTGGAGCGCCACTGGCGGGCCCGCCACGGGCAGGGTCGGGATCTCCGGGGATGGCCAGGCACGCATGCGGGAAGCGTAGCGAGTGGCGGTCAGAAGGGCGGCCACGGGATCGCCGGCCACTCCCCGTGCGGCACCGGCAGCACCGCCCGGTCGGCGAGGTCGAGGCAGCGCCGCACCAGCGCGTCGATCTCGCGGTCGGTCAGGTGGTCGGCGAGCTGGTCGCCGAGTGGCCCGCACGCCGCTGCGCGGACCCGCTCCACGCAGGTCAGCTCCTCGTCGGTGAGCGGCTCGTCGAGCCATCCCCAGAGCACGGTCCGGAGCTTGTCCTCGGTGTGGAAGGTGACGCCGTGGTCGACGCCGTACCGGTGCCCGTCGGCCATCTCGAGCACGTGCCCGCCCTTGCGGTCGGCGTTGTTCGCGAGGATGTCGTAGACGGCCATCCGGCGCAGCGCCGTGCTGTCCTCGTGGACCAGCGAGACCGGCTGGTCCTCGGCGTCGATGCCGTCGAAGACGTGCCGCCAGCCCTCCGGGACCTCGCCCTCGCGCACCAGCGTGACCGCGACCTGCTCCGGGTCGGGCTCCTGCCAGCGCTGCACCATCCCGCGGCCGTGCGGACCGTCGCGCAGCCAGGTCTCGGGCACGACGTTCCAGCCGGTCGCCTCCGAGAGCAGGTACGCCGCGCGCTCCCGGTCGGCGAGCGTGCCCTCGGGGAAGTCCCAGAGCGGCCGCTCCCCCGCGATCGGCTTGTAGACGACCCTGGTGCCCGCGATGTCCCCGAGGAAGGTGGCGTTGGAGGCCGGCATGATCCGGCCGTGGAGCGTGAGCTCGCCCTCGAGGAGCTCCGCGACGGGCTCGGCCGTCACGGGTCTCGCCGTCGGAAACCGTTCGCCCGCACGCACAGGTGACCGTCGGGGTCGATCGGGTTGCCGCAGAACGGGCAGTCCGGTCGTCCGGCCCCGAGCACCTGCTCCGCCCGCTTCACGAACGCGCGGGCGGTGCCGGCCGGGATCCGGACCAGGAACACCTCGTCCGGCTCGGGCTCCTCGAAGTCCTCGTCGAGCTGGTCGGGCGTGACGACGGCCGCCTCCGTGTAGGGGAAGACCTCGATCACGACCCGCTCGGCCTCGGGGTCCCAGGACAGCGTCATCGTGCCGGCGCGGAACTCCTCCTCGATCGGCTGGTCCAGCGGCTCGGTGTCGTCGAGCCCCAGCGGTGCCATCGCGGGGACGACCGCGTCGCCCGGTGAGCTGGCCAGCACCTCGTCGAGCAGCTCGTCGATGCGCTCCGCGAGCGCCTGCACCTGCTGCTTCTCGAGGGCCACGCTCACCAGCCGGGCACCGTCCTTCGCCTGGAGGAAGAACGTGCGCTGTCCGGGCGGGCCGACGGTGCCGGCCACGAAGCGCTCGGGCGGGTCGAAACCGTGGACGAGGGGTGCCATGGCAGCCACCCTAGGCGGTAGCGGAAGGGCCGGCCCCGCCACCGACGACGGCGTCGTGGGACCGCCGCTCCCGGCCGCCCTTCTTCTTCGGCGGGGCCAGCCAGCCGAGGTCGCCGGAGTGCGTGTTCGTCGCGAGCACGTACGGGCGGCTGGACGTGTAGCGGATGATCGACACCGACGCCGGGTCGACGTGCAGCCGCTGGAAGAGGTCGAGGTGCATGCCGAGCGCGTCGGCGAGGATCGACTTCACGAGGTCGCCGTGGCTGACCGCGACCCACACCGCGCCCGGGCCGTGCTCGGCCTCGACGAGGGCGTCGCGACGGCGTACGGCGGCCACCGCGCGGGCCTGCATCGCCGTCATCGCCTCGCCGCCCGGGAACGTCACGGCCGACGGCTGGGTCTGCACGGTCGACCACAGCTTCTCCTTCGCGAGCTCCTTGATGGGGCGTCCCTGCCACTCGCCGTAGTCGCACTCGATGAGCCCGCGGTCCGACACCAGGCGCAGCCCCTTCGGCTGCGCGGCCACGACGGCCTTCGCGGTCTGCCGGCAGCGCTCGAGAGGGCTCGTCACGGCCGCGACGAGCGGCAGCACGGAGAGTCGCTCGGCGGTCCGCTGGGCCTGCGTGGTCCCGACGTCGTCGAGCAGCACGCCCGGCAGCCGGCCGGCGAGAGTGCCCGCCGCGTTGGCCGTCGTGCGCCCGTGGCGGACCAGGATCACCGTTGCCATGTCGGCGACTGTAGTGGGACTACGGTGGCCCCGTGATCGTCGACTGCGCCCTCTACCGGGCCGGGTCCCGCGTCGACCTGGGCGGCGGGTGCCGCGAGCTGCGCGAGCGCGCGACCGAGCCCGGGGACTTCGTCTGGGTCGGGCTGCACCAGCCGACGGAGGCCGAGCTCGCCGACGTGGCGCAGGTGTTCGGGCTGCACCCGCTGGCCATCGAGGACGCCGTGAAGGCGCACCAGCGGCCGAAGCTGGAGCGGTACGACGAGATGATGTTCCTGGTGCTCAAGACGCTCTGGTACGTCGACGAGGACGACGCCGTCGAGACCGGCGAGATCGCGATGTTCGTCGGCGGCGACTTCGTCGTCTCCGTCCGGCACGGCAAGGGCAACGAGCTGCACTCGGCCCGCGAGAAGCTCGAGTCGACCGACCGCGTGCTCGGCCACGGCCCCGGCGGCGTCGTGTACGCCGTGATGGACCGGGTCGTCGACGGCTACCTCGACGTGGTCGACGAGCTGGTCGTCGACGTCGACGAGATCGAGACGTCGGTCTTCTCCGCCGACCGCACCAACGACTCCGCCCGGATCTACGTGCTCAAGCGCGAGCTGGCGGAGGTCCGCCGCGCGGTGCTGCCGCTGCGCGAGCCCGTCGCCCGGATGGCGAGCGGCGCCGTGCCCGCCGTACCGGAGAAGGCGACGCCGTTCTTCCGCGACGTCGCCGACCACCTGGCCCGCGCCGCCGAGACGGTGGACTCGCTCGACTCGCTGCTGTCGACGGCGTTCGACGCCCACCTCGCCCAGATCTCGGTGCAGCAGAACAACGACATGCGCAAGATCTCGGCGTGGGTCGGCCTGATCGCTCCCCCGACCCTCATAGCGGGGGTCTACGGCATGAACTTCGAGCACATGCCCGAGCTCGGCTGGGACTTCGGCTACCCGTTCGCGCTGCTGCTGATGTGCGGGATCTCCGGGCTGCTGTGGGTGCTGTTCAAGCGATCCGGCTGGCTCTGACCTCACCGCGACCTTCGGGATAGTCCGTCACGTTCTGGCCGCCCGGAGTGCCGGAACGGCGACCAGAACGTGACGGACTATCGCGATGGTGACCTCAGGCGGCGATGACGCCGGCCGCGACCAGGGTGAGCGTGCCCGCGCCGAGCACGATCCGGTAGATGACGAACGGCGTGAACGAGTGCGTCGAGATGAACCGGAGCAACCACGCGATCGCGGCGTACCCGACGACGAACGCGGCGATGGTCGCGACGATCGTCGGGCCCCAGCCGTAGAGGTTGTCGCCGTGCGGGATCTCCTGGAGCTCGAAGAGGCCCGCGCCGATGACGGCCGGGATCGCGAGCAGGAAGGCGTAGCGGGTCGCGGTCTCGCGCTCGTAGCCCAGGAAGCGGCCCATCGACAGCGTGGCGCCCGAGCGGGAGACGCCGGGGACCAGCGCGAGCGCCTGGGCGCAGCCCATCAGGATCGCGTCGCGCAGCGTGAGCTGCTTGAGCGTCTTGGTGGTGCCGCCGACGTGGTCGGCGATGCCGAGGACGATGCCCAGCACGATCAGCATCGTGCCGATCACCCAGAGGTTGCGGAAGTCCTCCTCGATGGTGTCCTTGAGCAGGATGCCGAGGACCACGATGGGCGTGGAGCCGAGGATGATGAACCAGCCCATCCGGGCGTCGAGCTGGCCGCGGTACTCCGGGCGGACGAGCGACTTCAGCCAGGTGGAGGCGATCCGCCAGATGTCGCGCCAGAAGTAGATGAGCACGGCGAGCTCGGTGCCGATCTGCACGACGGCGGTGAACGCGGCGCCCGGGTCGCCCCAGCCGAAGACCTCCGGGAAGATCCGCAGGTGCGCGCTGCTGGAGATCGGGAGGAACTCGGTCAGTCCCTGGATGATCCCGAGGACGACGGCCTGGAGGTAGTCCACCACGTCGCGGAATCCTACGGGCGACCGTCTGGCGTGCCGACGACGACCCGCATGCGTACGCCGACTACCTTGTCGCCATGCAGCAGCGGCGTGTCGGCTCGACCGGCCTGACGGTGTCCCGGATCGGCCTCGGCACGATGACGTGGGGTCGGGACACCGACGAGCACGAGGCCAGGGACCAGCTGATCGCGTTCGCGGAGGCCGGCGGGACGCTGGTCGACACCGCGGCCGGGTACGGCAACGGCGCCTCGGAGGAGCTGATCGGCTCGCTGATCGGCGACGTGGTCGCCCGCGACGAGGTCGTGCTGGCGACCAAGGCCGGGATCAGCGCCCGGCACGGCGGTCGGACCTACGACACCTCCCGCGGCCACCTGCTGACCACCCTCGACGCCTCGCTGCGCCGGCTCGGCGTCGAGCACGTCGACCTCTGGCAGGTGCACATCTGGTCCGACGACGCACCGCTCGAGGAGACCCTCGCGGCGCTCGACCACGCGGTGGCGACGGGGCGCGCGTCGTACGTCGGCGTCTCCAACTACGCAGGCTGGCAGACCGCCCAGGCGGCGACGTGGCAGCGCGCGGTGCCGGGCCGGACGCTGCTGGCGAGCACCCAGGTCGAGTACTCCCTGCTCAACCGCGGGATCGAGCAGGAGGTCCTCCCGGCCGCGGACGCGTGCGGCCTCGGGGTGCTGGCCTGGTCGCCGCTGGGGCGCGGGGTGCTGACCGGCAAGTACCGCACCGGCACGCCGTCGGACTCGCGCGCCGCCACCAGCCACTTCTCGAACTTCGTCAACCCCTACCTCGACGAGCGCGGGGCCGGCATCGTCGAGGCGGTCGCCCGCGCCGCCGACGGCCTGGGCTGGTCCGCCCTCGAGGTGGCGCTCGCCTGGGTGCGCGACCGGCCGGGGGTGACCGCCCCTATCGTGGGTGCCCGGACCGCCGCCCAGCTCCGTGGCGCACTTGGGGTAGATGAGCTGCAACTCCCGACCGAGATCGCCATCGCGCTGGATGATGTGTCCAGCGACTGACTCCTGACTGGGGGAACTGCATGAGCCGTGTGCTTCGCCGACCACCTGCCCGTGGGGTGGAGTGGGAGTTCGACAAGGTGTCGTTCTCGCGGGAGTACTCCCGCAACGTCGTCACCAAGCTGCTCGTCGACCGGGCCGAGCACGGCGGCTGGGAGCTCGACCGGGTGCGGATCACCGCCGACGGCACCCGCCGGGTCGTGCTGCGCCGCAAGATCATCCGGGCGGTGCGGACCGCCTGACGGTCCTCAGACCTCGTCGAGGAAGCGGTCGAAGACCCGCGCGCCGAAGGTCAGCGCATCGACCGGCACCCGCTCGTCGATCCCGTGGAAGAGCGCGGTGAAGTCGAGGTCGGCGGGCAGCCGCAGCGGCGCGAACCCGTAGGAGCGCATGCCGAGCTTGCGGAAGTGCTTGGCGTCGGTGCCACCGCTCATCAGGTACGGCGCGACGACCGCGCCCTCGTCCTCGGCCAGGAGGGACCGCGTCATCGCGTCGACGAGCTCGCCGTCGTACGGCGTCTCCCAGGGCGGCTGGTTGCTCACGTAGTCGATGTCGATACCGTCGCCGACGAGCTCGGCGATCGTCGCGAAGAACTCGTCCTCGAAGCCGGGCAGGAAGCGGCCGTCGACGTGCGCGGTGGCCTCCTGCGGGATGACGTTGACCTTGTAGCCGGCGTCGAGCATCGTCGGGTTGGCGGTGTTGCGGATGACCGCGCCGAGCATGCGGGCGGCGCCGCCGAACTCCTCGACCAGCGCCTCGGCGTTCTCGGGGGTGGCCTCGGTGCCGGCGATCTCGCCGATGGCCGCGAGGAGGGTCTGCATGGCCGGGGTGAGCCGGACCGGCCACTGGTGCCCCCCGATCCGGGCGACCGCCGTGGTCAGGGCGGTCACGGCGTTGTCGCGGTTGATCATCGAGCCGTGGCCGGCGCGACCGCGCGCGGTCAGGCGCATCCACGCCATGCCCTTCTCGGCGGCCTCGATGAGGTAGACCCGGCGGCCGCGGACGGTGACGCTGAAGCCGCCGACCTCGCCGACCGCCTCGGTGCAGCCCTCGAGCTCGTCGGTGTGCTCCTCGACCAGCACCTGGGCGCCGAGGTGGCCGCCCGCCTCCTCGTCGGCGGTGAAGCACAGGGTGATCGGCCGCTCCGGCACCCGACCGGTCCGCTGCCGGTCGCGGACGACGGAGAGCAGGATCGCGTCGAAGTCCTTCATGTCGACCGCGCCGCGACCCCACAGGTAGCCGTCCTGGATCTCGCCGGAGAACGGGTCCACCTGCCAGTCCTCGGCAGCGGCGGGTACGACGTCCAGGTGGCCGTGCAGCAGCAGCCCGCCCCGGTCGCTCGCGGAGCCGCCCCACTGCGCGACGACGGACGCCCGCCCCGGCTCGGACTCGTAGATGCGTGCCTCGATCCCGACCTCGTCGAGGAGGGTGGCGACGTGCTCGGCGGCCTTCCGCTCCCCCGGGCCGTCGGCCGTGCTCCCGTAGTTCGTGGTGTCGATCCGGATCAGGTCTCGGCACAGCTCGACGACCTCGGCGGTGGGGTCGGAGGCGCCCTCGGCGGCAGGGCTGACGGGTCCGTCGGTCATGCTCCCAGCATGTCACCGCGGAGGCCGAACTCCACCCCGGTGCCGATGCGGAACTTCGGCCGGGCCTTTGCTACTGTTCCACCGCACTCGTCCGGGTGGCGGAATTGGCAGACGCGCTAGCTTGAGGTGCTAGTGCCCGTATTAGGGCGTGGGGGTTCAAGTCCCCCCTCGGACACCATCGCCAGGCCCCACTCCCGCATCGTCGGGGGTGGGGCTGAGCTCTTTCCGGGACCGGTGCGCGGCGGCTCACCTGAACCGGGTGATGCCCCGGCCCGGCCGTCCAGCCGACGGGCTCAGTCGGCGAACACTGCGCGCAGCGCCGACTCCTGGTCGGTCGACAGACGGGTGCGGATCAGCGCGGCGCCGGTGCCTGCGAGCGCCGCCTCGACGCGGTCGAGCTCCACGTCGCCGGCGAGCACGAAGATCGCGGAGGTGCCGGGGGTCACGCTCGTCCGCACCGCATCGACGAACTCGGCGTCGATCCCGACGTCGGTCAGCGCCCCGCTCGAGGCTCCTCCGGCGCCGCCGGCCGTCAGCTCGAGGAGCGGCACGAAGAACAGCATCCCGAACAGCAGGCCCCAGAACGCGCCGCCCATCGCTCCCCCGCACCGGATGCTCGCGAGCTGGCGGGTGGAGGGCTTCCTCTCGTCCGCCGGCCAGTAGAGCGCCGCAGCGTCGTGGACCCTGATCAGCTCCTCGGACTGCAGCGTCTTCAGCTTGAACTCCGCGTCCTCGGCGCCTGCGACGGTGGCGAACTCCCAGACGGTCAGGCTCACCATCGCTCCTCCTCGCCGGGTCGGCCGACAGCTCGACGCTAGGAACGCCGTGGCGCAGCGTCGTCACCCGGGACGGGGGAGGCCGGCCGACAACTAGCCGTCGTTCGCGGGCGGCAGCAGCCGGCGTACCTCGAGGATCTCGACGCCGAGCATGTCGAGGTGGCTCAGGACGCCGGCGAGGGCGGCCTGGTCCTCCAGGTGACCGCGGAGCGTCGTCTGCTCCGGAGCGGCGTCCGCGCTCAGGCTCGGGAAGGTGTCGGTCAGGTCCTGTGAGACCCGGCCCCTGACCCGGATGAGGTACTCCCCCATCGCTCCACCTCGCTCGTGCGGCTGCCATCCCACGATGGGGCCCGCCGCATGGTTCGGCATCACCCGATCGGGGCGACGGCGTGGCCAGATGTGCAACCCCTCGCCGTAGGTGCAGGATGGTGGTGCTGCACCATCCGGTGGGGTCGGTCGGGAGGCCGGGGAGAGACCGTCATGGCCAGTGTCAGGAGGACGTCGACCGCCGATCGGCGCGCCCTGCTGAGCAGTGCACCTGCGTCGCCACGCAGGCTGGTCGTGCGCGCTCGACTCACGGAGCTGCTCGACGGCGCTCCGGAGACCGCGCTCACGATGATCGTGGCACCGGCCGGCCTGGGCAAGACCTCCCTGGTGGCCGGCTGGGTGGCGGCGCGGCATGCCGCCGACACGGACTTCGACGCCCAGTGGGTGCCCGTGCGTGAGCACGAGATCCTGATCGCCGGGATCCTCTCTGGGGCGGGTGTCCCCCAGAGCGCCGTCGCCCGGGTCGTCCTGGAGCGCGACGAGGCATCCGCGCACGCCGACGCGATCGAGCTCCTGCGCGAGACCGATGCGCTCGAGACGCCACGGGTGGTGATCGTCGACGACGCCCATCAGCTGCCCCCCTCGTCGGTGCGGTTCCTCGCGCGCGCCATCGCCCTCGTGCCCGAGCGGCTCCGCCTGGTGCTGCTCACCCGTCGCGACCTGGCCCTCCCGCTGATCCCGCTGGAGCTCAGCGGTCAGCTCACGGTCATCCGGGCGGGGCAGCTCCGCTTCCGCGACGACGAGGCCCGGGAGCTCGTCAGCTCCCACGCGCCGGCCGCCACCGACGACGACGTACACCAGCTGCAGGAGCGCACCCAGGGCTGGGCGGCGGCCCTCATCCTGGGCGCCCGAGCGGTCGACGCCGCTGACGACAAGTCGACCATGCACATGCTGCTGCGGATGACCGACCTCCCCGTGCTCGACTACCTGCTGAGCGAGTCGCTGGACGGCCTGGCCGCGCAGACTCGCCAGCTGCTCCTCGCCACGTGCGACGAGGACGAGGTGACGGTCGAGGCGGCCATCGCGCTCTCCGGTCTCGAGGACGCACCCGTCCGGCTCGCCGGCCTCGCGCGCGACGGGCTCCTCGTCACGGCGTACCCCGATGCGCGCCACGGCATCGTCTGGCAGTACCACCCGCTCCTCATCGAGCTGCTGCGACGGCGGGCGACGTCCTGGGCGACGGACGACGGTACGGCCAGCGCCGCCCATGTGCGCGGCGTCCGGTACGCCCGGGCCGTGGGCGATGACCCGGGTGCGATCCGGCACGCGATCCTCAGTGAGGACCCGGACCTCCTCGCCCTCGAGCTCCTCGAGCTCGGACCCGACCTGCTCGTCTCCGGGGACGGTGCCGCACTGGAGCGCGGACTCACGCACCTGTCGCCCCGGAGCACCGGCTTCCCCGAGCTCCTCGGTGTCGCGGCGCTGAGCCGTCGTGCCCTGGGTGACGTGGGCGGCGCGCTGCAGCTCACCATCGAGGCATCCACCCGCCAGGCAGCCAGGCGAAGCACCTCGCACGTCGGTGCCCTGCTCGAGGCCGACCTGGTCCTGCTCGACCTGTGGCGTGCGCGGTTCGGGTGGTTCGACCACGAGGCAGCGGTCACCCGGGCGCGAGCGACTCTCGGGGAGGCCGGGGGCGACCCGGGCGGGGACGGCATCGTCCGTGAGCTCCCGCTGACCCGCGTCTGCCTGGTGCGGCTGGAGCTCGCCGCCGTGGAGGCGTGGTCCGGCGAGCTGCACGCCGCATCGACCCACGTCGAGGCGGCACTGCTCGACGCCTCGTCGCTCGGTGCCGACCAGCTGACGATCGCCGCGCTGAGCCTCCGGGCACTCGTGGACGTCTGCATCGGCGAGGTCCAGTCCGCGGTGCTCGCGGCCGACCGCTGCCTCGAGCTCGCCGAGCTCAACGGCATCGACGAGGACACGTCGACCGTCCGGGCACGGCTGGCCCGAGCCTGGGCGGCGTTCCACATGCTCGACAGCGAAGTGGCGGCCCGAGAGCTGGATCGGGTCCGAGCAGCGTCGGTGTCGGTGCTGGATCCCATGGTCAGCCTGATGGCGTCGGTCCTGCGCGCCCACCTGCTCGCTGACGCCGGAAGGCCGGAAGAGGCCGAGCGTGCCCTTCCCGCTGCGGCGCCGGCGCCGGCGATCCGCAGCCGCTTCGGCCTGCAGATGGTCGCCGCGACCCGCGCCCGCCTCGCCATCGACGCCGGCGAGGAGATCCCCGTGGCGACGTACGTCGCGCAGCTGCGGGAACTGGGCTACGACGTGCTGGCCCGCGCGTTCGAGGCCCTCGGCACGGCCGCGGCCGGCAGGGCGAAGGAGGCGATCGCGCTTCTGGACCCGAATCTGGGTGCGCAGGACGCCGACCTGGTCGAGCGGGCCTGGACGGCCGTCCTCCGCCTCGCCCTCCTCCTGGAGCATGGGCGGACCCAGGACGCGCGCGAGGCGCTGCCGCACGTGCTGACGACGGTCGCGTCGCAACGCCTCCTGCGCGTCCTCGCCGAAGCGGCCGGAGCCGACGGCCGGTTCGTGGAGCTGCTGTACGACGAGGTCCAGCGCCCCGCCGCGCACCCGTTCGCCGCCGAGGCGCTGGCAGCGGTCAGCCGCTACCGTCGGCCGGTCAGGGCGCACGAGCGGGCGCCCGTGCCGAGCCCGCCCGCCGACGTGGACGTCCCGACGCCGAGGGAGACCGGGACGCCGGCGGTCCAGCCGATCGCGGCCGACACGAGAGAGCCACTGGTCGTCCCGCTGACTCCTCGCGAGACCGAGGTGCTGCTCCAGCTCTCGCTCGGCGGCTCGTACGGCGACATCGCGCGGGCCCTCCTCGTGACCGAGAACACCGTCAAGAGCCACGTCGGCTCGATCTACCGCAAGCTCGGGGTCGAGCGCCGGGCCGACGCGCTGCGGACCGCGCGGGAGCTCGGGCTCATCCACACGCCGACGGCCGGACCCGACCGCGCGGCGGATCGGTGACCGCGGTCGCAGACCCGGACGTGGCCCTCACCCGGGGCTCGCCTCCACCTCCCGGGTGCCGAGGTCGGTCCGGTGCCCCAGCTGCTCGAGCATGCCGACCAGCACCCGGTGGAGCATGTCTGCTCCGACGATCGCCGGTGCGTCGGGCAGCAGCTCGACGGGCGCGAGCAGCATGCCGTGGTCCTGCCAGCCGCCGAGGCCTCCGTGCGCACCGACCAGGTCCTCGAACGCCGCGATCTCCTGGGTGCTCGGATCCATCGCACTGTTGACGTAGATGTCGGGTGCCTCCGACAGGAGGGTGGCACGGGCGATCGCCGCCGCGGCGTACTCCCCGAACGGCGCGAGCGGGTCGATCCCGTCGACGGCGCCGTCGGAGAGCCGCCGCCGGCCGCCAGCACCCAGAACGACCGGGCCGTCGCGCCGGCTCAGCACCGACAGGAAGCCGATGCCGGGGTGCGCGGCCAGGCCGGCCAGGAGACGCGGGTGGCGCTCCTCGAGGTCCTCGAGGTGCAGCCGGGTGGGCTGGCGCAGGTACACCAGGCCGAGGTTGCCCGAGCCGAGCACCACAGGCCCGCCGCCGTCGTCGCCGTGGTCGGCCGTCACCGGGCCGGTGTGTCGGCGCAACCGGTCGCCGGTGCGCCCGAGCGGGCTACGGGAGCCGGGCGCCCCCGAGGACAGGTCGTCGACGATGGACTCGGCGCGCCCCCAGCTCTCGACGTTCGTCTCCAGCGAGGTGACGGACTCCTCCATGTGCTGGGCGCAGAGGCCCGCGAGGTCGATCCCGTACCGCGAGGCGAACGGCTGCCCCATGGACTGCCCGTGGTCCGAGAGCACCACCAGGTGATAGCGACGCGGTGCGGCCTGCGCCACGTCCGACAGCACGGCGAGCACCGTGTCGAGTCCCTCGAGCGCCGCCAGCGACTCGATCCGCGACCCACCCGCGTGGTGGGCGACCTCGTCGTAGTCCACGTAGTCGACATAGATCGCCCGGGTGCCGCGCATCAGCTCGTCGGCGACGATGGCGGTGTTGAGGTCGCGCAGCAGCCCGTTGCTGACGGCTCGCAGCGCGGCGAAGGTCCAGTTGCGGTGCACCCGGGGCTGTACGTCGCGCAGGCGCTGGCGCCGCGCCTGGAACCGTTCGCGCCAGACCTCCGCCACGGTGCGCGCCAGGCTGCGCGCGAAGCCGTCGGGGCGGACCAGGAACCATCCGAACGCCCGACGGGTCTCCGTCGATCCCCGGCTGAGCGCCGTCCTGCTCATGGTCATCGAGCTCCGCGGGGCGTCGCCCGTGAAGAGGTTCGAGACCGAGATCCCGTCGTCGGCGAGCAGGCCGCGCCCGTCGCTGGCCCGCTCCTCGATGATCGCGGCGTCGGCCGGTCGGTTGGCGACGAGGACCCGGCCGAGCTCGCGGTCGTACCACCGGAACGCGGGCACGCGGTCGCAGGTGCCGTGCAGGATGCCCAGCTGGCTCGCGGGTGTGGTGCACGGGATCTGGACGGTCCAGCCGTGCAGACGGTGCGAGTCCTCGTCCACCCAGCCGCGCAGCGTGGGCATCGTTCCCGACGCCAGCGCCCACTGCATGACCGGCTGGGCGACGCCGTCCAGCTGGATGAACACGACGCCGTCGGTGTCGGGGTCGGACACCGGCGGGTGCCGCTTCCCGGTACGCCGCAGCGCGGCGGCGAAGCTCTCCGGAGTGTGGGCGACCAGGAGCCACGACAGGATCGTGCCGACCACGGCTGCGATCCACGCGGCGGCGACGGTCGACCAGAACGAGGTGGCGTCGATGTCCGGGACGATCACCAGCGCGACGTACATGACGGCGGCCTGGCCCACGACTGCGAGCGCGCCCAGCGCGAGCCAGCCGATGCGCGCACCCACCTCGACCAGCACCGGCCGGACCAGGACACCGACGATCCCCGTCGTGGCCGCGGCGACGAAGAGCGGCCACGCGCTGTCGGCATGGAGCCCGGGGAGCAGCCGCACCGCGACAGCCAGCGCGGCGGTCGACACCAGCCACGACACGGCCATGCGGGCCAGGTCGGCGAACCTGAACGTCACGCCGTCCAGCATCGCCACCCAGCGGTCCGGTCTTCCTCACCCGCGACGGGTGAGGAGCGCCGGAAGACCGCGTCCCGAGGGCGCGCGACCGCAGGCTCACCTGCAAAGGGTGAAGCCCCGGACCGAGCGGTCCCGGCACGCTCCGGGGAGGCAGGAAGGCGGTTGATGGGTCGCGGATCATGACGGACTTGCGCACGCACGTGCCCCCACTCGCGGCAGCGGCGGCGTGATGACCACGCCCGTCGCCGTCACCACGACCCCGGGCGGTCGCCGCCGGATGTCGTCGGGGTTCTTCGTCGCGGACACGGACGCCCGGTCTCGGCGCCCGATCGACGTCGCCCTCGTCGTCGTCGGCGTGCTGGTCGCGCTCGGATGCGCGCGGGCGGCGGCGCACCGCGGTGTCCTCGACGGCGCGGTACGCGGCGTCGCGGACGACCTGCCGCGCTGGGCGACCGCGCTGTTCGACGCGGCGTACGCGCTGGGTGCGGCCTACGCCATCGGTGTGCTCGTCGCCGTCGTCGTGACCGTGCCGCGACGCGGCCGGCTGCCGCTGGCCGTGGTGGTGGCGACCGCGGCAGCCGTCGGGGGCGCGTTCGTCGCCTCCTACCTCGCCGGCGCCGGACTCCCCGAGCTCGACCCCGGACCGGTCCGCAGCGGGTCACCGCAAGGCTTCCCGACGCTCCGGGTCGCCGTGGTGACGGCGGTGCTGATGGTCCTGCGGCCGTTCGTGGTGGTCACCCTGCGGCGCTTCCACGTCGCCGTGGTCGGGGCGCAGTGCATCGGCGCCTGGGCGATCGGGATCGCCGGCCCGACCGACGTCCTGGGGGCGCTCGCGATCGGCATCGCCGGCGCCGGGCTGGCGCTGGTGCTGGTCGGCTCCCCCGCCGGCCACCCCAACCGCAGCCAGGTGGCGGCCAGCCTCGCCCAGCTCGGCATCGAGGTCACGGGGCTGCGCTTTGCGCCGACCCAGCCCTGGGGCGCCCGGATCCTGTACGCCGAGGCGCCCGACGGCACGCCGCTGCTGGTCAAGGTCTACGGGCGCGATGCGACGGACGCCCGACTCGCGGCCCGGTGGTGGCGCACGCTGCTCTACCGCGACCAGTCCGCTCCCGGGGCGACCCGCCTGCAGCTGGTCGAGCACGAGGCGCTGATGTCGCTGCTCGCCGATCGCGCCGGCGTACGCGTGGACGCGCTGGTCGCGTCCGCCGAGGTCTCCGGCGACGCCGTGCTCGTGCTCGGGGCACCGGCTCCGTCCCTGGCCGTCGACGCCGCGGGCATCGACGACGTCACGCTGCGGACGGTCTGGGTCGCCGTCGGCACCCTGCACGCGGCGGGGCTGGCGCACGGCGAGCTGACGCTCGAGCACATCGCCGTGGTGGACGGGCAGCCGGTGCTGTCGGAGTTCGGGTCGGGAGTGGTCGCGGCAGTCGACGCGCAGCGAGCTCAGGACGTCGCCGTGCTCCTGGCCAGCCAGGCCACGCGGGTCGGTGCGGAGCGGGCCGTCGACGCGGCGCTCGCCGGCATCGGGACCGACGCGGTCGCGGCCGCCCAGCCCTACCTGCAACGGGCGGCGATGCCGCGGTCGTTGCCGGGCCAGGCCCTCAAGTCCACCCTGCCGGCGATCAGCGCGGCCATCACCGAACGCACCGGCACCCCGCCCCCCGAGCCCGCCGAGATCGTCCGGATCCGCTGGCGGGACATCCTGCAGACCGGGATCATCCTCTTCGCGGCGTACGCCCTGCTGTCGACGCTGATCGAGCTCGACTGGCAGACGGTCTGGGACACGTGGCGCAACGCCGACTGGGCCTGGGTCGCGATCGGGCTCGTCGTCGTGCAGGCCACGTCCGTCGCGGACGCGGGCACCGCGATGACGACCGTGCGCACCCGCCTGCCGCTGTTCCCGCTCGTGCAGCTGCAGTACGCCATCAAGACGGTCGGGCTCGCGATCTCCGCCACCCTCGGTCGCGTCGCGCTCTACACGGCCTTCCTGCGTCGTTTCGGCGAGGGCCCCTCCGTCGCGGTCACCGCCACTGCCCTCGACTCCCTCGCCGCAGCGGTGGCCAACGTGCTGGTCGTGGTCGTCGCCCTGCTCCTGGCATCGAACCGGCCGGACGTCGACCTCTCGGGCCCGGGGAACCTCGACCGCATCATCGCGCTGCTCGTCGTGGCCATGGTCCTGTCCGCGATCGTCGTGGCCGTGGTGCCGAGACTGCGCCGGCACCTCGTGACCGCGCTGCGCAGCCTGCGGACGTCGCTGCGGGTCGTCACCGAAAGCCCGGTCCGCGCGCTCGGCCTCTTCGGCACCAACCTCGCGTCACTGATGATCACGGCCGTCGGGATGACCTGCATGGTCGAGGGGCTGCAGCCATCCCTGTCCTACCCGACCTGCCTGTTCGTGACCGCCGCCGCGGCGCTCTTCGCCAGCGTCATCCCGGTCCCGGGCAACGTCGGCGTCGGCGAGGCCGCCATCGCCGCCGGCCTGGTCGCCGTCGGCGTCCCCAGCGGTCCGGCGTTCGCCATCGCCGTCACCCAGCGGCTGGCCACGTCGTACCTCCCGCCCATCTACGGCGTCTGGGCCCTGCGCTGGCTGCGCAGGGAGGACTACATCGACTGACCCCGCGGCGGCCGATCGAGCGGCTCGCCCCGCAACCACCCCGCGCCGGGTGGTGCGACGCCACCCATCGCGATCCGACCATTCAGCCACCGGCCAGCCAGGAGGCACACCATGAGCACGGAGCAGAAGTACGACGACTACTCGGCTCGTGGCATGGTCCTCGACTTCGGGGCGACCCTCGCGGGGATCCTCCTGATCATCACCTCGGGCATGAACATCCTGCAGGGCCTCTCGGCGATCTCGAACGACGAGCTGTACGCGGCCGGCAGCGAGTACCTCTACAAGCTCGACATGACCGTCTGGGGCACGATCCACCTGGTGCTCGGCATCATCGGTGTCGCCTGCGGCATCGGCATCGTCGCGCGCGTGGGCTGGGCCCTCGTCGGCGGCATGCTCTACGCCGGCGTCGCGATCCTGACCAACTTCGCGTTCATCCCCCACTACCCGCTGTGGTCGATCGTGATCATCGCGTTCAACGGCTTCGTCATCTGGGTCCTGAGCTCCCAGGTGCGGAGCCTCGACTACTGACGCAGCGACGCTGCGCAACGCAGGAGGTTCATATGGTCACCGTCCTGGAGTACACCCCCGGGGACGTCTTCCTCAGCATGTTGTGGTTCTTCCTCTTCTTCATCTGGATCTGGCTGCTGATCACCGTGTTCTCGGACATCTTCCGCAGCGACGACCTGGGTGGCTGGGGCAAGGCGCTCTGGACGGTCTTCGTGATCGTGCTGCCCTACCTCGGGGTCTTCGTCTACCTGATCGCGCGCGGCAAGAAGATGGGTGAGCACGCGGTCCGGGACGCGCAGCGCCGCGACCAGCAGATGCGGGACTACGTCCAGAGCGTCTCCGGCACGTCGTCAGGTGCCAGCGAGATCGAGCGGCTGGCGCAGCTCCGTTCGAGCGGCGCGCTGACCGAGGAGGAGTTCCAGCAGGCCAAGGCCAAGGTGCTCGCCTGACGCATCGGCGCACGGAACGGCCCCCTCGCTCAGCGAGGGGGCCGTTCGACGTGCTCGGCAGCTACCCGCCGAGCAGCTTCGCCTTCTGCGCATCGAACTCCGCGTCGGTCAGGATGCCCTGGTCGCGCAGCGCTCCGAGCTTCTGGAGCTGCTCGATCAGGTCGTCGGAGTCCGCTGCCTGCGGAGCCGCGGCGGGGGGCGGTGCGGCGTACACCGGCTGCTGGTACTGCTGCTGCTGGTACTGCTGCTGCTGGTACTGCTGATCCTGGTAGGCCTGTGCGTCCGCCTGCGCCTGCCACCGTCCGGCCTGGCGTCGCGACACCCGGTTCGAGACCGCGGTCGCGGTGCCGGCGACGACCGCCGTGCGGGCCATTCCTCCGATGAGTCCCATGTCAGTCCTTCCCTTTCCTGTCAGGCGTTCGCCGACTCGAGCGCGTCAAGCGCGGCGACCACGTCGTCGGCCGGGATCCGACCGCTCGCGATGACCTCGGCACCCGCCTCCCGCATGGCGGTGACGAACGGCCCCGCCCACGTGTTCTCGTAGACGAGCAGCGCGACGGCGTTGCCGGGCTCGACGAGTGACGCACTCTCGGCGAGGTCGTCGTCGTCGATCAGGCCCGACCGGACGCCCTCGAAGACCGCGAGGTCGAGCTCACCGTCCCCGTCCATGTCGGCCAGCGCGAGAGCGGAGACGCTCCCGTCCGTCCCGACCATGGCGACCACCAGGTCCAGGATCCGGATGATCCCGCGGTCGGTCAGGTCGATCAGGGCCGCCAGGCCGCGGCCCTGGAGCTTCGCGCCGGGGAGCTCCACGGCGAGATAGTCGATGGGTCCTACGTCGAGCTGGGTCATCGGGGAGCCTCCTCGGGCGAGTCCGTCGTCGTTGGCCTCACGCTCACACGCAGGTGGGTGGTTCGACCCCACCCCGGCAGGGGTGAGGCCCAACCACCCGCGCCGTCACGACGATCGGCACGAGGCAAGCCCGCGCCTCGCGAGCGGAGGGACACATGAGCGACGGCATCCGGCTCGCGTCGGCACCGCAGGACGCAGACCCCGTCTCGTCCCCTGCGGAGGTGGTGGCAGCCGGCCTGCAGGTCGAGCCCGGACGGGGGCTCTCCGCGGACGAGGCGCGGGCACGTCTCACGACGTACGGCCCCAACGCCCTGGCGGGCGGTGCGAAGGAGCCCGGCTGGCGCGCGTTCCTGCGGCAGTACGAGGACTTCATGCAGCTCGTGCTCCTGGGCGCCGCCGTCGTCAACCAGCTGGTCACCGGCGACGCGGGCACCACCGTCGTGCTCGCGGGCCTGACCGTCTTCAACGCCGTCATCGGCCTGCGCCAGGAGGCGAAGGCGGAGGAGAGCGTCGCGGCGCTGTCGCAGATGATGAAGACGATCGCGCGGGTACGCCGCGACGGCCGCGCCGTCGAGATCGACGCCTCGGAGCTGGTGCCGGGCGACGTGGTGCTGGTCGAGGCCGGCAACCTGGTCCCAGCCGACGGGCGCATCCTGCTGGCCGCGACCCTCGAGATCGAGGAGGCCGCGCTCACCGGCGAGAGCCTGCCGGTCGGGAAGACCGCAGACCCGGTCGAGGGCACCGACGTACCGCTCGGCGACCGGATCTGCATGGCGTACATGAACACCTCCGTCACCCGGGGCCGCGGCGAGATGGTCGTGACCGCGACCGGTATGGACACCGAGATCGGCCACATCGCCGACATGCTGGCCCACACGGAGACCAGCAAGACGCCGCTGCAGAAGCAGCTGGACGCGCTGTCGAAGATCATCGCCAGCATCGCGGGCGTCGCCCTGGTGGTGGTCGTGCTGCTGGGGCTGGCCCAGGGGCAGTCGTTCGACACGCTCTTCATCACGGGCGTCGCGCTCGCCGTCGCGGCGATCCCCACCGGCCTCCCGGCGGTCGTCACCGCGCTGCTGTCGATGGGCACCCGTGAGATCGCCCGCCGCAACGCGATCGTCAAGCGGCTGCCTGCCGTCGAGACACTCGGGTCGACCTCGGCGATCTGCTCCGACAAGACCGGCACGCTGACGCTCAACAAGATGACGGCGCGCCAGCTCGTGATCCCGGGACGCAACCGCTACACCGTCACCGGCGAGGGATACAGCACGGTCGGCGAGATCAGCCATGTCGGCGGCGAGCGGCACGACCTCGACCCCTACCTGCTCCCGATGGTGCTGTGCGCCGACGCTGTGCTCGACGGCGAGAGCCTCATCGGCGACCCCACCGAGGGCGCCCTCATCGTGCTCGGCGCGAAGGGCGGCCTGAACATCGCCGAGACCCGCGCTGCGCTCCCCCGGGTCGCCGAGGTGCCCTTCGACTCGGACTACAAGTTCATGGCGACGTTCCACGAGATGACCGGCGACGACGGCCGACCGGTGGTGCGCTGCTACGTCAAGGGTGCGCCCGACGTGCTCATCTCGCGCTCGACGAAGATCCGGCACCCCGACGGGACGATCGTGCCGATCACCGAGGACAACAGGCACCTGGCGCTCGAGGCGAACGACGCCATCGCGAACGCCGGCGAACGGGTCATGATCGTGGCCCAGCGCGACTTCGAGCCCGGCACGGTCCAGCCCGGCGACGACCTCGTGGACTCGGTGCAGGAGCTGACGCTCCTCGCGATGGTGGGCATCGTCGACCCGCCCCGCCCCGAGGCGAGGGCCGCGATCGCGGAGTGCAAGGAGGCCGGTATCCGGGTCCGGATGATCACCGGTGACCACGCGACGACGGCCGCTGCCATCGCCGGTGAGCTCGGCATCGAGGGCCGCGCCGTCACCGGTACGGCGTTCGCTGCGATGAGCGACGAGCAGCTCCTCGACGAGATCGACGAGATCGGCGTCGTGGCCCGGGTCGCACCCGAGGACAAGGTCCGTCTGGTCCGACTGCTCAAGGAGAAGGACAACGTCGTCGCGATGACCGGCGACGGGGTCAACGACGCCCCGGCCCTCAAGAACGCCGACATCGGCGTCGCCATGGGCATCACCGGCACCGAGGTCTCCAAGGAGGCCGCGGTGATGATCCTGACCGACGACAACTTCGCCACGATCGTCGGAGCCGTCTCCTACGGGCGCACGCTCTACGACAACCTGCTGAAGTACCTGCGGTTCCAGATGTCCACCCTGGTGGCCTACATCGCGATCTTCATCGGGGCGGGCATCCTCGGCATCGCCGACGGCGCGCCGCTCAACCCGCTCCAGATCCTGTGGCTCAACATGGTCGTCGACATCCCGCTCGCGATCGCGCTCGGGTTCGACCAGCCGGCGCGCGGCCTGATGTCCCGCCCACCCCGGCCGGTCGGAGCTCCGGTGCTCTCGCGCGCCAACTGGATCCGGCTGTGCGCCCAGGGCGCGGTGATGACGATCGGGGCACTCGCGGCGTACCAGATCGGCGATGAGCAGGGCGACGCCGTCCTCGCCGCGACCATGCTGCTGACGACGCTGTCGCTCTTCCACCTCGCCGCGGCCCTGCTCTGCCGCGACCAGACGAACACGATCTTCGACCGCGACGCCGTCCCGGGAGTCCTCCAGCTGCGTCGGTACGGCGTGGCGCTGCTGGCGATCGTCGCGATCACGGGACTCGAGTTCCTCCAGCGCATCTTCGGCACCACGGGCCTCGACCTCGGCCAGTGGGCCACCTGCATCGGCCTGGCCGCCTCGCTCGTCGTGGTCGAGGAGGCCATCAAGGTATTCGTGCGCCGGTCAACGAAGGAGACGGCATGACCACAGTCCCGATGTACGACGCCGAGATGCTCGGCGACCTGCTCACCGTGCTCCCGGACGTCGACGCCGTCGAGCTGAAGCTGACCGTCTCGGAGGAGAACCGACCCGGGGTGCTCCAGCGACTCGCGATCGATCCGCTCGACGCGGTGGTCCGGCAGGTGGCGTTCGTGGACACTCCCGACCTGCAGCTGTCCGCGGCCGGCCTCGTGGTGCGCTTCCGTCGGACCCAGCGCAAGCCGGGCGACGCGACCGTGAAGCTGCGCCCCATGCTGCCGGGTGACGTGCCCGAGGGCCTGCGCGGTCTCCCCGGGTTCAAGGTCGAGCTGGATGCCTCTCCGGCCGGCTATGTGTGCTCCTGCTCGCTGACCGCCGAGGTGCCGGACAAGCGGGTCCGCGGCGTCTACTCCGGCGCCATGGAGGTGACGGATGCGCTGACGGTCGACCAGCGGGCCCTGCTCGGGGAGCGGCTGCCTGCGGGACTGGCATTCGAGGACCTCCGGGTCCTCGGCCCGGTCTCGCTGCTCAAGGCGAAGTTCGCGCACAAGGAGTACCCCCGGCGGATGGTCGCCGAGCTGTGGTTCATGCCCGACGGCTCCCGGCTGCTGGAGCTCTCGACGAAGTGCAGCCCCGCCGAGGCGTTCCAGGCCGCCGCGGAGACGAAGGTCTTCCTGGCCGGCAAGGGCGTCGACCTCGGCGCGCCGCAGGAGGCGAAGACCCGCACCACCCTCGCCGCGCTCGCGGCCCTGATCGAGAAGGAGTAGGCATGACGACGTTCACTGTCTGGAAGTTCGACGCGCCGGACGGCGCACACGAGGCGGAGGAGGCACTGAAGGCGGCCGCGGGTGAGGGTCTCGTCAAGATCGTCGACCACGCCGTGGTCAGCTGGCCGGAGGGCGCCGACAAGCCGACCCTGCGTCACGAGCACGACAACCCCAAGCGCGGCGCCGCCTGGGGTGCGCTCTGGGGGATCCTCGGTGGGGCCCTGTTCGCCATCCCGATCGCGGGGTTGGCCGTCGGCGCCGGGATCGGCGCTCTCGCCAAGGCCACAGACGGCACCGGCATCACGAAGGGCGACATGGAGCGGATCCGCTCCGAGGTCACGCCCGGCACCTCGGCGCTCTTCCTCGTCACCGAGGGAGCCGACCTCGACCGGCTGGGCGAGAGGTTCCACGGCCGCGACAGCAAGCTGATCTCCACCAACCTCACTCCGGCCGAGCGCGAGACGCTGCTGGAGACGTTCGGCAGTGGCTGAGGGGCAGGCTGCCCGCCGTGACGTCCTCGGCCTGGTGCAAGGCGGCGAAGGTGCGATCACGGGAACCGTCGTCTGCGCCGCCGCCATCGCCGCCACCGCTGGTCACCTCCACACGATCGGGCAGCTGAGCCTCGCCATCCTCGGCACCGTCGCGGTCTACTGGATCGCCCACCTGCACGCCGTGACGATCGGCAGCTCGCTGACGCACCGGCACCACCCGGTCGCCGCGGTGCAGCACGCCTTCCGCGAGACCCTCCCGATCGCCGGCGCGTCCGTCGTACCGCTGGGGGTGCTGCTCCTCGCCTTCGTGCTCGGTGCCGAGCTCCGTACCGCCGCCTGGATCGCGCTGTTCGCGACCATCGCGCTGCTGACGCTGTACAGCTACCTCGCGGGCGCACGCGGCGGCCTCGACACCGGGGGGCGGATCGCGAGTGCCGCGGCCGGTGCCCTGGTCGGCGTGCTCGTCGTGCTGCTCAAGGCGGGACTGCACTGACGAACCGGGGCGTCACCCGCTCCGGGGTGGTCTCGGGCCACCCTCCCGGCTGACACGATCCGGTCACGCACACGCCACGACGATGCTTGGGGAGGTGTGGCCCATGCCGCACACGCGACGCGGCGACCAGCCGGACCTCGACCTGCTCGAGTACGTGCTGGTGTCGGCGGGCGATGCCGACGCCCTCCGCTCGGTGGCGCGAGCCGTGGTGCAGCTGGTGGAGGACGGTTCGATCCGGCTGCTCGACGCCGTCGTCCTCGTCCGGGACCGCGGCCAGCCCCGGGTCAGCTCGACGTCTCCTGCCGAGCACGGCGTGCTCGAGGAGCTCACGGAGGTCGCCGCGGGGGGCGTGCTCCTCAGCCGGCACGACATCGAGCTCGCCTCGGTCACGCTGGCTCCCGACGAGACGGCACTGCTGCTGCTGGTCGAGGACCGTTGGGCGGGCGTCCTGTCGGACGCCGCTCGTGAGAGCGGCGCCCGACTGACCGGGGGTGAGCGGATCGCTCGGGACCGCGTGCTGGCCTCCCTCGAACAGGCAGGGAGCACGGACCTCATCGTGCACGGTCCCGGCGCGACGCCGCTGGTGGACCAGGTGGCCCAGGTGCGCCAGCTCGCCCAGCTCGTGGAGCGCGGGCTGCTCTCCCTCGATCTGTACGAGGCTCAGCGGCGGCGGGTGCTGGAGGGCTGACCCTTCCGGCGCAGGCTCGTCATCGCCCTCGCGACCTCGGCCGCCTCGGCGCGGGAGCTGCAGCCGAGCTTGCGGTAGATCACCTTGAGGTGGAACTTCAGGGTGTTGATGGAGATGAAGAGCTCGTCGGCGATCTCCCGGAGCGTGAGGCGGCTCGCCAGCATCCGGAGCACCTCGAGCTCCCGGTCGGTGAGCTCCTCGACCAGCTCGATCGCCGGCTCGACCGACGCCCCGCCGACCTGCCCGGCCCGGCGCAGTCGGTCGAGCCAGCCCGGAGGCGCGTGCCACGCCAACCGCTCGATGCGGTCCAGCACGTCCGGTCCCTCGGCGGCGACCGTCTGCACCAGGCCGTGTCCGGAGGCGACCCGGACGGCGTCGATCAGGTGGAGGTCCGCTGCCTCGGGTGACGCGACGGCGCGGCTGAGGAGGAGATCGGCGATCACCCGGTGGCGCACGCACCGCGGCACGGCCGACTTCAGCGCATCGGTCGCGCGCCCGTCCTCACCGGTCGCCAGGTGGACCCGCGCTGTGACGACGGCGGACCAGAAGTCGTCGACCACCTCCCCGGCCCAGCCGTGCGCGGTGTCGATGTCGTCCGCCGCGATGGCGAGCGTCGCGCCGGTGCGCCCGAGCCACGACCGCGCGCCCGGCCCGGGCATCTCCGTGTCGACGAGCTCCGCCGCTGCGCCGAAGGCGCGCTGCGCCGCGTCCAGGTCCGTCTCGCCGAACCGTGCGTGCGCGAGCTCGAGCAGCCCGAGCAGCTGACAGTGCGGTGCCGGCTCGATGCGGCTCTCGACGAGCTCGACGAGCATCGGCACCGCGAGGTCGTGGTCGCCGAGCTCCCGGTGCGCGACGGCCTCGGCGGCGAGCAGCTCGGTGCGCAGGATCGTCATGTTCCCCACCTCGGACGCCGTACGCGCCCCGGACACGAGCCGCAGTGCATCCACGGGGTGGCCGGCCAAGGCCTCGGCGAGGGCCCGCGTGCCCTCGAGCGCCGTCCGCCGCTCGGGTACGACGCTGAGCGCCCTGATGACGCCCTGGGCCGCTTGGCCGGAGTCGTCCCAGCTCTCGGAGAGCGCCACGTCGCGACCGATCATGTTCCACGCGAACTGGCCCAGTGGGTCGAGCCACCACGAGTCCCCGAAGGTCTCGAGGGCCGAGCGAGCGAGCGACGCACCGTCCTGCCAGTGCCCACGGAGCGTGGCCGCGATCGACTCGAGCACCTCCAGGCGCGCCCCCCGGATCGGGTCGAGGTCGACGTCACCGCGCACCATCCGCGCGAGCCTGTCGACGAGTCCGGTGAAGCGTCGCCGGTCGACCAGCAGGTGGCACCAGGCGTAGTCGAGCATGGCGTCGAAGCCGTCCGCCGGACCGACCTCCGGCAGCGACCGCACGACCCGCAGGATCGTGTTCTCGTGACCGCCGTCGTAGAGGGCCTGTGCCTGCGCAGCGAGGAGGCGGAGCGCCCGTTGCGGCCGGTTCGCGCGCATCCAGTGCTCGAGGCCCGACACCACCTGCCCGTGCGCCTCGTGCCAGCCCGCTGCCCAGGAGTGGAGCTGGTCGCGCCGCTCCGGCGACTGCCGGGCGAGCATGCTCTGGAGGACCTCCCGCACCAGGGTGTGGATCTCGAACGTCCCCGACGGCTCGATCCGCGTGAGGAAGAGGCCGCGCTCCTCCGCCTGGGCGAGCAGCTCCGGTGCGTCCGAGCGGCCCGTGAGCACCTGGGCCAGGCCGGGATCGATCCGCCGCACGATGGAGGTCGCGAGCAGCGCCTGGACGAGCTCCCCCGGCTCGTTCGCCAGGACCTCGCGCCACACGTAGTCCTCGACGTACGGCCGGTCGTCCTCGTCGCCGGGTGGGAGTCCACGCGCCTGGCTCGACCGGGCCGCAAGCGCCGCGAGCTGCAGGCTGGCCGCCCACCCGCCGGCCCGGGCGGCGATCTCGGCCACGACGTCGGAGTCGAGGGTCGGCGCGATCCGGCCCAGCATCGACGATGCCTCCTCGAACGAGAACCTGAGCTCGGGGAAGTGGACCTCTCCGACCTGGCCACGGGCCCGCAGGCGGTGCACCGGCAGCCGGGGTGCGCGGCGACTGGCCACGACCACGTGCAGCCAGGGCGGCAGGTGCTGCACGAAGAGCGCGAGGGACTCCGCGACCGCCTCCTCCTCGTCGACGAGGTGGAGGTCGTCGATCACGAGCACTGCGTCACCGTCGTCGCGGCCCTCGAGGTCGTCCAGGAGCACTCCGACCGCTCCGAGGAGGCGTCCGGGGCGCCGGATCATGTCCGCCGCGGCAGCCGCGCACCCGGGAGCGACGCCCTCCAGCGCGGCGAGGACCCCGCGCCACAGCTGTACGGCGTCGCGGTCGTCCTCGTCCAGGGACAGCCAGGCCAGCGGCAGCGACGTGTGGGCGGCCCAGCTGCGCAGCAGCGAGGTCTTGCCCGACCCGGCCGGAGCCACCACGAGCGTCAGCGGAGCGCGGACGGACTCGTCCATCAGCGCGTGCAGGCGCGGTCGGGTCAGGAGGTACGCCGGGTTGGCCGCGGGCCGGAGCTTCGACGGGAAGATGGCGGTGCGCGCCGACCGCGACTGGGCGGCCAGCAGGCCGAGCCCGTCGGGCTGGCGCAGGGCGCGCTCGTCGTCCCCAGGCAAGGACGACCACCCCCTCCCGAGCGGCTTCCGGATGCCCAGCGTGGCAGTGCGCGACGGCGCGTTCATCCCCCGATACGGGTGGTGCCCCCCGCCCGCGCAGGTCGCTACGTTCCGCTTCATGGCTAGGCGGCCCCCTTGCGCCGAGAGCGCGGCCCCGCGGTGACCGGCGGGCGTCAGGCCGGCGTGTTGCTCGCCACCTGCATCTCCACGCTGGTCGTCAACGCGAACACCTCCGCAGTCGCCATCCTGCTGCCGGCGATCAGCGACGACACGGGCATGTCGGTGAACACGCTGCAGTGGGCGGTGACCGGCTACTCGCTCGTGGGTGCCGCCGTGATCATCACGTCCGGCTCGCTCGGCGACGTGTTCGGCCGCAAGAAGGTCTTCCAGGCCGGCCTGCTGCTCTTCGTCGCCTCGTGCGTCCTCATCGCGCTCGCCGAGTCGGGCGAGATGGTCATCGCCGGCCGGATGATCCAGGGTGCGTCGGGCGCGACGATCCTGGCCTGCGGCATGAGCCTGCTGACGGTCGCGTACAGCGGCCAGGAGCAGGTGCGCGCCGTCACGCTGTGGGGCGCCGCGGCCGCGGTGGGGGCCGCGGCCGGGCCGCTCGTCGGTGGCGTCCTGGTCGACACGACCGGGTGGCAGGGCCTCTTCTGGATCGACGCCGCGATCGCCGCCGGCTGCATGGTGCTCACCTTCTTCACCGTCGCCGAGTCGCGGGACGCGAACCGGCCACGCTCCGTGGACTATGTGGGCACCGTGCTGGTCGCCCTCACCCTCGGCCCGCTGATCCTCGCGCTCAGCAAGGGCGGCGACTGGGGCTGGATCTCGGTCGCCACCATCGGCTGCGTGGTCGTGGCGCTCGCGGCGGGCTTCGGATTCGTCCAGGTCGAGCGCCGCGTGGCGCTCCCCCTGCTGGACCTGAAGCTGCTGCGCAACCGGGTGCTCGTGGGCTCCACGATCGCGATCCTCATCGGCGCGGGCACGATCAACGCGCTCATGTACGTCCTCAGCCTCTACTTCCAGGACCCGAGCACGCTGGACTTCAGCCCGCTCGAGGCCGGCCTCGCGACGCTGCCGGCCACGGTAGGCCTGGTGATCTCGGCGCCGCTCGTCCCGCGGCTCGCCGCCAAGATCGGCGGCCGCGAGGTCGTCGGCATCGGCTTCCTGGTGACGGCGATCGGCTTCGCCTGGATCGGCCTCGTCGACGCGTCCTGGCAGTACGGCGCGTTCTTCATCCCGCTCGTCGCGGCCGCCGTCGGCATGGGCCTCTCCAACGGCCCCTCCTCCGCCGCGGCCACCTCGTCCGTGCCGGCGAACCAGGTGGGCGAGGCGTCCGGCGTCTCCAACATGGCGCGGTACGTCGGCGCGGCGGTCGCAACGGCGCTCGCCGCGACGCTCTACAGCACGGTCACCGCCAACCGCGTCGCCGACGGCGAGGACGCGGCGACCGCGCTCGCGGCCGGCCTGGGCACGACCGCGTGGGTGATGGCGGCGCTCAGCCTCGCCGGCGTGGTGATGGCGGTCGTCATGGGTCGGCACCGCACGGCTCGGGGCACCCTCGCCGACTCCGCGGCCGCGGCCGCCTCGTCGAGCCACACCCTCCCGACGTCGGCCACCCCCGGGGCCGAGCTCGTGGACACGTGACCAGCGGCTACCTCAGGGAGTGCGGGCCGCGGATCCGCAGGACGTCGCGGGAGTGCACGTCCGCGTCGCTGCGGAACGAGCCGGTGAGCGTCGACACCCGGATCCGCGCCGGCCCGCTCGGCACACAGCGGTACGGGATGTCGGCAGCGAGGGTGTCGGCGTCGACGTCGGTCCGGATCCGCTCCGGCGTGCAGTTCCGGTAGTCCTCCCCGTCGAGCTCGAGCGACGCGTAGCCCCACTTCCGTGGCCGCTGGGGCGACCAGCCGATGGCTGCGGAGACCCACCCCTCGGTCGAGGACACCACCGGCTCGATGTCCAGGAAGACCATCTGGTCGAAGTCCGCCCCGGGCAGCGCCTCCTTGATCGCCACCGAGACCCGGACCGTCCGGTCACCGCGCGGGGTGATGGTGACCTCGCGGATGTCGATGCTGCGACGCCCGGCCGTCGTGATCGTGTCATCGCGGGGATGGAGGATGCGGACGTCTCCCGTGGCATCGAGCGCCTCCACCGTCGGATCCGCGGCGTGGGCCGGCGGCATCGCGAGGAGGCCGAGGCCGAGCGCGGTCGTGGCGATCAGGGCTGTCGTCGTGGTGCGGAGCATGTCGTTCCCCCGTCGAGCTGATGCAGTCGAGTGTGTGGCCTCGGTGCCGCGTCGTCCAGCAAGATGTCGGCGAGGGCCGCCGGTCCCGGTGCCCGGTTGGAGGACTGCCATGAACCAGGCCCTGCTCTACTCGATGACCGCGGCCGAGCGACGACTCGTCGCCGAGACGACCCGCGACGCCCTGCGCGACCTCGACGAGGAGGAGCTGCTGGCGCTGCACGCGCGGCTCAGGCGGGCACGGGCCAAGTACGTGACCATGTACCGCCGCAACGCGGCCGGCTCAGTCGTGAAGCGCGGCGGGCGCGGGTTCAGCTACCCGAAGAACCAGCGCGACCGGGACAAGGCGGAGGTGTTCGAGGCCGCACTGTCCCGGGTGAGCAAGGAGGTCGGCGCACACGCGGCGCGCGCCGCCGCCGAGCTGAAGGCCTCGCGGCTCGCCGCGGCCCGCGCGCGGGGAGCCGGTCCGGGGAGGTCCGCCGCCGGCCACGCTCCTGCGTCGCAGTCCGCGGCGACGGCGCGGCCGCGTGGGGTGAAGAAGACCACCGGCGGCCTCAAGCGGGACGCCGACACCCGCGCCGCGGGGGCCCGTCGCCAGGCCAAGCGGGACGCGCGACCGCTCGCCGTCGCGACCGATCAGGAAGGGTGACCCGGTGCCGATCTGATGGGTGGCGACCCCGCAGAATCGGCAAATCACACGGTTGTAATTTAACCTGGGCGCCCGGGCGTGTCGCTTGACAAGTTTCTTCACAACATTCACACGAAGGAACTTTTGTCCCTAGACTCCCACCCGTGTCTCCCCGTTCCCGCCTGCGTACGCCGCTGGTCGCCGCCGTCCTGGCAGCCGTCATCAGCGTGCTTCCGACGTACGCTCCGGCCGCGTCAGCGGACGACCGCAAGGACGACCGGGACACGAAGGCCTCGCTGCTCGAGCGCGAGCTCGCCGCCGCCAAGGACGGCCTCACCCGGTCCAAGGCGACGCTCCGGAAGAGCTCGTACCTCTGCTCCGGATACCAGGGCTGCGCCAACGCGGGCATGGGCAACGCCGGCTACGCGGCCGCGAGCAAGAAGATGTACTGGCGGATGTACGCCGGTCACAACTGCACCAACTACGTCGCCTACCGGATGGTGCAGAACGGCATGGCGAACTCGCGTCCATGGAGCGGCGGCGGCAACGCGACGTACTGGGGCACCTCGGTCCCCCAGCTGACCGACGGCACCCCGAGCGTCGGCGCGGTCGCCTGGTGGAAGGCGAACAAGGGCCCGGCCGGCTCGGCGGGCCACGTGGCATACGTCGAGCAGGTGGTCTCGGCCGACGAGATCATCATCTCCCAGGACAGCTGGGGCGGTGACTTCTCGTGGGCGCGGGTGACGCGGTCCAGCGGCAACTGGCCGAGTGGCTTCATCCACTTCACCGACCTGACCGTGCAGAACACCGCCGCGCCGGTGATCAGCGGTGACATGCGGGTCGGCACGAGCCTCACGGCGACGCCGGGCACCTGGACCCCTGCTGCCGAGGCGGTGAAGTTCCAGTGGTTCGCCAACGGCCAGCCGATCAAGGGCGCGAAGAAGTCGACGCTCGCCCTCGGCAAGGGCCGGGTCGGCCAGGTGATCAGCGTGCAGACCACGGCCAGCCGCAGCGGCTACAACGACCAGGCGGCCGCCTCGGCAGCGTCCGCACCGGTGCAGCCGGGTCTCCTCGGCAACACCGCGGCGCCGACGATCAGCGGCAACGCCAAGGTCGAGGGCAAGCTGACGCTCGACAACGGCTCGTGGGCACCGGCGCCGTCGTCGTACGCCTACACCTGGTACGCCGACGGGCAGCCGATCGCCGGTGCCACCGGCACCAGCCTGGCGCTCACCCCCGACCTCGCCGGCCGCGCGATCTCCGCTGCGGTGGTCGCGGGCCGGACCGGCTACTCCAACGCCTCGGCCCAGACCGCGGCGATGTCCGTCGCGCCCGGCACGATCCGCGTGCGCAAGCAGCCGACGCTGTCGGGCGAGGCGCGCCCCGGCCACACGCTGAGCGTCGACACGGGCGCGTACCGCCCCGCCGACGCGACCCCCGGCGTGCAGTGGCTGCGCGACGGCCAGCCGATCGCGGGCGCCACCGCCACGACGTACCCCGTCACCGAGGCGGACCTCGGCGCCAAGATCTCGGCCACCGTGAGCGCGAGCCGTGCCGGGTACGACGTCACGACCGTCACCACGCCGGCGACCGTTCCGGTGAAGGTGCTCCCCCGCATCAAGGTCGAGCGGGTCCAGCTGCGCCACGGCGTCCGCCTGATCATCCGGGTCGTCGCCCGCTACGTCCCGGTGGTCCAGGGCAACGTCGCCGTGCGGGTGCAGGGCGGCTTCCGCGAGAAGGTCGCGCTCAACAAGTACGGCGTCGCGCGCGTCGTGGTGACCGGCCTGAAGCAGGGTGTCCACCCCGCCCGGGTCGGCTACACCGGCGGTCCGACCGTCTGGAAGTCGGTCCGCAAGGCCGCGATCCGGATGCCGGCGCCGAAGCGCTGACCGTCGGCCGGGCTCGCCCGGGATGGCGGTGAGTACGCCACCCTCTCTGTGCCGCAATCGGTGGATCGCCCACCGCCAGATCGCCGCGGCCCCGACCAGCCGTCACCCCTCGGGGTGGTAGCCGCACGCGTCGTCGGTCTTGACCGCCTTGCGCGGGTCGTCCCTGTCGCCGTTGTGGTCCTTGGGACCGAGCGCCTTGTCGACGACCGAGCGCATCCAGTCGTAGTCGGGGTCGCCGGAGTAGAACTCGTCGGACGAGACGAAGGGGAAGGACCGCATCTTCTTGTCCTTGACCTTCAGGGCGAGGTCGACGAACGCCGGCATCAGGTCGCGCGGCACGTCGGTGCGGAGGATCTCCTTGCCGGCCTTCGCGAGGTCCTGGTAGCGGCGCAGCACGTTGAGGGGGTCGGCGGCGTCGACGATCGCGCTGACCATGCACCGCTGACGGAGCATCCGCTCGTAGTCGTCGGAGCCCCAGCGGCCGCGGGAGTACCACAGCGCGTGGAAGCCGTCGAGGTGCTGGTCGGGGCCGGGCTCGAGGTAGCCGGTCGGCGGGATGCCGGCATCGGTGTTGCCGTTGATCGCGATCGGCTCGTTGATGTTGACCGTGACGCCGCCGATGGCGTCGACGAGCTGCTGGAAGCCGAGCAGGTTGATCAGGACGTAGTAGTCGACGTGGGTGCCGAGGCTGCCGGCGACCGCCTGCTTGATCGCGTCCGCACCCTCGTTCTCCGACTTCCCGAGGATGCCCGGGTAGAGCGCCGGCACCTGGCCGTAGACGGCGTTGAGCATCCAGCTCCCCGGGTCGCCCTCGCCGCGGAAGCCGTCGGGGAAGACGTCGTGGAGGGGGCTGTCCTCGGGGAACTGCGCGTTCATCATGTTGCGCGGCAGGCTGAACATCACGGACTTGCCGCTGTGGGTGTCCATGCTGAGCAGGATCACGGAGTCGGTGCGGATGCCCGTGCGCCCGACTCCCCCGTCACCGCCGAGCAGCAGCACGTTGACCCGGTCGCGTCCGGCCCACGGGTCCTCCTCGGTCACGTCCTCCGGCGCGGTCGCGGTCTGCTCGTTGTCGAAGACGGTGGCGACGAGGTCGGCCTGGCTGTCGGCGATCCGGACTGCCTGCACCGCCGGGATGGCGCCGAGGATGCAGAGCAGGGTCACGACGAGGACGCCGAGCCCCTGCTCGATGCGCTTCAGCCCGAGCGGCCGCACCATGAGGTACGTCGTCGCGACGACGAACACCCAGATCGCCAGCAGGCCGCCGAGCAGGAACCGGGCCGTCCGCAGCCGGGTCGGGTCGAACGCGAGGTCGACGGCGCGGTCGAGGTCACCGACGTAGTACGCCGCGGCGGCCAGCCCGACGAGGAACGGCACCAGCACGGCGTACCCGAGGCGGCGTCGCGACCACAGGTAGCCGGCGCCCGGGAGCACCGCGCCGAACAGCGTGATCCCGAGGGCGCCGGCCAGCGTCCTGGCGCGCCGGAACCCGCGCGTCTTCGGGGCGCGATGCCGACCCGGGGCCCGGTGCCGGCCCGGCCCCGCGCCCGGTCGCGCCGGCTCCTCCGGGGGTGCGGAGGGGTCGACGGTCAATGTCATGACGCACCCTCCCACCCGGAATTCTCGGGGAGAAAGGTATCAATGAGTGAGCAGGTTCACCCGCATCGGCGATGCGGCTCGTGTTTGGGTGCCGGTTCAGGCGGGCACGGAGTCTGCCGCCGCGTACGCCGTGCCGCGCGCCGCGCGCACCCAGAGCACCCCGTCGCCGGCAGTCGGACCCTCGGCCGCGAGCTCCCGCTTGAGCACCTTGTTGGTGGCCGTGCTGGGCAGGTCGGGGGCGATCCGGACGTACCGCGGCCACGCCTTCGCGGACAGGTCCGGCTGGACGGCGAGGAAGGCCTCCAGCTCGGCGGGGGTGAGGGACGCGTCGTCCTGGAGGACGAGGGCGGCCATCACCTGGTCGCCGACCTGCTCGTCCGGTACGGCGTACACCGCGACCCGGTTGACCGCCTCCAGCCGCTGCAGCACCCGCTCGATCGGGGCGGCCGCGAGGTTCTCGCCGTCGACGCGCATCCAGTCGGCGGTGCGCCCGGCGAGGTAGATCCAGCCGTCGGCGTCCCGGTAGGCGAGGTCGCCCGACCAGTACATGCCGTGCCGCATCCGGTCGTCGTTGGCGGCCTGGTCGTTGTAGTAGCCGCTGAAGTAGCCGCCACCGGTGGTGTTCACCAGCTCGCCGACGGCCGCGTCGGCGTTGACCAGCTTGCCGTCGCCGTCGAACTCCGCGACCGCGCACTCGGTCACGGTCTCGGCGTCGTAGATCGCCACGCCCTCGAACCCCTTGCCGATCGAGCCAGCCGGCGTGCCCGGCTCGCGCGTGATGATGACCGCGAGCTCGGTGGACCCGAAGCCGTCCCACACGGCGCAGTCGAAGCGGCGGCTGAACTCGTCGATGTCGCGGTCGCTGGCCTCGTTGCCGAATGCCACCCGCAGGGTGTTGTCGGCGTCGTCTGGCTGCTCCGGGGTGGCGAGCACGTAGGCGAGGGGCTTGCCGACGTAGTTCATGTACGTCACGCCGTACCGCCGCACGTCGTCGAGGAAGCCGGACGCGCTGAACCTCGCCGGCACGATCGTCGCCCCCGCGCACACCGCCGGGCTCCACCCCGCGACGACGGCGTTGGAGTGGAAGAGCGGCATGGCGACGTAGCAGACGTCGTCGGCGCCGAGCTCGAAGCGGCCCTGCAGGTTGAGCCCCGAGAAGAGCACCATGAGATGGCTGACCTGCACGGCCTTCGGGTCGCCGCTGGTGCCGGAGGTGAAGATCATCATGAACGTGTCCATGGCCTCGACCTCGCGGTACGCCGTGAGCGGCCCGGCCGCGGCGACGAGGTCGGCCCACTCCTGCGTCGACGTGTCGAGCACGCGTACGCCGTCGAGGTCGAGCCCCTCGAGGAGCGGCCGGTGCTCGACGTCGGTGACCAGCACCTGGCACTCGGCCCGGCGCACGTCCTTGAGCAGCCCCTCGCCGCGGCGGGTGTTGTTGATCCCGCAGAGCGTGTACCCGCCCAGTGCGGCGGCCGCCATCGCGCGCAGCATGTCGGGGGTGTTGCCCAGGAGCGTGCCGACGTGCAGGGGTCGTTCCCGGTCGGCGATGCCGAGCAGGGCGGCGGCGACCGCCGACGACTCCGCCACGTGCTCGCGCCAGGTCCAGCTCTCGTCGCCCCACCGCACCGCGACGCCGTCGTCCTCGGCGCGCTCGCGCAGCAGCTGCTGGATCGTCTCGGGCATGCTCGCTCCCCTCCCGGTGTTGACGCGTGTCAAACTAGGCGACCCCGAGCTAATCTGCAACACGTTCTAGTGACCCCGATCACGAACTGGAGAACGCCGATGCCGAGTCGCTACGCGAGCCTCGACCGGGACGAGCTCGCCACCCTGGTCCCCGAGCTGCTGCTCATCGGACAGCTCATCGACCGCTCCGGGATGGCGTGGTGCATCTCGGCCTGGGGGCGCGAGGAGATGGCCCAGGTCGCCATCGAGGAGTGGGCGGGATCGAGCCCGATCTACACGCGGCGGATGCAGCGGGCGCTGCGCTACGAGGGCACCGACGTCGTCACGATCTTCAAGGGCCTCCAGCTCGACATCGGCGCTCCCCCGCAGTTCATGGACTTCCGCTACGACGTGCAGGACCCGTGGCACGGCACCTTCCACCTCGACCACTGCGGCGCGCTGATGGACGTCGAGCCGATGGGCGAGGCCTACGTCCGGTCGATGTGCCACGACATCGAGGACCCCACGTTCGACGCGACCGCCGTGGCCACCAACCCGAAGGCGCAGGTGCGCCCGGTCCACCGGCCGCCCCGCACCCCGGCCGACCGGCACCCGCACTGCGCCTGGACGGTGGTCATCGACGAGTCGCACCCGCCGGTGAGCCCGCTCCCGCCGTACTTCGTCATCGAGAAGACCAGGGCCGCCACGGTCGAGCTCGACCCGATCGACACCACCGACGTGGGTGCGTCCGACTACGCCGGCCCGCTGGTGAGCGACGTCGACTTCGCGGCGTTCTCGCACTCGTCGCTGGTGCGCATCGCCGACGAGGTCTGCCTGCAGATGCACCTGCTCAACCTGTCCTTCGTGCACGCCGTGCGGCAGCGCTCCTCCGGCGACGACCAGGCCATCGAGATCGCGACCAAGCAGCTGGTCGGCGTCGCCGGCATCGCGGCCGAGCGGATCCGGCGTGCACTCGAACTGCCCGCGACGGCCGAGGGAGCCCTCCGCGTGCTCGAGCTCCACCCGCTGCTCAACCCGGCGGCGTACGTCGACGCGTCGCTTGCGGGCGACCGGGTCACCGTGCGTCCGTCCGCGGCCCACGAGGACGGGGCCTGGATCGACCTGTGCGGCCCCGGTCGCACCGGGGCGCTGCAGGCCATCGTCCGCGCGGTCGACCCGCACCTCGACGTCGAGGTCGACGGCGACGCCGCCGCCTGGACCGGCACCGTCGTACGTCGCGACGAGCCGGCGCCCGAGGCCGGCGAGGTCGCGGTGACCCGCTTCAGCACCGGGTCGTCGTTCGAGTTCGAGCCGCGACGGTCGATCCCCATCACGCCCGTGTAAGGATCAGGGCGTGCCGGTCACCCGCGGCTTCTTCGGCAAGAAGCGTCCCGAGCGTCCCGACCGCCTGCCACCGGGCCAGTACGACACGGGCAGCTCCTGGCCCACGCTGACGGCGGAGGCCACCCCCGATCTCGACGTCGAGCGCTGGCAGATGACGGTCGACGGCCTCGTCGACAACCCTCACAGCTGGTCGTGGCGGGAGATCCACGCGCTGCCAGGCTCGACGTACTTCGGCGACATCCACTGCGTCACGACCTGGTCGAAGTTCGACATGACGTTCGCCGGGGTCAGCGTCGACACGCTGCTCGAGGTCGCGCGGCCGAGGCCGGAGGCGCGCTTCGTGATGGCGCACTCGACGACCGGCTACACGACCAACCTCCCGCTCGAGGACGTCACCGGTGGCAAGGCGTGGGTCGTCTGGGAGGTCGACGGCAAGCCGCTCCCCCGCGGCCACGGCGGCCCGGTGCGACTGCTGGTGCCGCACCTCTACTTCTGGAAGTCGGCGAAGTGGGTCACCCGCCTCGAGCTGATGGAGCGCGACCGCCCGGGCTTCTGGGAGCAGAACGGCTACCACGACCGGGGCGACCCGTGGCTCGAGCAGCGCTACCAGGGCGACCCGTGACCGCTCCGGCCGGTGACTGGACGACCGGCACGATCATCGAGCTCGACCACCCCACCGACCGTCTCGTCCGGCTGCGCCTGCACGTCGAGGACCGGGTCGACCACCTGGCCGGGCAGCACTACGTCGTCCGGCTGCGCGCGCCCGATGACTACACCGCGCAGCGGTCCTACTCCGTGGCGTCCGACCCCGACGACCCGCTGCTCGAGCTGATGGTGGAGTGCCTCCCCGGCGGCGAGGTGTCGGGCCACCTGCACGACGTCGCCGAGGTCGGCGACGTGCTGGAGCTGCGGGGGCCGATCGGCGGCTGGTTCGTCTGGGAGGGCGACGTGCCCGCGGTCTGCGTCGCCGGCGGCTCGGGCGTGGTGCCCATCGTCGCGATGACCCGCTACGCGCGGCGGCTCGGGCTCCAGGACCGGCTGAGGGTGGTCGTCGTCGCCCGCACCTGGGAGGAGCTGCCGTACGCCGCCGAGCTGGAGAAGTACGGCGCGTTCATCGCGCTCACCCGCGAGAACCTGGGCGACCGGGTCGCGGCGCCGCCGTACCACGACGAGCTCGCGGCGTACGTCGACGGCACCGAGCGCGCGTACGTGTGCGGATCGGTCGGCTTTGCGTCGTACGCGACCCGGCTGCTCGAGGAGTCCGGCGTCCGCACCGACACGATCCGGGTCGAGCAGTTCGGTGAAACCGGGTGAGGGTGGACGGCGGTGCCAACTCCTAGGATCGACCCATGCTCATCCTTGGTCTCATCCTGTTCGGCATGCTTATCGGTGCCGGCGCGCAGCTCATCCTCGGCCGCGAGGGGGGCAGTGTCGACTGGACGATGGCGATCGTGGCCGGGCTGGTCGGCTCCTTCGTCGGTGGTCTGCTCATCAGCCTGCTGGCCGGCGACGGCATCGAGCTCCGGGCGAGCGGCATCATCGGCTCCCTCGCCGGTGCGTTGATCGTGACCGCCCTGTGGCGCTGGTTCGCGGCTCGCTCGAAGACGGCGTGAGCACGGCTTGAGCGAGGCGTTCGGACACTTCCGCGTCGGCTTCGTCACCGGCGCGACGCCGGACAAGTGGGCGCGCACGTGGCGGTCGCGCTACGCCCGCGACCCCCTGGAGCTGGAGCCGGTCGCCGAGGAGGAGCAGGAGGTGCGGGTCCGCGAGGGCACGCTCGACATGGCGCTGGTGCGGCTGCCGATCGACCGCGACGGCCTGCACTGCATCCCGCTGTACGACGAGCTGCCGGTCGCGGTGCTGGGCGCGGAGCACCTGCTGACCCTGGCCGACGAGGTCACCCTCGCCGACCTCGCCGAGGAGCAGCTGGTGCTCCGCCACCGCTCGGGATGGACGCCGGACGCCGAGCAGCTCGCCTGGCCGCCGATGTCGGTCAAGGACGCCGTCGAGGTCGTCGCGTCGGGCACCGGCATCGTGATCGTGCCGATGTCCGTCGCGCGGCTCCACCATCGCAAGGACGTCACCTACCGCGTGGTCGCCGACCTGCCTCCCACCAAGGTCGGCCTCGCCTGGCTGGTGGACAACGAGGACCCCTGGGTGCAGCGCTTCATCGGCATCGTGCGCGGCCGGACGGAGCGCAGCTCGCGCGGGTGACCGGTCGCACACGGATGTTTCGGGCTTCGCCGGCCCCGGGTAGGGGCCTCTAGTGACTACTCAGCAGGATCGAACGTCCAGAAGGATGGCCGACGCAGTGAAGTCCCCTGCGGCCGACGTCGTCCCCCATCCAGCGCTCGACCGGCCCATCGAGGAGGCCAGACCCGACCGGCCCGGAGTCGACTGGATCGTCTTCGGCGTCACCGCGGTCATCGCCGTCGCCTTCCTCGCCTGGGGCTTCATCAGCACGAGCAGTCTCGGCGACGCGTCCGGCAAGGCCCTCTCCTGGGTCATGGACGACATGGGCTGGCTCTTCGTCACCACGGCCAGCGCCTTCGTCGTCTTCGTCATCTGGCTCGCGGCCAGCAGGTTCGGCAACATCCCGCTGGGTCGAGACGACGAGGAGCCCGAGTTCCGGACCGTCTCGTGGATCGCCATGATGTTCAGCGCCGGGATGGGCATCGGCCTGATGTTCTACGGCGTCAGCGAGCCGATCAGCCACTTCGTGACCCCGCCGCCGGGCACCGGTGAGGCGAGCAACCCCGAAGCCGTCCAGCACGCCATGGCGACCACGCTCTTCCACTGGACGCTGCACCCCTGGGCGATCTACGCCGTCGTCGGCCTCGCGATCGCGTACGGCGTCTACCGCAAGGGCCGCCTGCAGCTGATCTCGGCCGCGTTCGAGCCGATCCTCGGCGACCGCACCAAGGGTGGCTGGGGCAAGCTCATCGACATGCTGGCGATCTTCGCCACGCTGTTCGGCTCTGCCGCCTCCCTGGGTCTCGGTGCACTGCAGATCAGCAGCGGGCTCGAGATCGTCGGCGGCATCGGCGAGGTCGGCAACGGCCTGCTCGTGGGCATCATCGCCGTCCTCACCGTCGCGTTCATCCTCTCGGCGGTGTCGGGTGTCGCGAAGGGCATCCAGTGGCTGTCCAACATCAACATGGTGCTGGCGATCGTGCTGGCCCTGTTCCTGTTCGTGGTCGGCCCGACCGTCTTCATGCTGAACCTGGTCCCGACCTCGATCGGCAGCTTCATCGGCGACCTGCCGATGATGGCCGCGCGCACCGGTGCCGAGGGTGGCGAGACCAGCACCTGGCTCGAGGGCTGGACCGTCTTCTACTGGGCCTGGTGGATCTCGTGGACGCCCTTCGTCGGCATGTTCATCGCCCGCATCTCCCGCGGCCGCACCGTGCGCCAGTTCGTGTCCGGCGTGCTGCTCGTCCCGAGCCTCGTGAGCCTCGTCTGGTTCTGCGTGTTCGGCGGCGCGGCGATCGACCTGCAGAAGGCCGGCACGGACATCGCGGGCGCCGGCGGCGGCGCCGTCGAGTCGCAGCTCTTCACCACGCTGGAGTCGTTCCCGCTGTCCACCCTCACGAGCATCCTCGTGATGGTCCTGGTCGGCATCTTCTTCGTCTCCGGCGCCGATGCCGCCTCGATCGTCATGGGCACGCTCTCCGAGCGTGGCACGCAGCACCCCAGCCGACCCACGGTGATCTTCTGGGGTGTCGCTACCGGCGCCGTCGCCGCGGTGATGCTGCTGGTCGGAGGCGACGATGCGCTGACCGGGCTGCAGAACATCACGATCGTGGCGGCCCTGCCGTTCGTCGTGGTGATGATCGGCCTGGCGTTCTCGTTGGTGAAGGACCTCCGCTCCGACCCGCTGGTGGTCCGGCGCAAGTACGCCGAGGAGGCGGTCGCGCAGGCCGTCGTCACGGGCATCACCGCCCACGGCGACGACTTCGTGATCGCGGTCGACAACGACCCGGAGAACTCGGCCGACTGGTCGGCGGCACCGACGACCACACCAGCGGCGGACACGTCGACTGTTGGGCAGCCATCCCCGAAGTCCGGCTGATCCGGTCTCGACACGCGGGTCGCGACTTCGCAAGCTCAGTCGCGCCGCTTGCTCGACCACCATCAGCGAGTCCGCTGGCGCGTCCTCGCTACCAACTCGTCGACAGCGGACGCCCCTCGGTGAAGCCAGCCGTGCTCTGAACGCCGACGACCGCCCGCTCGTGGAGCTCCGCGAGCGAGGCGGCGCCGGCGTACGTGCACGCGGAGCGGACGCCGGAGCAGATCTGGTCGACGAGGTCCTCGACGCCCGGTCGGACCGGGTCGAGGTACATCCGCGACGACGAGATGCCCTCCTCGTAGAGGCCCTTGCGGGCGCGGTCGTACGCCGACTCGCCGACCGTGCGGGTGGCGACGGCGCGGGCGGAGGCCATGCCGAAGGACACCTTGAACGCCCGGCCGTCGGCGTCGTGCATGAGGTCGCCCGGCGACTCGTGGGTGCCGGCGAACCAGGAGCCGATCATCACCGACGACGCGCCGGCGGCCAGCGCGAGTGCGACGTCGCGCGGGTGGCGTACGCCGCCGTCGGCCCAGACGTGCTTGCCGAGCTCGCGCGCCGCCGCGGCGCACTCGAGCACCGCTGAGAACTGTGGCCGACCGACGCCGGTCATCATCCGGGTCGTGCACATCGCGCCCGGCCCGACGCCGACCTTGACGATGTCGGCGCCGGCCTCGATGAGCGCGCGGGTGCCGTCGGCGGCGACCACGTTGCCGGCGGCCACCGGCACCTGCGGGTCGAGCGCGCGGACGGCGCGCAGGGCGTCGAGCATCCGCTCCTGATGGCCGTGGGCGGTGTCGACGACGAGGCAGTCGACGCCCGCGTCGAGCAGCGCCTTCGCCTGCAACGCGACGTCACCGCTCACGCCGACGGCCGCGGCGATCCGCAGCCCACCCGTGGCGTCGACCGCGGGCTTGTAGAGCGTGGCGCGCAGCGCGCCGGTGCGGGTCAGCACGCCGACGAGCCCGCCGTCGTCGTCGACCGCCACGGCGAGGTCGGCGTGGGCCGAGTCGAGGGCATCGAACGCGGCACGCGGGTCGGCGTCCGCGTCGAGCAGCACCTCGACGGGTCGCATCACGTGGCCGACCTGGGCGAAGCGGTCGACCTCGCTGCAGTCGGCCTCGGAGACGATGCCCACGGGCTTGCCGGCGTCGACGACGACCGCCGCGCGGTGCGCACGCTTCGGGATCAGGGCGAGGGCCTCCGCCACGGTCTGGTGCGGCGCCAGCTCGATCGGGGTGTCGAAGACGAGGTGCCGCGCCTTCACGAACTCCACGACGTCCGCGACGACCGACGTCGGGATGTCCTGGGGGATCACGGCGAGGCCGCCCCGGCGGGAGATGGTCTCGGCCATCCGCTTGCCAGAGATCGCCGTCATGTTCGCCACGACGAGCGGCACGGTCGCGCCCGTGCCGTCGGCGGTGGCCAGGTCGACGTCGTACCGGCTCGCGACGGCCGAGTGCCGCGGGACCATGAAGACGTCGTCGTAGGTGAGGTCGTGCGCCGGGTGTGTCACGTCGAGGAACTGCACGCCGAACAGACTAGGTCGCTCTCTAAGGTGTGGCCCATGGCGTACGTCGATCCGGGTGACCCGTCGGAGCTGGCCGCGGAGGTCGGCGCGCGCTTCGAGGAGAGGTACGACGCGACCGCGGCCGTGGTCGCTCGCGCGCCCGGCCGGGTGAACCTGATCGGCGAGCACACCGACTACAACCGGGGCCTGGTGCTGCCGGTCGCCCTCCCCCACGCGACGTACGCCGCCGTCGCGCCGCGCACCGACGGGGTCGTCCACATCGCGACCGGCGACTCGGGCGAGCCGTTCGCGGGCCGGGTCGACGACCTCGGACCCGGCGCCGTGGACGGCTGGGCGGCGTACGTCGGGGGCGTGCTGTGGGCGCTGCGCGAGGACGGGATCGACGTTCCGGGCGTCGATGTCCTGGTGCACGGGACCGTGCCGCTGGGAGCCGGCCTCTCGAGCTCGGCGGCACTGGAGTGCTCGGTGGCACTGGCGGCCTGCGCGGTCGCGGGGGTGGCCGACACGCCGGACCTGCGCCAGCGGCTGATCGCGGCGTGCATGCGCGCGGAGATCGACGTCGCGGGCGCGCCGACGGGTGGGATGGACCAGACCGTGTCGCTGCTGGCGACTCCCGGGAGCGCGCTGCTCATCGACTTCGACGCGGCGACGGACGCGACCCGCGACGTACCCCTGCCGCTCGCGTCGGCCGGGCTCTCCCTGCTGGTCACCGACACGCGGGTGCAGCACGCGCTGGTCGACGGCGGGTACGCCGAGCGCCGGGCCGACTGCGAGGCCGCGGCGGCCGCGCTCGGAGTGGCGTCGCTGCGGCAGGCCGACCCGGCCGCGGTGTCGGGCCTGGCCGACGACCGGGTCCGGCGGCGCGCCAGCCACGTCGTCACGGAGATCGAGCGGGTGTCGGCGACCGTCGCCGCGGTCGCGGAGGGCAACTGGCACGAGGTCGGCCGGCTCTTCGCGGTCTCGCACGTCTCGATGCGCGACGACTTCGAGATCTCCTGCCCCGAGCTCGACCTCGCCGTCGCGGCGGCGGTCCGGGCCGGCGCGGTCGGCGCGCGGATGACGGGCGGCGGGTTCGGCGGCTCGTCCGTCGCACTGGTGCCGGTCGACCGGGTCGACGAGGTCGTCGACGCGATCGACACCGCCTTCGCCGCCGCCGGGTTCCGCGCGCCCCAGCACCTCCGCGCCGAGCCGTCCGGGGCTGCGGCCGTCGTCGGCTGAGCGGACGACGCCGCTGCGAGTACCGGCGGCATGCTTGAATCGCCAGCAGGACATGACCGCCCGACATCAGGAGGTCCGCGTGCCAGAGAAGTCGCCGTTCGAGAAGCTCCAGGAGACCGTCGCCGGGGTCGTCCGCGGCGTGGCCGCCGATCCGGCGAGCGCCGCCGGCAAGGCCGCCGGGCAGGTCCGCGGCCTGGTGTCGCTCGGGTTGACCGTCGTCGGCCAGGTGGCCCAGACCGTCGCCGAGCGACTGAGCCACGACGCGGCGCCTCCGCCGTCGGCGCCGAGCCGACCGGTCGCCCCGTCGGGGCGCCCGGAGGCACCGACGCCGGCCGACGTGGCCAAGGTCGTCGAGATGAAGCCGAAGCCGCCGGCCAAGAAGGCGCCCCCCAAGAAGGCGCCCGCCAAGAAGGCAACCCCCAGCGCCAAGCTGCCCGCCAAGAAGGCCGCCGAGAAGGCCGCCGAGAAGAAGGCGCCACCGGTCAAGAAGACAGCGGCCAAGAAGGCGCCCGCCAAGAAGGCCCCGGCGAAGGAGGCTCCTGCCACGAAGACCGCCGCCGAGGTCGTCGAGGACACCTCGGTGACCACGCCGGTCGGCACCACCGGTGCCGACGTCGCGACCAACCCGAACACGACCGACACCGACCTCCAGCAGCCCGGCACCGCACCGCTGATGGACCCGGCCACGACCAAGGCCGTCGCCAGCGAGGCACGGACCGGCGCTCGGGCGGCCGATCCCGAGAAGGGCTGACGACGGGCCCGCGGCTGCCGGACCCGGCGCTGGTCGTGCTGGTCGGCGCGTCGGGGTCCGGGAAGTCCACCTGGGCGGCCGCCCGCTTCCGGCGCGCCGAGATCGTCTCCTCCGACGACCTGCGCGGCGTCGTCGGCAGCGGGCAGCACGACCTCGATGCGTCGGCCGACGCGTTCGACCTGCTCGAGCGGATCGTCGCCGCCCGCCTCGGCCGCGGCCTGACCACGGTCGTCGACACGCTGGGCCTCGACGACGCACGTCGTACGGCGTGGCTCGCGGCCGCCCGGGCCGCCGGGATGCCGGCCGTCGCGGTGCTGCTCGACACCGCGGCCGACACCTGTCGGGCCCGCAACCGCGGCCGGGACCGACCCGTGCCCGCGCAGGTCATCACCGGGCAGCTGCGCAAGGCCGCCGCGATCGGCACGGCGCTCGACCTCGAGGGCTGGGACGTCGTGCACCGCGAGACGGGTCGTGTGCCCGACGACGCGCCCCAGCGCGTGCCGGGGCACACGACCCCCTCCTCCGACGACCGCCGCAGCTCCCAGGGCCTGCGGTTCGTCCTGCAGGTGAGCCGGTTCCCGTGGGGCGAGGACCCGGCGCACTGGCTGAGCGACGTCGCGCGCGCGGCCGACGACGCCGGGTTCGCCGGGCTGGCGCTGATGGACCACCTCATCCAGGTCCCGCAGGTCGGCCGCGCCTGGGACCCGATCCCCGAGCCGTGGGTGACGCTCGGCCTGCTGGCCGGCCTCGACACGAGGCTCGAGCTCGGCACCCTCGTCACGCCCGTGACGTTCCGCCCCGCCGGGATCATCGCCAAGGCGGCCGCGACGCTGGACGCGCTGTCGGGCGGCCGCGCGTTCGTCGGGCTCGGCGCGGGCTGGTGGGCACGCGAGCACGCGGCGTACGACGTCCCGTTCCCCGGGCCCGCCGAGCGCCTCGACGGCCTGGAACGGGCGATCGAGACGATGCGCGCGCTCTGGTCGAGCGGCACCAAGGAGTACGCCGGCGACCGGGTCAGCCTCCCGGAGACCACGTCGTACCCGAGGCCCGTCCACGACATCCCGATCGTCGTCGGCGGCTCGGGTGCGCGCACGTTGAGGATCGGGGCCCGGATGGCCGACGCCGTCAACGTGCGCACCGACCTCGTCGACCGGGCGCTCGCCGCCGTCGAGGGCACCGACACCACGGTCAGCGTTCTCGACCTGCCCGTCGTCGGGCGCGATCGCGACGACACCTGGGCGCGCGTCGAACGCCTCCGCGGCAACACGAAGGCATCGGCGTACGCCCAGCGCACGCACGCCGGCACCCCGGCCGAGCAGCGCGAGCGCTACGGTGCGCTGGCCGACCGGGGCGTCGACACCGTCTTCCTGGCCGTCGGTGACCTCGACGGGCCCGACGACCTGGAGCGGATCGCTCCCCTGGTGGTCTGAGCGGCTACTTCAGCTCCGCGCTCGTCAGGCCCAGCACCCGCCGGGCGACGATGAGCTGCTGGATCTGCTGGGTCCCCTCGAAGATGTCCAGGATCTTGCTGTCGCGCGACCACTTCTCGAGCAGCTCGGCCTCGCTGTAGCCGACCGAGCCGGCGAGCTCCACGCAGGACAGCGTGATGTCGGAGCCGACGCGGCCGGCCTTCGCCTTGGCCATCGACGCCTCGAGGGAGTTCGGCTGCCGGTTGTCGGCCATCCAGGCGGCCTGGAGCATGAGGAGGTACGACGCCTCCCAGTCCGCCTCCATCTGGAGCAGCTTCGCCGCGGCCGCGGACTGCGTGATCGCCGGCCGGTCGTAGTCGACCTCGACACCCGCCTGGCCGAGCAGCTCCCGGGTCAGGTCGAGGGCCGCCCGGGCGCACCCGACCGCCATCGCCGCGACCAGGGGGCGGGTGTTGTCGAAGGTCGCCATCGCGCCCGCGAAGCCCTGCTTGACGTCGATCTCGGGCGAGCCGAGGAGGTTCGCGGCCGGCACCCGGCAGTTCTCGAAGCGGATCGTCGCGGTGTCGGAGGCCTTGATGCCGAGCTTGTGCTCGAGGCGCTCGACCTCCATCCCCGGCGTGCCCTTCGGCACCACGAACGACTTGATCGCCGCGCGGCCGAGCTCCTTGTCGAGGGTCGCCCACACCACGACGGCGTCGGAGCGCTCGCCGGAGGTGACGAAGATCTTCTCGCCGTTGATGACGTACTCGTCGCCGTCGAGCACGGCCGTCGTACGGATGTTGGCCGAGTCCGAGCCGGTCCCGGGCTCGGTGATTGCCATCGAGGCCCAGAGTCCGTCGAAGCGCTCGTGCTGCTCCTCGTCGGCGACCGACGCGATCGCGGAGTTGCCGAGGCCCTGGCGGGGCATCGACAGCAGCAGGCCGACGTCGCCCCAGCACATCTCGGCGATCGACATCACCGAGGCCAGGTTGGCGCCGTTCCTGACCGAGCCGTCGTCGGCGTCCGACGAGCGCTTCACGCCCGCCGCGCCCGCCCCTTCGCCCGCCCCGGACTCGGAGAGCCCGTCGATCATGGCGGCGAGCATGTCGAGCTCCTTGGGGTACTCGTGCTCCGCCTTGTCGTACTTGCGCGAGATCGGCCGCAGCATGTTCATCGCGACCTGGTGGGCCTGGCCGACGAGCGGCTTGAACTTCCTCGGACTGTCCAGGTTGATGCTCATGCGCGTACTCGCTTCGCTCCGTGCGCGCATGAGGCACATCGCGCGCTGTGTTGGATGATGAGCTCGCTTCGCTCGCTCATACCAGGACACCGCCTTCCATGACGCCGATGGCCCGGAGGTCGCGGTACCACCGCTCGACCGGGTGCTCCTTCACGAACCCGTGCCCGCCCAGCAGCTGCACGCCGTCGAGGCCGATCTGCATGCCCTTGTCGGCGCAGAGCTTGCGGGCCAGGGCCACCTCGCGGGCGACGTCCTTGCCGGCCGCGGCCCGGGAGGCCGCCTTCCAGGTGAGCAGCCGCATCGCCTGGAGCTCGATCGCGATGTTCGCGACCATGAAGGCCACCGACTGGCGGTGGGCTACGGGCTCCCCGAAGGCCTCGCGCTCCTTGACGTACGGCGTGACGTAGTCGAGCACGGCCTGCCCGACGCCCACGGAGAGCGCGCACCAGGCGAGGCGGGAGAGCCGCACGCACTCGGCGTACGTCGTGCCGTCGGCCGTGCCGAGCACGGCGTCCGCGGGCACGGTCACGCCACGCAGGTGCAGCCTGCACAGGCCGGCGGCCCGGACGCCCATGGAGGGGTCGGCCTCGACCTCGAGGCCGGCGGCGCCGCCCTCGACGAGGAAGAGGACCGGCCGGCCGTCGAGGGACGCGCCGACCACGAAGAGCTCGGCGTCGGCGCCACGAGGGACCGCCGACTTCACGCCGTCGAGCACGAAGCCGTCGGCGGTGCGGGTGGCCGTGGTCGCCGGGCGCAGCGCGTCGAAGAGCACGGTCGGCTCGGTCAGCGCGAGGGCCGCCGCGGGCACGCCGTCAGCGGTGAACGCCGGCAGGTAGGTCTGCTGCTGGGCGTCGGTCCCCCAGAGTCCGATCGCGGTGGCCACCGCTCCGGGGGCGAGGGACGCGACGGCGAGCCCGAGGTCGCCCTGGGCGAGCGCCTCGGCGACGAGGGTGCCCGCGACCGCGGAGCGCTCCTCCGCGATGCCGCCGAGCGACTCGGGGAGGCCGAGGATCGGGAGCCCGACCTCGAGGCCCGCCTTGAGCACGTCGTCGGGGGCGGCACACGCCTCGTCGGCGTCCGCGGCGGCGGGCCGCAGCACGTCGGCGGCGAGCTCGGTGACGACGTCGACGAGCATCTGCTCGTCCTCGGACGGGGTGAGGTCGAAGACCCCGGTGCGCGGGGCGTCGGCCGGCCGCGCACCGGGGGCGTCCTTGTTGCCGCTCCGGTCGAAGGAGCGGCTGGCTCGGGTCAGGGTCCGGAACCCACCGCGCGTCGCGGTGAACACCGCGTGCTCGGCCTGCTTGCGCATGCCGAGCCGGTCGAGGACGTCGCTCTGGGCGAGCCGGGTGAGGGCGGCGACGGCGTACCCGATCGGGTCCCGCGACTCGGTGGTCGGGAGGCCGTGCTTGCCGCCGGGCCTGAGGCTCTTGCCCAGGGAGGTGATTGCGGACATGACGCAAATGTAACTCTGAGTTACACGCGGCGCTACGGTCCGCACCGTGGAGCCGGTCACACGCTGGCTACGCTCCTCCCCATGTCCACCGCCGCGTCCGACGAGCCGCTCGCCCCCCACGGTCCCCTGCCCGAGGGCGGCAGCGTCCGACCCATGACCCGGTGGGGAACGCCGGTGATGCACCGGCCCCAGCAGCCGGTCACGGCGTACGACGACACGCTGCGCAGCCTCGCGGCCGACATGGTCGCCACGATGTACGCCGCGGACGGCGTCGGTCTCGCGGCGTGCCAGATCGGCGAGGACGTGGCGATGTTCGTCTTCGACTGCCCCGACGAGAGCGGTCGCCGCACGATCGGCGTGGTGTGCAACCCGGTGCTGACGCTGCCCGAGGGCAGGGACCGCCACCTCGACGAGGCCGAGGAGGGCTGCCTGTCCCTCCCGGGAGCGTTCGTCGAGTGCGCGCGGCCGGACTTCGCGACCGTGACCGGCACCGATCTCGACGGCGAGCCCGTCACCTTCTCCGGCGACGGCCTGCTCGCCCGTTGCCTCCAGCACGAGACCGACCACACGCTGGGCACCGTCTTCGGCGACCGGCTGCCGACCAAGCTGCGCAAGAAGCTCCAGAAGGCGCACGACAAGACCGCCGACGACTACCCGCCCGAGTGGCCGGCGCAGTAGTAGCCTTCTCGTCGTCGGACGAGGCCCGGACCGGACGGAGGTGAGAGCCGTGCAAGGCGACAGTCACCACGCGCTCCGTCCCGTTCACGCACTCCCCGAGGTCGTCCCATGTCCGATCGCAGCTTCAAGCCGATCCGCTCGCTGACCGGCCGGGTCCGCCGCCCCGGCGCCCGCCGGCCGTCCGCGCCGCCGGGTGCCTCGCTCGCCATCGAGCGCATCGGCAACCGCGTCAGCGTCGTCGACAGCGCGATCTACGTCGGCGGCGACCGGGTCGACTCCCCGACGTCGCTGGCCGACACCTACCGGTCCCTGCGCGACCACGACGGCGCCGTCGCCTGGATCGGCCTCTACCGGCCCGACCAGCACGAGCTCGGCTCGCTGGCGGCCGAGTTCGACCTGCACGAGCTCGCGGTCGAGGACGCGATCAAGGCCCACCAGCGGCCGAAGCTGGAGCGCTACGACGACACGCTCTTCGTCGTGCTCCGCCCGGCGCACTACGACGACGCGCGCGAGGAGGTGCACTTCGGCGAGGTGCACCTCTTCGTCGGACCCGACTTCGTGATCAGCGTCCGGCACAGCGAGTCGCCGGACCTCGCCGCCGTACGCCGCCGGCTGGAGAGCAACCCCGACCTGCTCGCGCTCGGCCCGGAGGCGATCCTGTATGCGATCGTCGACCGGGTCGTCGACGGCTACCTGCCGGTGGTGGCGGGCCTCGAGAACGACATCGACGAGATCGAGACCGAGGTGTTCGGCAGCGACCCGCAGGTGTCGCGGCGCATCTACGAGCTGTCGCGCGAGGTCATCGAGTTCCAGCGCGCGACCCGACCCCTCGAGGTCGTGCTGGAGAGCCTCGCCGCCGGCTTCGACAAGTACGAGACCGACGAGGAGCTCCAGCGCTACCTGCGCGACGTCGAGGACCACCTCACGCGGGTCACCGAGCAGGTCGACGGCTTCCGGCAGCTGCTCCGCGACATCCTCACCGTGAACGCGACGCTGGTCGCGCAGCGGCAGAACGAGGAGATGCGCGCGCTGTCGGAGGCGAGCATCGAGCAGAACGACGACGTGAAGCGGATCTCCGCCTGGGCCGCGATCCTCTTCGCCCCGACCCTGGTCGGCACGGTCTACGGCATGAACTTCGACGACATGCCGGAGCTGCACTGGGGCCTGGGCTACCCCTTCGCGCTGGTGCTGATGGTGGTCGTCAGCGTGACGCTGTGGGCCGTGTTCAAGCTCCGTCGGTGGATCTGACCGGTCTCATCGCCGCGCTGTCACGTAGCAGGCGACGGCCGTGGCGGCGGCGACGTTGAGCGAGTCGATGCCGGCCGCCATGGGGATGATCGCCCGCCGGTCGGCGGACTGCTCCCAGCGGGGCGAGAGGCCGTGCCCCTCCGAGCCGAGGACCAGGGCGACCTTGTCGAGGCCGGCGACGGCGTCCTCGATGGGTACGACGTCGGGCGCGAGCGTCAGTGCGACCGTGGTGAAGCCGAGGGCAGACAGCGACGGCAGCGCGTCGTGCCAGTCGGGCAGGCGGGTCCACGGGGTCGAGAAGACCGCGCCCATCCCCACCTTGATCGAGCGGCGGTAGAGCGGGTCGGCGCAGCGCGGCGCGAGCAGCACCGCGTCGAAGCCGAGCGCGGCGCCGGAGCGGAAGATCGCACCCACGTTGGTGTGGTCGACGATGTCCTCGAGCACCAGCACGGACCGCGCGCCGTCCAGCACCGATGCGACCGGCGGCAGCGGCAGCCGCTCGAGCGACGCCAGGGCGCCGCGGTGGACGTGGAAGCCCGTCACGGACTCGATCAGTGCCTCGGACATGACGTAGCAGGGTGCGTCCGAGGACGACAGCTCGGGCGCGAGGCCGTCGACCCACCGCGGCGCCATCAGGAACGACCGGGGCCGGAAGCCGGCCTGGACCGCGCGGCGTACGACCTTCTCCCCCTCGGCCAGGAAGAGCCCGTGCTCGGCCTCGACGTGCTTGCGCAGCGACACGTCGCGCAGGTCGCGGTAGTCGGCGAGCCGGGGGTCGGCCGGGTCGGCGATCTCGACCAGGGTCGCCATCAGGCGAAGGCCTCCGGGTGGGCCAGTGCCACGACGGCGCCGACGACGATGATCGCCGGGGGCCGCACGCCTTCGGCCTCGAGCACGGACGCCAGGGTGCCGAGCGTCGCGAGCACGGTCCGCTCCCCCGGCATCGTGCCGTCACAGACGACCCCGACCGGGGTCTCCGAGGGGCGACCACCGGACACCAGGGCGGCGGCGATCGCGGGCGCGTTCTCGACCGCCATCATCAGCACGACGGTGCCGCTCATGGACGCGACGGAGGGCCAGTCCGTGAGCGACTCGGGGTGGCCGGGCGGCAGGTGGCCCGAGATCACCGTGAACTCGTGGGCGACGCCCCGGTGCGTCACCGGGATGCCCGCGACGGCAGGTACGGCGACCGGGCTGGTCAGCCCGGGGATCACGGTGACCGGCACGCCCGCCTCGCGGCAGGCGATGACCTCCTCGTAGCCGCGGCCGAAGACGAAGTTGTCGCCACCCTTGAAGCGCACGACGCGCTTGCCGGCGAGAGCGTGCTCGACGATGACCCGGTTGATCTCCTCCTGCTGCGCGCTGCGGCCGCGCGGCAGTTTCGCCACGTCGATCAGCTCGACATCGGCGGACAGGTCACCGAGCAGCTCGCGGGGCGCGAGCCGGTCCGCGACGACGACGTCGGCGTCCATCAGCGCCTTGCGGCCGGCGATGCTGATCAGCTCCGGGTCACCCGGGCCGCCTCCGACGAGCACGACGCCCGGCGTACGCTCCCGCTGCTTGCGGGCCGCGATCGTCCCCTCCCGCATCTGCTCGACGACCTCGTCGCGGATCCGCGCCGAGCGCTGCGGCTCGCGGTTGGAGAGCACGGCGACCGTGACGCCGTCGTGCCGTCCGGTGGCCGGGGTCCACGCCGTCGCGCGGGTGCCGTCGTCGGAGCGCACGCAGAACACCCGTCGCTCCTCCGCCGCCGCCGAGACGGCCTCGTTCACGTCGTGGTCGTCGGTGGCCGCGATGCAGTACCACGTGTCGTCGAGGTCCGTGGCCTCGAACCCGCGTGCGTGCCAGGTCACCTCGCCGCCGCCGGCGAGGCCCTCGATCGCCGGGGTGACCTCCGGCGACACCACGTGCACGTCGGCCCCGGCAGCGATCAGCGCCGGCACCCGCCGCTGGGCCACGTGGCCGCCGCCCGCCACGACGACGCGTCGGTCGGCGAGGCGCAGGCCGGAGGGGTACGTCGCGAAGTCGTCCACCCGCACATCATCCCGTGTGGGCCCGGCCGGCACTGGGCACGGGTTCGCCGACCGGACTAGGTTCGGTCCGACAGCCTCGATGCGATAGGAGCACCATGAGCCTCGACCGCCCGGTGAGCCCGAACCCGTACGACCTGCTCCCCGCCGTACCGTCCTTCACGGTGACCAGCGCCGACGTCACCGACGGCCAGCCGCTGAAGGACGACCAGGTGGCCGCCGAGGGCAACACCTCCCCGCAGCTGTCGTGGGAGGGCGCTCCGGCGGACACGAAGAGCTACACCGTCACCTGCTTCGATCCCGACGCCCCGACCCCGAGCGGCTTCTGGCACTGGGTGCTCGTCGACCTCCCCGCCGACGTCACGTCGCTGGACGTCGGCGCGGGCGCCGAGGGCGCCGACCTGCCGGGCAACGCGTTCATGTGCCGCAACGACGGCGGCGCGAAGGGCTTCATGGGCGCGGCGCCGCCGCAGGGCGACCAGGTGCACCGGTACTTCTTCGTGGTGCACGCCGTGAAGGAGGACTCGCTCGGCGTCGACTCCGACGCCTCGCCCGCGGTCGTCTCCTTCAACCTGGCGTTCAAGACCGCCGCCCGCGCGATCGTCCACGGGACGTACCGGCATTGAGCGAGGACGCGCCAGCGGACTCGCTGTTGGTGGTCGTTTCGACAGGCTCAACGCAGGAGCAAGCGGCGCGACTGAGCTTGCGAAGTCGCGACCCGCGTGTCGAGACCCGGTGGGGTCCTCGACCACGTCAGCCCTGCGACGCCCTCCGCAGCAGCTCCTCGAACGGCGTGGGCTCGGCGAGCTCGTCATCGACCGTGCGCCGCTTCGTCGCGGCGTCGACCCGCTTGACCTTGCCCATCAGCGTGGCGAGCTCACCGGCGGCCCGGTTGATGCGCGCGTCGAGGTCGGTGCCGGCGAAGTCGTCGGTCGCTGCGAAGACGCCGGTCGGCACGACGATCGCGTGCAGGTAGGCGAAGAGCGGGCGCAGCGCGTGCTCGAGCACCAGCGAGTGCCGGGCGGTTCCGGCCGTGGCCGCGACCAGGACCGGCGTGCCGTCGAGCGACCCGGCCTCCAGGACGTCGAAGAACGTCTTGAAGAGGCCGGAGTACGACGCGGAGAAGACGGGCGTCACGACGATGATCCCGTCGGCCGCGGCGACCGCCGCCTCGGCCGCCGCCAGCTCCGGGGCAGGGAAGCCCGTCAGGAGCTGGTCGGTCAGCTGGTGGGCCAGGTCGCGCAGCTCGACGTGGGTGACCTCGACGTCCTCGAGCGCGTCCACCGTCGCGGCGGTGAGCCGGTCGGCGAGCAGCTTGGTCGACGACGGGTTCGAGAGCCCCGCAGAGACGACGACGAGCGACGTCATGCCGTCACCTCCTCAGCCTGCTCCGTGATGTCCGGGGCGTCCTCGGCCCGGTGGCCGGTCGCGCTGTCCGCCTCGGCGTACACCGTCGAGTCCTTGGCACCGCCAGCGGCGGCGACGAGCGAGGCGTGGGTCGGGGCGTCCGGCACGTTGGCCGGGCGGCCCTCCGCCATGCCCTTGCGCAGCTCGGGGAGGATCTCGCCGAGCAGGTCGAGCTGCTCGAGGACCGTCTTGAGCGGCAGGCCGGCGTGGTCGACCAGGAAGAGCTGGCGCTGGTAGTGGCCGACGTAGTCGCGGAAGCCGAGCGTGCGCTCCAGCACCTGCTGGGGCGAGCCGACGGTCAGCGGCGTGGCCTCCGTGAAGTCCTCCAGCGACGGGCCGTGCCCGTAGACCGGGGCGTTGTCGAAGTACGGGCGGAACTCGTTCACCGCGTCCTGGCTGTCCTTCCGCATGAAGAACTGCCCACCCAGGCCGACGATCGCCTCGTCGTACGCGCCGTGGCCGTAGTGCTCGAACCGGCGGCGGTAGAGGTCGACCATCTGCTGGGTGTGGCCGGCCGGCCAGAAGATGTGGTTGTGGAAGAAGCCGTCGCCGTAGTACGCCGCCTGCTCGGCGATCTCGGGGCTGCGGATCGAGCCGTGCCACACGAACGGCGCGACGCCGTCGAGCGGCCGCGGAGTCGAGGTGTAGCCCTGGAGCGGCGTGCGGAAGCGGCCCTCCCAGTTGACGACGTCCTCGCTCCAGAGCCGGCGCAGCAGCGCGTAGTTCTCGATCGCGAGGTTGATGCCCTGCCGGATGTCCTTGCCGAACCACGGGTAGACCGGGCCGGTGTTGCCGCGGCCCATCATCAGGTCGACGCGGCCGTCCGTCAGGTGCTGGATCTTCGCGTAGTCCTCCGCGATCAGCACCGGGTCGGTGGTGGTGATCAGCGTAGTCGCGGTCGAGAGGATGATGTTCTCGGTCTTGGCGCCGATGTAGGCGAGCGTCGCGGTCGGGTTGGACGCGATGAACGGCGGGTTGTGGTGCTCACCGGTCGCGAACACGTCGAGGCCGATGTCCTCGGCCTTCTTCGCGATCTCGATCGTGGCCTTGATCCGCTCGTGCTCCGTCGGCGTCCGCCCCGTCGTGGGGTCCGCCGTCACGTCTCCGACGGTGAAGATGCCGAACTGCATGGCCACTCATCTCCCTGATCTGGTTGTTGAAATCCGAATCACCCGCCCTAACTGATGATCGGGTCCGACTATTCCGCCTCGCCGGCCGGCTCCGGGGTCGGGACCGTGGCCGCATCGGGCCATCAGTATCTGGCCGGGAGCGGCGATGTGGACACCTCACTCGGAGCGGTGGACTCGTGCCATGACATCCGCACCTGCAGTCCCCGTCCACGTCACCGTCGACGGCCGCTGGAACGGACCCGTGGGCTTCGGCAACGGCGGCTTCTCGGCCGGCGTCCTCGCCGGCCTGCTGTCCGGCCCCGCGGTCGTCTCCCTGCGCAGCCTGGTCCCCCTCGACACGCCGCTCGAAGCCCTCCCCGATGCGGACGGCTCGGTCGTCGTGCGGCACGGCGACGCCGTGGTAGCGACGGTGGCGCCGGGCGAGAGGTTCGTCGAGGAGCCGCCGCTGCGCCCGTCGTACGGCGAGGCCGTCCGCGCCCGCGAGCGGCACCCGTGGCGGCACGTGCGGCACGCGCTGTCCGACTGCGTGGTCTGCGGACCCGAGCGTCGCGACGGCCTCGGCGTGACGCCCGGTCCCCTCGACAACCACCCGGCGGTGTTCGCGGCGCCGTACCTCCCGGTCGCCGAGCACGGCGCCGAGCACGGGCTGGCGACCGCCCCGCAGGTCTGGGGCGCCCTCGACTGCGTGTCCTACCCGTCGGCGCTGCAGGGGACCTCCCGGATGGCGCTGCTCGGCTGGCTGTCGGTGCACCGGATCGACGACGTGCGGATCGACGCGAGGTACGTCGCGGTCGGGTGGACCCGGCGCACGGGGCGCCGCTCCCACCACACGGCGAGCGCGCTGCTCGACGACCGCGGCCGGATCGTGGCGAGCGCCCGCGCCGTCTGGATCGAGCTCACCGACGAGCAGCGCCACGCCCTCCCCTGAGCTTCCAGTGGTTGACCGTCACTGGCGCGTGAGGATCAGCACCGCCCGGTCGTCGTCGCCGCGCGGGACCTGCCGCACGATCCGCCGGGCCGCTCCCCCGAAGCCCGCGGCGACGGCGTCCCGCGCGGCGGCGCGCAGCCACTCGATGCCGTCGTCGAGCGCGGTGGTCCGCGACTCGACGACGCCGTCCGTGTAGAACAGCAGCGCGTCGCCGGGGTCCAGCACGCCCGTGGAGCTGTGCATCTCCGGGCGGCGGGTGACGCCGAGCGCGGTGCCCCGGGAGTTGTCCACCTCCCACTCCCGCGTCCCGTGCGACCACCGAAGGGCGGGCGGGTGTCCCGCGCTGGTGATCGAGTAGGCGCCGGTCTCGAGGTCGACGATCACGTGCACCGCGGTGGCGATCGACTCGTCCGAGAGCTGCCGCAGCAGGAACCCGTTGGCCGCCTCGAGGAGCGCCTGCGGCGGCAGCGCCCCGATCAGGCCGCCGAGTGCGCCGGCGAACTGCAGTGCCTGGGTGGCGGCATCCACGCCCTTGCCGCAGACGTCGACGAGGATCATCTCGAGGTGCCGACCGTGGTCGTCGAGGTCGGCGACGAGGAAGTCCCCGGCGTACCCCGCGCCGTGAGCGGCGAGCATCGCCGACTGCGACTCCCAGCCGGGCGGCAGGGGCGGCACCTTGCCCTGTGCCTGGAGCCGGTCCCGGAGGTCGGCCAGCATCGCCTCGCCGAGCCCGCCGGGCAGCCCGCTGCGCTTCCTGCTCGACTGGTAGAGGAGCAGCAGCACGCCCAGCACCAACGAGATCGCGGCGCTGGTTCGCACCCCGGTGACGGGCCCCGCCTCGACCACGGCGACGAGTGCGGCGGCGAGGGTCACGACGCAGAGCACCAGCAGCTGCCGGAAGCGCAGCAGGATCGCGCCGAGCAGCAGCCACACGAAGTAGGCCGTGAGCGGCATCAGCTCGTAGCGGCTCAGCGAGACCACGAGGGAGAGGCCGACCCCGACGAGCAGCGCGCCGAGCGCCCACGCCTGGCCGCCGGAGCTCCCGGCGCGCCACGCGGCGACCCGGCCGGTCACGAACCCGGCGCGTCCCTTCGACCGATCAGTCGTCGGGGTCGTGGCCACGAGGTGAACCTATCCGCAGCGAGCTGCCTGCGGGACGCTCACGCGCCGCCGATTCCGACCCGCCCGGCCAGCGCCGCCGCCTCCGCCCGGTTGGTCACATCGAGCTTGGTGAGGATGCTCGACACGTGGTGCTCGGCGGTCTTGCGGCTGATGAAGAGCGCCGCGGCGATCTCGGGGTTGCTGCGACCGGCGGCGACCAGGGCCAGCACCTCGCGCTCCCGGGCGCTGAGGGCGGCGAGAACCGCGGGCACGTCCGCCTCGGCGGCCGATGGTCCGGCGAGGGCACGCGTGCGATCGGCCTGGAAGGGGCAGCCGAGCGCCTCGAACCGTTCGGCGATCGACGCGAAGCCGTCCGTCACACCACGCGCCAGCGCGGCGGCCCGGCCGATCATCAGCTCCGCGATCCCGTTGCCGCGGGCGGCGCGAGTGGCCCGAGCCAGCCGGTCCTCGAGGTCGGGTGCGTCCGTCAGGACGCCGGCCTCGGCCCACAGGGCGGCGTACCACGCCAGCCAGAGGTGCTGGTGCCAGCACTGCCCGGGCGGCAGGACGTCGGGTGGGAAGGTCAGGCGGGCCAGGGCGTGATCGGGCCGGCCGCGGTGCAGCAGGTGGACGGCATCGAGGACCGCCGGCCAGACGAGGTCGGGGTCGTCGCAGGCGCGCGGGTCCCGCGACAGCTCGCGCGTCAGCGCCACCCACTCCTCGCGCCCGGCGTCGTCGCCGAGCACGCCGAGCACCATCGCGATGGCGTACGCCGACGGCGCGAAGTTGTTCACGACCGGTCGGCCCGCACGCTCCCAGGTGGTGCGGAACGCCACGGCGTCGACCAGCACGTCCTCGAACCGGCCCGCCAGCGCCTTGAGCTCGAGCTTCCGGGCCAGGCCGATCTGCGGCTCCTCGCGGAGGAACGGCAGGGCGGCGAGGTTGTCGGCGTGCGCGAGCCCCTCGCGGAGCAGCCCGGACGCCAGGCAGACGTGCGCCCCCATGAGGCTGGCGTCCGCATGGTCCATGCCGCTGACCGCGTCGACCGGCACGCTCGCGAGCCCGGCGAAGCGGGTGACGACCGCGTCGTACGCCGGTTCGAGGTCACCGGCCTCGAGGTGCGCCGCGCAGAGCTGGTCGAGGGCGTTGTCCAGCAGCAACGGGTCGTCCACGGAGCGCGCCACGTCGACGGCGTGCAGGGAGTCGGCAACGACGCGGGGCCGGTCGCCGCGCGCGGCCTCGGCCACGACGATCGCCGCCTCCACGTCCGGGGCGCCGGCGCCGAGCTCCCGCGCCCGGGCGAGCAGGGCGTCGGTCTCGAGACCGTCCGCCGGCCGGTTCATCGTGCCTTCGTGTCGGTGCCACCACGTCGCGACGTGACAGAGGTACAGCCCGGCGGCGACGTCGTCACCGCCCTCCACGGCCGCAGTTGCCGCGCGCTCGCACAGCTCGACGGCCTCACTGCCCACGTACCTGGCGAGCGCGGCCCGCGCCGCCCGGAAGAGTGCCTCGTGCCGCTGGGCGGGCGAGTCGGTGAGCTCGGCGACCTGGACGAAGCGCTGCTGGGCCTCTCCGGGGCGACCGCGTTCGAAGACCGCGGTCGCCAGCAGGTCGGCGATCTCCGGCGACGCCGCCCATCCCAGGGCCGCGCGGGCGTCGTCGACGACGAGGTCCAGCTCCGCGCACCACGTGGCGTCGCCGGGGATGCGGCCCACCAGGTCGCGCAGCCGCGCCCGGCACCAGTCGAGGTGCCGGGCACGGATCGCGTCGACCTCGCCGAGCTCGGCCGACCGCTCGACGGCGTACTGGCGGATGGTCTCGAGCATCCGGTACCTCGTCGGGTACCTCGGCCGCAGGCTCAGCAGGTTCCAGTCGACGAGCAGGGCGAGCACGTCGAGCAGTCCGGCCGCGGATCGGCCGGCCACGCGCTCCGCGGCGGCCAGGTCGAACGGCGCCGCGAACACCGCCGTCGCACGGAGGACCGCCTGCTCGTCCTCGTCGAGCAGGTGGTAGCTCCAGTCGACCGCGGCCCGCAGGGATCCGTGCCGGTCGTCGGTCGGGTGCCCGTAGCTGAGGACGTCGTGGCCCCGGCGCAGGGCAAGACCGAGACCGTCGAGCCCGAAGCTGGGCGCGCGCGCCGCGGCGAGCTCGATCGCGAGCGCCATCCCGTCGAGCAGCCGGCAGATGGTGCGCACGGTCTCGACGTCCTCGCCGGTCAGCGACCCGGTGCCCCCGCTGGCCGCCATCCGCGCCTCGAAGAGGGCCACGGCGTCGCCGTCGTCGACGGACATCCCGGGTACGGCGAACACCGTCTCGCCGGCCAGGAGCAGCCGGATCCTGCTCGTGGCGAGGATCCGCAGCTCCGGACACGCGCCGAGCAGGTCGGTGACCGCGGTCCGCACGCCGCCGAGCAGGTGCTCGCAGTTGTCGAGGACGATGAGCACCCGTCGGTGCCGGAGCGTCGCCGTCAGCACCTCCAGACGCGTGGCGCGGGCGCGCTCGGGCACCCCGACGGCGTCGGCGATCGCGGCGACCACCATGTCGCCGTCGGTCACCGTCACCAGGTCCACGAAGGCGACGCCCTCACTGAGCTCGACCGCCAGGTCCTCGGCGACCGCCAGGCACAGGCGGGTCTTGCCGACGCCGCCGGGCCCGGTAGCGGTCACGAGACGGTGCGCACGGACCACCTCGGCGAGTGCGGCGCGCTCGGAGGACCTGCCGATGAACGGTGTGAGAGCGCTCGGCAGGGCGGCCAGCTCCAGCGCGTCCGCGCCCATGGCGTGGATTGTGACACGGCGCGGACGCGCTGGCTCTGGCCCGATCAGACCCCTTCGCGAGCGGCTGAGTGTGGGCCGAACTCGTTGGCGACCACCGACACCGTGTTGGCCGGGAAGCCTCCGCGTCGGGCGTGCTCGAGGACGGCCTCGGCGTCGTCCGCCTCGTGGAGGCAGTAGATCTTGTCCCCCGCGACGTAGCTGGTGACCCACGTGTAGGGCACCCCGAGCGACTCGACGACCTCGTTCGACGCCTGGGCGATGTCGGCCAGCTCGGCGGGGCTGAGCGCGCCGGCGCCCGGGATCTCCCGCTCGATCAGGAACCTCTGCATGGCACTTCCTCCTGGTGTGAGCCGCCGGCCTCGTGCCGACGGCCCGTTCAGGGTTCGGTACGGGCGGGGCCACCCACAGCGGGCATCTGCCCCATTCGCTCCCCCATTCGCTCCCCCGGTCACGGTGGCCGGTCTGGCCCGGTGCCCGGCGGGAGGACACATTTCGATAACGGGCGCCGCGAGGTCGTGCGGGATCTTGCGACGCTTCCAGCAGATGGCTGTCCAGTTCTTGCAGCGTCCAGCCCGCACTTGCAGCCGAAAGCGGCTACCGTCGGCGGCATGACGAGACGACTGGCCGAGGTGGCGGCGCGCGCCGGCGTCAGCGAGGCGACCGTGAGCCGGGTCCTCAACAGCAAGCCCGGGGTCTCCGACGCGACCCGGGAGACGGTCCTCACGGCGCTCGACGTGCTCGGCTACGAGCGCCCGACCAAGCTCCGCGGCGAGCGCGCCCGGCTCGTCGGCCTGGTGCTGCCCGAGCTGCAAAACCCGATCTTCCCCGCGCTGGCGGAGGTGGTCGGGTCGCTGCTCGCCCAGCACGGCCTGACGCCGGTGCTCTGCACCCAGATCAACGAGGCGGGCGCGGAGGCGGCGTACGTCGACATGCTGCTCGACCAGCAGCAGGTCGCCGGCATCATCTTCGCGGGCGGGCTCTACAGCCAGGCCGAGGCCGACCACGAGCACTACCGCCGCCTGGCGCGGCGCAAGCTGCCGGTCGTCCTGCTCAACGCCGGCATCGACGACATCCCCTTCCCGCGCATCGTGTGCGACGACGCGAGCGCGGTGGAGCAGGCCCTCGAGCACCTGCGCTCGCTCGGTCATGAGCGCATCGGGTTCGTCCTCGGTCCGCGCGACCACCAGCCCTCGGTCCGCAAGCTCGAGGCGGCCCGCGCAGCCCTCGCGGCCGACGGCGCACCGCTCGCCGACGACCTGGTCGCCCACACCCAGTTCGCGCTCCAGAGCGGTCAGGCCGCGGCCACGAGGCTGATCGGCCGCGGCGCTACCGCGCTCGTCTGCGCCAGCGACCCGCTCGCCCTCGGCGCGATCAAGGCCGTGCGGCGGGCCGGCCTCCGGGTCCCCGAGGACGTGTCCGTCATCGGGTACGACGACTCGGCCTTCATGTCGGCCGTCGAGCCGCCGCTGACCACCGTCCGGCAGCCGATCGAGGCGATGGGCCGCGCGGCCGTGACCGCGCTGCTGGCGCAGCTCCGCGGCGAGGAGCCCACCGGCGACGAGCTGCTGTTCGAGCCGGAGCTGGTGGTGCGGAGGTCCACCCGGCCCGCAAGCGCGGCGTCGTCGCTTGCAGGATCTGGAAGGTAATTACGTCCTGTCGAGTTCTTGCAGCGACCTGCAAGCCCTCCTAGCGTTCCGGCCGTCGTCCCGTCCGTGACGACCGCCACAGCCGGCCGGACCCGCCGGTGCCGTGGTGCACCGACCGGGAAAGCCGAGGCCGCTGCGCGTGACCACCCCCGACCTGACCGACCCCGACGCCGCCGGCCGCGACTGGTGGCGCGGAGCCGCCATCTACCAGGTCTATCCCCGCAGCTTCGCCGACGCGAACGGCGACGGGACCGGTGACCTCGCGGGCGTCCGGACCCGGCTCTCCTACCTGGCCGGTCTCGGCGTCGACGCCCTCTGGTTCACCCCGTGGTACCCGTCCCCGATGGCCGACGGCGGGTACGACGTCGCCGACTACCGCGCCATCGACCCGCTCTTCGGCGACCTCGCCGAGGCGGAGGCCCTGATCAGCGACGCCGCCGCCGTCGGCATCCGCACGATCATCGACGTCGTCCCCAACCACGTCTCCGACCAGCACACGTGGTTCCGCGCCGCGCTCGACGCCGGGCCGGGAGCGCCGGAGCGCGAGAGGTTCTGGTTCCGCGACGGACGCGGCGAGCACGGGGAGCTGCCGCCCAACGGCTGGACCTCGGAGTTCGGCGGCCCCGCGTGGTCGCGGGTCGTCAGGGCCGACGGCGTACCCGAGCAGTGGTACCTCCACCTGTTCGCGCCCGGTCAGCCGGACCTCAACTGGGGCCACCCGGACGTCGTCATCGAGCACGAGGAGATCCTGCGCTTCTGGTTCGACCGAGGCGTCGCCGGCATCCGCATCGACTCCGCCGCCCTGGTCGCCAAGGACGAGCGGCTCCCCGAGGTGCCCGGCACCCCGCACCACGGCGAGCACCCGTACGTCGACCGCGAGGACCTCCAGGGCATCTACCGGTCCTGGCGCCGCATCGCGGAGACCTACGGCCCCGACCGGGTGCTGATCGGCGAGATCTGGCTGCCCGACGCCGAGCGGTTCGCCCGCTACCTGCGCCCGGACGTCCTGCACTCGGCGTTCAACTTCGACTTCATGGCCTCGCCCTGGGACGCCAAGGCGCTGCGCGTCTCCATCGAGCAGACGCTCGACGTCCACGACCGCGTGGGCGCCCCGGCCACCTGGGTGCTCTCGAACCACGACGTCACGCGGCCGGTGACGCGGTACGGCCGCGAGGACACCGCGTTCGCCTTCGAGACCAAGCGGTTCGGCACGCCGACCGACCTCGAGCTCGGCACCCGGCGGGCCCGTGCGGCCGCGCTGCTCGCGATGGCGCTGCCCGGGGCGTTCTACCTGTACCAGGGCGAGGAGCTCGGCCTCCCCGAGGCCGACATCCCGCCCGACCGCGTCGAGGACCCGATGCACGCGCGCTCGGGAGGCGTCGACCCCGGCCGGGACGGCTGTCGCGTGCCGTTCCCGTGGTCGGGCACGGAGCCGCCGTACGGCTTCAGCCCGCGGCTCGTCGGCACCTGGTTGCCCCAGCCCGCCGGCTGGGGCAACCGGACCGCGGCAGCCCAGGCCGGCGACCTCGGCTCGATGCTGGCGCTCTACCGGGCCGCCCTGCGGCTGCGCCGGGACCGGCCCGAGCTCGGCTCGGGCGACGGCGGCGGTCGGTTCGCCTGGCTCGACCTCGGCCCGGACGTGATCGCGTTCGGCCGCGGCGAGCGCTTCGTCTCCGTCACCGCGTTCTCGGGCGGCCCGGTCGACCTGCCGCGCCATGCGCAGGTCCTGCTGAGCAGCGCACCGCTGGAAGGAGGACGGCTCCCGGCCGACGCCACGGCCTGGCTGGACCTCGGCTGACCAGCCCGCACCACCCGCATCACCACATCCACCCCGCTCGGCCCGGAGACCCGGGTCGTCCACCAAGGAGTCACCCATGAGGAACCACCGACGGCGCGGCCTCACCGCGCTGGCGACCATCGCCTCCCTCGCCACCGTGTCCGTGCTCGCCGCCGCCTGCGGCAGCGACGACCAGGAACAGGAGAGCGACGGCAAGGTGCACATCACCGTCGAGGGCTGGCGGCCCGGCGACGAGCAGGGCACGATCGACGCGGTCGAGAAGCAGGCCGAGGCGTTCATGAAGGACAACCCCGACATCGTCGTGGAGCCGGTGGAGTGGGAGTGGAACGCCGAGACGTTCGCCACCCAGCTCGCCGGCAACCAGCTGCCGACGTCGTTCCGGGTGCCCTTCACCGACACCAAGGGCCTCGCCGAGCGGCAGCAGATCGCCGACGTCACCGAGTACGTCAACGAGCTGCCGTACGCCGAGGACTTCAACCCCAGCGTCCTCGCGGCCGCGCAGGGCACCGACGGCAAGATCTACGGCCTGCCGACCGACGTGTACGGCGTCGGCCTGCACTACAACCGCGACCTGTTCGAGCAGGCAGGCCTCGACCCCGACTCGCCGCCGACCACCTGGGACGAGGTCCGCGAGGCCGCCGACGCGATCGCTGACGCCACCGGCAAGGCCGGCTACGTCCAGATGTCCACCAACAACACCGGCGGCTGGATGCTGACGACGCTCACCTACGCACTCGGTGGCCGGATCGAGTCCGAGGACGGCACCGAGGCCTCGATCGACAACGACGCGACCCGCGAGGGCCTCGAGCTGCTGCAGTCGATGCGGTGGGACGACGACTCGATGGGCAAGAACACCAACTTCGAGTGGGGCACGATCAACGAGGCGTTTGCCGCCGGCAAGGTCGGCATGTACATGTCCGGATCGGACGTCTACAACGCCCTGGTGACCACCAACCAGGTCGACTCCGCGTCGTACGGCCTCGCGGCGCTGCCGCTCGGCGACAGCTCCGAAGCCGGCATCCTCGGCGGCGGCTCGGTCGCGGCCGTGAGCGCGAAGGCCACGGCGGAGGAGCAGGAGGCCGCGGTGAAGTGGAACGACTTCTACCGGGAGCGCAAGAACTACGACCCCGAGGCCGCGGTCGCCGACGCGAAGGTCCTCGCCGAGAGCGACCAGCCGATCGGCACCCCGACCCTGCCGATCTTCGACGAGGAGACGTGGCAGACCGTCGAGGACGCCAAGGCGGAGTACGTCAACGTGCCGCGCGACCAGATGACGTCGTTCACCGAGGGCGTGTTCGACCAGGCGCTCGTGCCCGAGCCGGCGGCCCACACGCAGGAGGTCTACGCGATCCTCGACTCGGTCGTGCAGAAGGTGCTGACCGACGAGGGCGCCGACATCGACGCGCTGCTGGCCGAGGCCGACGAGAAGGCGCAGGCCCTGCTCGGCTGACCGATCTCCGGGCCGGCCGGTGGCTCTCCTCGACGACACCGGTCGGCCCGGACTCCATTCGCATCCACTCGCGAAAGGTGCTCATGTCCTCGCTCCTGGCACGCGCCCGTGGCTCGGTCGCCACGCTCGTGTTCCTGCTGCCGATGCTGCTGGTGTTCGGCCTGTTCTCGTGGTGGCCTATCGCCCGGTCGTTCGTGATGAGCCTGCAGCAGACCAACCTCGTGACGCCCGCCGAGTTCGTCGGGCTGGACAACTTCCGCGCCGTCCTCGACGACCCGCTGCTCGGGACCGCCGTCCAGAACACGCTGTGGTTCGCGCTCCTGGCGCTGGTCATCGGCTACCCGGTGCCGCTGCTCCTCGCGGTCGTGATGAGCGACATCCGGCGCGCACGGGGCCTCTACTCGATGCTGGCCTACCTGCCGGTGGTGGTCCCGCCCGCGGTCGCCGTGCTGCTCTGGCGGTTCTTCTACGACGCCGAGCCGACCGGCGTCTTCAACACGATCCTCGGGTGGTTCGGGCTCGGGCCGGTGCCCTGGCTCGAGGACCCGTCGTGGGCGATGCCGTCGCTCGTCCTCGAGGCCACCTGGGCGGCCGCCGGCGGCACCGTGATCATCTACCTGGCCGCACTCGTCTCCGTGCCGCCCGAGCTGTACGACGCCGCCGAGGTCGACGGCGCCGGGATCGTCGCCAAGGTCTGGCACGTCACCCTGCCGCACATGCGGGGCATCATGCTGATCACCCTGATCCTGCAGATCATCGGCACCTCGCAGGTCTTCCTCGAGCCCTACCTCTTCACCGACGGCGGGCCCGACAACGCCACGTTGACGGTGCTGCTGCTCGTCTACGACTACGCGTTCGCCAACACGACCGGCGGCGACTACGGCAAGGCCACCGCACTGAGCCTGATGCTCGCCGGGGCCCTCGCGGTCATGTCGGTCGTCTACTTCCGCCTGACCCGGAGGTGGTCGGAGTGAGCACCCTCGTCCAGCACACGCCCGATGTCGAGCCGGAGCCTGAGCCCGACCTGGCCGGACAACCCCCGCGCGCCGGCCGGCGCCGTCGCCGTACGACGCCGGAGGGCGAGACGCGCACGATCACGTCCGCGTTCGAGCGCCGGCGGCCGGCCACGCGACTGACGCGCGCCGTGATCAACGGCGGGCTGCTGGTCTTCCTGCTGATCGTCTGCCTCGGCCCGATCCTGTGGCTCGCCAAGTCGGCGATCACGCCGACCCAGGACACCCTGCGCGACCCGCTGTCGCTGTGGCCGAACGGTGTCGACTGGGCGAACCTGCGCACCGCCTGGGTCGACATCGACCTCAAGCTGTACTTCTGGAACACCGTCGTCATCGCGCTCGGCTCCTGGGCGACGCAGATGGTCGTCGCGGTGACGGGCGGCTACGTGCTGTCGGTCCTGCGCCCGTGGGGATCGAAGGTGATCTACGGGCTCGTGCTGTCGACGATGTTCGTGCCGGCGGTGGTGCTGCTGGTGCCGCTCTACCTGACCGTGCTCGACATGCCCTTCACCCACTGGAACCTCGTCAACACGTTCTGGGGCGCGTTCCTGCCGGCGGGTGCCTCGGCCTTCAACGTCGCCCTGGTGAAGCGCTTCTTCGACAACCTGCCCCGCGAGATCATCGACGCGGCGCGGGTCGACGGGTGCGGTGACTTCCGGCTGTTCTTCAGCATCGTCCTGCCGATGTCGCGGCCGGTCCTCGGCGTGGTGTCCGTCTTCGCCGTCCTGGCGGCGTGGAAGGACTTCGTCTGGCCGCTGGTGGTGCTGCCCGACCCGGCCAAGCAGCCGCTCTCCGTCCGGCTCCCCCGCCTCGCCGCCGTCACCGAGCTCGACGTCGTCCTCGCCGCCCTGCTGATCTCGTGTGCGCTGCCGATCGCCTTCTTCCTGGTGTTCCAGCGGCTGTTCCTGCGCGGTGGGCTGGAAGGCGCCGTGAAGGGCTGAACGGTCAGCGGCGGGGCGTCGCGACCACGACGACGTTGCTCAGGAATCGCGCGCCGTCCCAGTCCTCGCAGGTCACCAGCACCAGGCGACCCGGGACGTCCTGGCTGAAGAGCCGGGCGGCGTCCTCGGCCACGCGGCCCTTGCTGTAGACCCGGACGCGGCGCACCTCGTAGCCGATCCGGCCACGGTCGGTCCTGACGACGACCGCGTCGCCACGACCCAGGTGCTCGAGATCGTCCAGGGCGCCCCCACCGTCGTGCACCGAGTGCCCGGCGACGAGTGCGCTGCCCTCGGCCGCGCCCGGACGGGCGCCGTCGGCCCACCAGCCCAGGCGGCCCGGGTCCTGCGGCGGGACCAGCGTGCGCCCCGGCGCGCGCACCGGGACCACCGGTGCGTCGACACCCAGCACAGGGATCACGAGGCGCCGGGGTGCGCCGGGCGTCGGGCGCGCGATGACCGGCCTGGCCGTGGTGCCGGTCTGCGGCCGGGCGGGGCCGGCGACCTCCCCGGCTCCGGGCGCCGCCCGGGTGCCCGGCTGGTCGGCTCCCGTCCACCAGACGCCGCCGGCGGCCACCAGCGCGAGACCGATGACCGCGACGACGGCCCGGAGTCGGTCAGGCACGCGACCGTCGTACGGCCGCCGCACCTCCGACCAGCACGACTCCTGCACCGAGCAGCGCCAGCGGGAGCGGCGAGCGCGCCCACTCGGGCAGGGCGTCCGCGACCTCGCCGGCGTCGATGACCGTGGGGATCGCGGGCTCCTCCGGCTCGCCGGCACCCCCGCCCGGCGTGTCCGCGGCCGGGGTGTTCGTGTCCGGGGTGTTCGTGTCCGGGGTCCGGCTCGCCGACTGACTGGAGCCACCGACGTCACGCGTCGGGGTCAGCGTCTCCGTGCTGCTCGGAGGCGCCTCCGCGGGGGCTGCGGCCGTCGCGGTGCAGGGCTCCACCCAGAAGACCTTGGTCTTCGTGTCGTTGCCCAAGGAGTACGGCGTCGCCACGGTCACCTTGACGTGGTAGCCCTGCTGGGCGTGGGGGGCGCCGCCGCTGAAGGTGAGCTGGTAGGCCTGGCGGCCGTCGAGGTCGGTGCCTCCGCCCGCCTGGTCGCCACCGACGAACACCTGGCTCGGGTCCGCGCCACCGATGCTGACTTCCCCGGTGGGAGCCTGGGGGGCGAACGTGACCGTCGAGAGCACGTCCGCGCCCGCGTCGTAGCCGAACCACTCGACGACCAGGCTGCAGCCGGGGTGCGGGTTGTTGCTCGGGTGCCCGACGGCGTCGGACGGCGCGGCGATCTTCACGGTGCCGTTGTTGCCCGGCGGATCGGCCTTCGCGGGGGCGCCATCGGCGGCCGGTGCGTCCTTCGCCGGGCCGTTGGCCTTCCCCTGGCCCTTGTCCCGGTCCCTGCCCTTCGCCTTGCCCGGGGACTGGGTGTCGGCCTGGTCCTCGTCGACGGCTGCGGCGTCCTGCTTCGCGTCGCTCCGGGCGTCCTTCTCCTGCTGCCGGATCTCCTGCCTGGCCTCGTTCTCGGCGTGGGCCTGCTGAGCCGTCGTGCTCGCCTGCGGGTTCGTCCCGGCGGGGCCGGCCGGGGCATCGGCCGGCGGGTCGGTGGGGACGGCCACCGCGGCACCCGCGAGCGGGCCGCAGGACAGGCTGGCCACGACCGCCGCGCTGGCGAGCGCCAGGCCATGCTTGCTCCGAGAGAAGTTCATCGCACCTCCGACGTCGGGGGCCGCACGCACGGCCCGGAACCAACGCGTCAACCTGATCCGGCGCCGATGGTTACGGGTCGGTTCCGATTGTGTGTGCGATTTCGCGTCCCTGACGGGAGGTCAGGCGAGCGGCGCCTTCAGCGAGGGGCGTACGACGTACCGCTCCCCCGCGACGTCGACCTCGAAGTCACCGGAGGCGAGCCAGTCGCCCGTGACGGGGCCGTCGTGGCGCAGGTAGCCGAGGCCGACGCAGGCACCGACGGTCTCGCCCCAGGCGGCGCTGGTGACCTGACCGGCGGGGGCGCCGTCGTGCAGCAGCAGCTCGCCGCCCCACAGCATCGGCTCCGGTGACTCGACGACCAGCGACACGAAGCGTCGGCGCGGTCCGCCGGCGGCGAGCGCGGCGCGGTGGGCCTCGAGAGCTGCGCGGCCCAGGAAGGCCTTCGCTCCCCTGAGCGCAGTGGCGAACACCAGCCCTGCCTCGACCGGGCCGAAGTCGGGCGTCAGCTCGCGGCCGAAGGCGCGGTAGCCCTTCTCGAGCCGCAGCGACTCGATCGCGTAGTAGCCGGCGTCGCTCGCGCCGGCCGCCCGCACCGCGTCGTAGACGAGGCACGCGTCGCCGACCGGCACCAGCAGCTCCCAGCCCAGCTCGCCCACATAGGTCATCCGGGTCGCCCGCACGGTCGCGCCGGCGACGGTGACCTCACGGCTCGACGCGAAGGGGAAGCCCTCCTCCGACCAGTCGTCCGAGGACAGCCCCGAGAGCAACGCGCGCGAGCGCGGACCCATCACGCCCAGCACGGCGTACGCCTCGGTGACGTCCTCGGCGGCTACGCCGTGGCGCGCCAGCCAGTCGAGGTCGCGGACCGTCGTCGCGGAGCTCGACACGAGCAGGAAGGAGTCCGGGCCGGTGCGGGTCACGGTCAGGTCGGCCTCGTAGGTCCCGCGCTCGTTGAGGAACGGGGTGTAGACGCAGCTCCCCACCGGCACGTCGACGTCAGCCGCGCACACCCACTGCAGGCCGGCGAGCGCGTCCGGCCCGCTGACGGCGTACTTGGAGAACGACGTCTGGTCGAAGACGGCGACGTCGGTCCGCGTCGCCCGCTGCTCGGCAGCGCAGGCGTCGAGCCAGGTCGGCTTGCCCCAGGTGTACTCGAGTGCGGGCGCGAAGACGTTCGCCCGCTCCCACCCCATCCGGGTGCCGAACGCCGCACCTGCCGCCGCCAGCCGGGAGTGCAGCGGCGAGGTGCGCTGCGGGCGCCCGGACTCGAGCTCGCGGTTGGGCCACGGCACGGCGTAGTGCAGCCCGAGCACCTCCGAGACCCGGGAGCGCAGCCAGTCGTTGTCTGCCTGGAACGGCGCGAAGCGGCGTACGTCGACCGCGACCAGGTCGTCCTGCGGCTCCCCCGCCACGATCCACTCCGCCAGCGCCCGGCCGGCACCACCGGCGGACGCGATGCCGACCGAGTTGAAGCCCGCCCCGACGAAGAACCCGCGCAGCTCCGGCGCCTCGCCGAGCAGGAACTGGTTGTCGGGCGTGAACGACTCCGGCCCGTTGTAGAACTTCCGGATCCCGGTCGTCTCGAGCGCCGGCACGCGCACCAGCGCCTCGTCCATCAGCACGGAGAAGTGGTCCCAGTCCTCGTCGAGCAGCTGGAACTCGAAGGGGTGGGGCAGGTCGTCGGGCGAGCGCCACGGCTTCGCCTCGGGCTCGAAGCCGCCCACGACCAGCCCGCCGGTCTCCTCCTTGAAGTAGGTCCAGCCGTCGGGGTCGCGCATGATCGGCAGGTCGGGATGCGTGCCCGGCACGGCCTCGGTCACGACGTAGAAGTGCTCGGCCGAGTGCAGCGGCACCGTGACGCCGACCAGGTCACCGAGCGCCTTCGCCCACTGGCCGGCGCAGTTGACGACCACCTCTGCCTCGACGTCGCCGAGGTCGGTGCGTACGCCGGTCACGCGCCGACCCGTCGGTCCGTCGGACACGGGGAAGCCGGTCACCCGCACCCGCTCCACGATCCGCGCGCCGCCCTGCCGCGCGCCCTTCGCCAGCGACTGCGTGACGTCGGACGGGTTGACCTTGCCGTCGCCCGGCAGCCAGATCGCGCCGAGCAGGTCGTCGACCTGCATCGGGGGCCACAGCTCCGCGGCGCGCTCGGGCGTGATGAGCTCGCAGGGCAGGTCGTAGGCGGCGGCGTTCGCGGCGGTACGTCGCAGCTGCACCATCCGGTCCTCGGTGCGCGCCACGATCACGCCACCGACGTTGCGGTAGCCCGTGGCCAGCCCGGTCTCGCCCTCCAGCGAGGCGTAGAGCTCGGCGGAGTACTGCACCAGCCGAGTGCCGCTCTCCGATGCGCGCAGCGGCCCGACCAGGCCGGCGGCGTGCCAGGTCGTGCCGCACGACAGCGTGCCCTGCTCCAGCAGCAGCACGTCGGTCCAGCCGTGCTTCGTCAGGTGATAGGCGACGGAGCAGCCGATCACGCCGCCGCCGACGACCACGACGCGGGCGCGGGAGGGAAGGTCGGTCACGTCGCGACGTCCTCCAGGAGCTGCTTGAGCGCGGGCGACCCGAAGGTGGCGGCGGCCTTCTCGAAGCGATCCAGGCCCCACTGCCGGAAGTCGAAGTCGATCGGGCTGGCCGCGGCCTGGATGAAGCCCCACAGGGCCCAGCCGTACTCGCTGCACAGCATCTGGAGGCGGACCCGCGCCAGGTCCGCTCGTGTGAGGGTTCCGAAGTACGCCGCGGCGTACGCCTCGACCTGGTCGGCCGAGAAGTTGCACTCGGTGGCGGTGTTGCCGAGCTCGAAGCACGGGTCGTTGTTGCCGGAGTACTCGTAGTCGATCAGCCACACCTGCGTGCCGTCGTCGATGAAGTTGGCCGCGAGCAGGTCGTTGTTGCAGGGCACCGTCGGCGGGTGGGTGGACGTCAGCGCGCGTCGTACGTCGGACCACGCGGGCGCGTGGTCGTCGTACTCCGGCGGCAGCCAGTAGCCCTGCTCGCGCAGGGTGCGCAGGTAAGTCGCCTGCCGCGCGAACATGTCGAAGCCGCCCGCGAACCTCGGCCCGGCGTGCAGCCGCCGGTTGGCTTCTGCAGCCCGCCGCAGCACCTCGGGGTCGTCGAAGTCGGGGTCCTCGAGGGAATGCCCGGGCAGGAACTCGATGACCAGCAGCGACAGCTCGGGCCGGTACTCGACCACCCGCGGCCCGGCGCCGGCCTCGGCCGCCGACGCCGTGTTGGCCGCCTCCGCGTCGCGGTCGATGCCGAGCAGGGTCGCGTCGCCGAGCGACCAGCGCACGACGAGGTCGAGGTCGCCGTCGTCGGTGACGACGTGCAGGTTGCGGTTGGTCAGTCCGCCGGGCAGGTCCGAGACACGCCAGGACCGCCCCGCCAGGCAGGCGAGGCGATCCAGCGCCGGTGCAGCGTCACCCACCGCTCAGTCGGAGAACGCCTCGATGACAGCCTCGTCGATCGTGTGCTTCGGGCCCTTGAACCAGTGCTTCGCCGAGGCGTGCCACCAGATCGTGAGCAGGAGGAGCGTGCCCAGCGTGACGATCGGGGCGTAGTTCACGTACTTCCACTCGAAGTCCGCGGCGTCGCTGAACGGGTTGCCGCCGGGCAGCGACGGCATCATCAGGAACAGCGTCACGATCACGATCTCGGCGACCGCGATGAGGTTCATCCACTTGTACTTCGAGCCGTTGTTCCAAGTGCCGACCTCGAACTTGTCGCCCAGCTTCCAGCGCAGCCAGATCGGGATCGCGAAGGAGAGGTAGAGGCCGATCACCGCGATCGAGGTGACCGCGTAGAAGGCGACCGGGATGATCAGCGGCGCCTCGGGCGTGCCGATGTTGACCTCGATCAGTGCGGGGAGCGTGACGATGGCGGCGAAGACGGCGACGAAGCAGACGGCGTTGGCGGGGACCCGGGCGGCGGTCAGCCGCTGCAGCACGGGCGATCCCGGGATCGCGCCGTCGCGGCTGAAGGCGAAGGTCATCCGGGACGCCGACGTCATGCACGACGTGGCGCAGAAGAACTGGGCCGAGGCCGAGATGAAGAGCACCAGGGTCGCCCAGTTGGTGCCGAGCGAGTTCACGAAGATGTAGGCGACGCCGCCGCCGCCGACACCGGCGTTGTCCGGGGCGCCCTCCGCGTTGTCCGGGATCGCGAAGACCACGCAGAGCAGCAGGATGTAGCCGCCGAGGACGGAGTAGAAGATCGACCGCCAGATGCCCTTCGCGGCGCCCGTCGAGGCCGAGGCGGTCTCCTCGGACAGGTGGGCGCAGGCGTCGAAGCCGGTGATCGTGTACTGCGTGAGCAGGAAGCCGAAGGGCACGATCGCGAACCAGAACGCCAGGCTGGTGGTGCTGCCGTCGACGTACCCCGAGTTGTTGAAGCGCTCGGTGAACACGTAGCTGAAGCTCTGGTGCTGGTCGGGCACGAAGAGCAGCACCAGGACGATCGCGCTCGCGCCGACGACGTGCCACCAGACGGAGACGTTGTTCATGATCGCCATCAGGTGCCCGCTGAAGATGTTCAGCACCGACACCAGTAGCAGCACGATCGCGAAGATGATGAAGACCCGCGTGAGCGAGTAGTCCTCGGCGAACGACTCGGAGTACGTGCTGATCGTGAGGTCGATGAACGTCGCGCAGCCGTAGGAGACACCGGCGGTCACGGCGACGAGGCCGATCAGGTTGAGCCACCCGGTGAAGAAGCCTGCTGCCGGGCCACCCAGCTTCGAGGCCCACCAGTAGATGCCGCCCGACGTCGGGTACGCCGAGACCAGCTCGGACATCGTGAACCCGATGATCAGGATGAAGACGCCGAGGATCGGCCACGACCACGAGATCGAGATCGGTCCGCCGTTGTTGAAGCCGGCGCCGAAGTTCGTGAAGCAACCGGCCAGGATCGAGATGATCGAGAACGAGATCGCGAAGTTCGAGAAGCCCGACCAGGACCGGTTCAGGTCCTGCTTGTACCCGAGACGTGCCAGGTGCTTCTCGTCCTCGCTGAGCTCGGGGACGTGGTGAGTCGGGATGGGCTCGTGTGCTTCGGGCATCGGGCACCCCTCAGGAGTTCGTGCGACGTGAATCGGACGCTAGACCCGGGCGGAACGGGGTGTAAAGACGTTGACGCAAAAATGGTATGAACTCAGACCATTCTCGTCATTGACGCGACCGATTCACAGCACGAAGGATGTGGACGTGACCGCTTCCCCGGACCCGCACCTGCCGGGTGCGGTGCTGCGGCCGGTGCGCGGGCACCACGCCTTCGAGTCGTGCGTCGAGCAGGTGGCGACGGCGATCCGGCTCGGCGTCTACCCGCTCGGCACGACGCTCCCCCCGGAGCGCGACCTCGCGGCGATGCTCCACGTCTCGCGAGCGACCCTGCGGGAGGCGATCGCCGCGCTGCGGGAGGCGGGGCTGGTGGAGACCCGGCGCGGCCGCGGGGGCGGGACCGTCGTGACCCTCAAGCCGCGCACGCCGTCGGCCCGGGCGGCCGCACGGATCTCGCCCGAGCGGCGCAGGGACTGGCTCGACGCCCTCGAGTACCGGCGCATCGTCGAGCCCGGGGCGGCGTACCTGGCCGCGCGCAACCGGCCGGACGGCGTACGCCGGGAGCGACTCGAGCGGGCGCACGCCGAGGTGGCCGGCGCGCGCCGGCCGGCCGCGCACCGGCAGGCCGACTCGCGCTTCCACCTGACGGTCGCCGCGCTCGCCGGCTCGGACCGGGCGATCGAGGCGGTCACCTCGGTGCAGGCCACGCTCCACGAGATGCTGCTGGCGATCCCGGTGCTCAGCGCCAACATCGCGCACTCCGACGTGCAGCACGCCGCACTGGTCCGGGCGATCGTCGGCGGCAAGCCGGAGCGGGCGCGCCGGGTGATGGAGGAGCACTGCGACGACACGGCCGCGCTGCTGCGCGGCCTCGTGGGATAGGAGACCCCGGTGACCGAACTTCGCAACGACCGGCACCTCTCGATGGAGCACCTGCTGTCGCTGATCGAGGCGGGCTCGATCGACACGGTCGTCGTGGCCTTCACCGACATGCAGGGACGCCTCCAGGGCAAGCGCCTGCACGGCCGCTACTTCGCCGACGTCGTCGCCGGGCACGGCACCGAGGGCTGCAACTACCTGCTCGCCGTCGACGTCGACATGAACACCGTCGACGGCTACGCCATCTCCTCCTGGGAGCGGGGGTACGGCGACATGGAGTTCGTCCTCGACGAGCAGACGATCCGCCTCCTCACACACCTGCCGTCCACCGCGATGGTGCAGTGCGACCTCGTGTGGCCCGACCACGCGACGGTGACCCAGTCGCCGCGCGGGATCCTGCGGCGCCAGCTCGACCGCGTGGCCGAGCGTGGCTGGCAGGCGCTGGCCGGCACGGAGCTCGAGCTGATCGTGTTCGACACGACGTACGAAGCCGCCCACGCGGCGCGCTACCACGACCTCACGCCGGCCAACCAGTACAACGTCGACTACTCGATCCTGGGCACCAGCCGCATCGAGCCGCTGCTGCGGACGATCCGCAACACCATGTACGCCGCCGGGCTCGACGTCGAGGGCGCCAAGGGCGAGTGCAACCTCGGGCAGCACGAGATCGGGTTCCTGTACGCCGACGCGCTCACGACCGCGGACAACCACGTCGTCTACAAGACCGTCGCCAAGGAGGTCGCAGCCCAGCAGGGCAAGGCGATCACGTTCATGGCGAAGTACAACGAGCGTGAGGGCAGCTCCTGCCACATCCACCTGTCGCTGCGCGGCCGGGACGGGTCGCTGGTCTTCTGGGACGCCGAGCGCGGAGAGCGGACCGCGCTCTACGACCACTTCGTCGCGGGCGTGCTCGCGACCGTCGCGGACTTCACGCTGCTGTACGCGCCGAACATCAACTCCTACAAGCGCTTCGCCGACGGGTCGTTCGCGCCGACCACGATCGCCTGGGGCCTCGACAACCGCACCTGCGCGGTCCGGCTGGTGGGTCACGGCGCCGGCGCGCGGATGGAGAACCGCATCCCGGGCGCCGACGTGAACCCCTACCTGGCGCTGGCCGCGATGCTCGCCGGCGGCCTGCACGGCATCGAGAGCGAGCTCGAGCTCGAGCCGGCCCTCGAGGGCAACGCCTACACGTCCGGGCGCCCGAGGGTGCCGCACACGATGGGCGAGGCGCGCGAGGCGTTCGCGTCGTCGACGGTCGCCCGGAAGGCCCTGGGCGACGACGTCGTCGACCACTACGTCAACATGGCCGACGTGGAGCTCGCGGCGTACAACGCGGCCGTGACCGACTGGGAGCTCTTCCGCGGATTCGAGAGGCTGTAGTGACCACCCCCGACACCTACACCGTCATCAACCCGGCGACCGCGACGCCGGTCACCGACGTGCACCTGGCGTCGGTGACAGACGCCGACGCCGCGATCGAGGCCGCGCACGCCGCGTTCCCGGCGTGGCGGGCCATGGCTCCCGGCGAGCGCGCCGGGCTGCTGCGCCGCTTCGCCGCCGTCGTCGACGCGCACGTCGACGAGCTCGCCGAGCTCGAGGTCCGTAACGCGGGCCACACCTGGGGCAACGCCCGCTGGGAGGCCGGCAACGTCCGCGACTGCCTCAACTACTACGCCGGCGCACCCGAGCGGCTCTTCGGCCGGCAGATCCCGGTGGCCGGCGGCGTGGACATGACCTTCCACGAGCCGCTCGGCGTCGTCGGCATCATCGTGCCCTGGAACTTCCCGATGCCCATCGCCGGCTGGGGTCTCGCGCCCGCGCTCGCGGCCGGCAACACCGTCGTGCTGAAGCCGGCCGAGCTGACGCCGCTCACCGCGGTCCGGCTCGGCGAGCTCGCCCTCGAGGCGGGGCTCCCCGAGCACGTGCTGACGGTCATCCCGGGCAAGGGCTCGGTGGTCGGCGAGCGGTTCGTGACGCACCCGCTGGTCCGCAAGGTCTGCTTCACCGGGTCGACCGAGGTCGGCAAGCGCATCATGGCGGGCTGCGCCGAGCAGGTGAAGCGGGTGACGCTCGAGCTCGGCGGCAAGAGCTCCAACATCGTCTTCGCCGACGCCGACATCGCGGCGGCTGCGGCCAGCGCGCCGTACGCCGTCTTCGACAACGCCGGCCAGGACTGCTGTGCGCGCTCTCGGATCCTCGTCGAGCGCTCGGCGTACGACGAGTTCCTCTCGCACCTGGAGCCGGCCGTCACCGCGCTCCGGGTGCTGGACCCGAGCGACGAGGCGTCGGAGATGGGTCCGCTGATCTCGGCGCACCAGAAGACGACGGTGACGGGCTACCTCGACGAGGTCTCGGTGGCGTTCGCCGGATCGACCCCCGGTGGCGACGGCTTCTGGGTGCCGCCGTCGGTCGTGACCGTCGACGACCCCGGCACCCGGATCTGGCGGGAGGAGGTCTTCGGCCCGGTGGTGGCGGTCATGCCGTTCGACGACGAGGCCGATGCGGTGGCGAAGGCCAACGACACCGAGTACGGCCTGTCCGGGTCGATCTACACCACCGACCTCGGCCGCGGCCTGCGCGTGGCGCGCGCCGTGGAGGCCGGCAACCTCAGCGTCAACTCGCACGCGTCGGTGCGCTACTGGACGCCGTTCGGCGGCTACAAGCAGTCCGGCCTCGGCCGGGAACTCGGCCCCGACGCCCCCATGGCGTTCACCGAGGAGAAGAACGTCTTCATCGCTCATTGACCTACGGAGGAGCACAACAGTGGCAGGACGCATCCAGGACCGGGTCGCGGTCGTCACCGGGGGCTGCTCGGGCATCGGCCTGGCCACCGTCCGGCGGTTCGTCGACGAGGGCGCGAAGGTCGTCATCGGGGACATCGACGACGAGCGCGGCAAGCAGCTCGTCGACGAGCTCGGCGGCCCGGGTGTCGCGACGTACGTACACGTCGACGTCACGTCCAAGGAGGAGGTCGACGCGCTCTTCAGGACCGCGAAGGACGCCTACGGCTCCGTCGACATCGCGTTCAACAACGCCGGCATCAGCCCGCCCGAGGACGACTCGATCCTGGACACCGACCTCGACGCGTGGCGCAAGGTGCAGGAGGTCAACCTGACGTCGGTCTACCTGTGCTGCAAGGCCGCGATCCCCTACATGCTCGAGCAGGGCAAGGGCTCGATCATCAACACGGCGTCGTTCGTCGCGGTCATGGGCGCCGCGACGTCGCAGATCTCCTACTCGGCGTCCAAGGGCGGTGTGCTGTCGATGAGCCGCGAGCTCGGCGTGCAGTTCGCCCGTCAGGGCGTGCGCGTCAACGCCCTGTGCCCCGGGCCCGTGAACACCCCGCTGCTCCAGGAGCTGTTCGCCAAGGACGCCGAGCGCGCCGCCCGCCGGCTCGTGCACGTGCCGATGGGCCGCTTCGGCGAGCCCGAGGAGATGGCCGCGGCTGTGCTGTTCCTGGCCTCCGACGACTCGTCCTTCATGACCGCCAACACGTTCCTGGTCGACGGCGGCATCTCCGGGGCGTACGTCACGCCACTCTGATGTCCGCACCGCTCATCGGGCTCACGACCTACCGCGAGGTCGCGGCGTGGGGTGTGTGGGAGCAGCGCGCCGACCTGCTCCCGACGCAGTACGCCGAGGCCGTCGAGGCGACCGGCGGCGTACCCCTCCTGCTGCCGCCGACGGCCGGTGTCGGGGCCGCCGACGCCGTCGTCGCACGGCTCGACGGCCTCGTGATCAGCGGCGGCGCGGACGTCGACCCGGGCCGGTACGACGAGGAGCCGCACGCGCGCACGGCGAGCTGGCGCCCCGACCGGGACCAGTGGGAGATCGCGCTGCTCGACGCGGCCGACGCCGTCGGACTGCCCGTGCTCGGCGTGTGCCGCGGCATGCAGGTGATGGCGGTGCGGGCAGGGGGCGCGCTCGACCAGCACGTGCCCGACCTCGTCGACCACGAGCGGCACTCCCCCGGCGGCGCCGAGTTCGGGGCGATCGACGTGACGACGACGGGCGGCAGCCGGGTGGCCGGCCTGGTCGGCGACCGGCTCGCGGTCAACTGCCACCACCACCAGTCGGTGCGCACCCACCCGGGGTTCGCGGCCGTCGCGCATGCCGCCGACGGGACGCTGGAGGCCATGGAGCTCATTCAACAAGGGCAGGACGACCGCTTCTGCGTCGGCGTGCAGTGGCACCCCGAGACGGCCGCCGACGTCGGCCTCCTCGCCGGACTCGTCCGGGCAGCGGCCGCCTACGCTGAGGATCGATGAGGCAGTACCGCCGTCACGACCCCACTCTGGTCAGCGCCCACCGGTGCCTGACCCGCGACGCCATCGAGGACGCGGTGCGTCTCGGCGTCGACTACGTCGAGTTCGACCTCCAGCGCTGCGCCGACGGCACCCTCGTGGTCCACCACGACCCGGTCGACGTACCGCCTCCGGACGCGATGGCCTACGACGACGCGCTCAGCCTGCTGGCCGGCCGCAGCCGCGCGCACCTCGACGTGAAATTCACCGACGACGGGGTCGTCGACGCGGTCGCGCACGCCGTCGCGCGACTCGGCACCGACCGGTTGGTCGTCACCACCCTCGACGACCGGTCGGTCGCGGCCGTCCGCGACTGGTCCGACCAGCACGCTCCGGCCCTGCTGGTGGGCCTGTCGCTGGGCCGCGGGGTCACCGGGTCGCCGCTGCTGCGGCAGATCCGCGTCCGCATCTCGGAGCTCTGGCCGGGTCGGCGCTACGGGCAGTCGCGCGCCAACCTGGTCGTCGCCCACCACTGGCTCGCCCGGCTGACCGTCGCCCGGTTCGCCCGCCGGCACCGCCTGCCGCTGCTCGTCTGGACCGTCGACACCGCCCCGTCGCTGCGGCACTGGACGCGCACCGGGCGCGCGTGGCTGGTGACCACGAACCACCCCGACCTCGCCCTGCGGCTGCGCCGTCCTGAGAGACTCTCGCCATGAGCCGCAGCGTCTTCGACGAGCTGGTCCCCGACGTGCTGGGCGAGCCCTACCTCGCCGAGACGATCACCCTGCCGCCCGACGACGAGGGCCCGGTCGTCGCGACGCTCGTCGTACGCCGCGCCGCGAAGCCGACCGGCCGTGCGGTGCTGCACGTCCACGGCTTCTGCGACTACTTCTTCCAGACGGCGTACGCCGAGTGGTGGAACGCGCGCGGCTACGACTTCTACGCGCTGGACCTGCGCAAGTACGGCCGCTCGCTGCGGCCGCACCAGACGCCCAACTTCGTCACCGACCTGCGCGAGCACTTCCCGGAGCTCGACGCGGCGTACCTCCGCGTCACGGCCCGCGACGAGCACGACCACGTCGTCATCAGCGCGCACTCCACGGGTGGCCTCGTGGTGTCGCTGTGGGCCAACGAGCGGCGACGCCAGGATCGCGCTCCCGGCCTGGTCGGCATGGTCCTGAACTCGCCGTGGCTGGACATGCAGGGCGGTGCCTTCGTGCGCGGCCTCGGCACCTCGATCGTCAAGCAGGTGGGTGCGCGCGCACCGAAGCGACTGATCCCCCGCACCATCGACGGCCACTACGGCCGCAGCCTGCACGCCGACCACGCCGGCGAGTGGGCGTTCAACACCGACTGGAAGCCCCTCGACTCCTTCCCCGTCTCCTTCGGCTGGCTGCGAGCGATCCGGCTCGGCCACGACGAGCTGCACACCGGCCTCGAGGTCGGCTGCCCGGTGCTCGTGCTGTCGTCGTCGGGCACGCGGTGGCCCAAGGAGATGGGGCCCGACGCCCACAACTTCGACATCGTCCTCGAGGTGCCCCAGATCCGGCAGTGGGCCACCGCCCTCGGCAGCCACGTCACGTACGTCGCCATCGACGGCGCCCGGCACGACGTGATCCTGTCGCTCCCCGAGCCACGCGAGAAGGCGTACGCCGAGCTCGACCTCTGGATGTCGACGTACGTCGGCTGAGACCGCCGGCCGCGGGGCGCCGATCCACGACTTCGCCGACAATCGTCTGCGCCGCCCGATCGTGTGGGTGAGAATTCGTTCGTGTCTCGACTGATCGCGGCGCTCGCGCTCGCCTGCTCCCTCATCGCACTTCTGCCGGCGGCCGCGTCGGCCGAGGTGTGGCACGCCGACGACCCTTCCGGTGACGTCACGGGCTTCGAGTACTCGATCGACCCCGAGCCGTGCGGGACGGCGGGCGACCTTGGCTCCTACGACCGCCCCGAGATCGACCTCACCGGGGTCGAGGTCCGGCACGACGAGCAGGTCGTGCGCGTCGTGCTGGGCATCGCAGACGCTCGTCGCGGACGCAAGGCAGCCTTCTGGATCGCACTCCGAACGCCGGACGGCGACTACAGCCTCGACGTCCAGAACCGCCGGGTGCGCGGCACCTGGGGTGTCCGCACGTTCCTGGCGCACCAGCCGGAGCCCCCGAACGCGGAGGACCTCGACGAGTGCGGCGGATACTGGGTCATGCAGGAGGATGTACGTTGCCCGGTGTCCGCCTCGGTGGACACGTGGGCGGACCGGATCACGGTGGAGCTGCCCCGACGGTGCCTGGGGTCGCCGCGCTGGGTTCGCGCGGCTGTCTCGAGCTACCGATGGCAACGGCTCGACGACCGCAGCTTCATCACGATGTCCGACCAGGCGTCGCGGGCTCCGGGGTTCAGCCCGCGCATCCGTCCGCGGGACGGCCGCGTTCGCTAGAGCGGCTCGCCGTCGAAGCGCTCGCGGGTCACGAACTCCTCGACCGGCCGGCGCTTCAGCTTCGTCAGCTGCTTGGCCGGCTTGCCCAGCGGGACGACGGCCGCGACGGCGAACTGCTCCGGGATGCCGAGGAGGTCGCGGACGGCAGGCTCCTCGGCGACGGCCATCGTCGTGATGGTGCCGCCGAAGCCCTCGCTGCGCGCGGCCAGCAGGATGTTCCAGACCAGGGGGTAGACCGAGGCGCCGCTGACGAGCCCGATGCGGTCGAGGTCCTGGTCCATCGCGGCGACCAGGCCGAGGTCCACACAGACGACGAGCGCGACGTCCGCTCGCAGCAGCGACTCGGTCAGGTGCGGCGGAGGGTCGGTGGCGGCGATCTCCTCGGCGGTCGGGACCGGCGGCTCGAGCGGGTTCCACGGGCTCTGCCCGGCCCGGATCTGGGCGGCGTAGCGGCGCGCGGCGGTCTTGTTCAGCTCGGCCAGCCGCTCGCGCGTCTGCCGGTCGCGAACGGCGATGACGCGGGTGCCCTGGCGGTTGCCTCCGCTCGGCGCGAAGCGGGCGTGGTCGAGGATCCGGTGCAGGGTGTCGTCAGGTAACGGGTCACCGGTGAACTCCCGGACGGCCGCGGTCGACCGCATCACGTCGTACAGGTCCATGGAGCGAGCCTGTCACGGGCGCGGTCGGCGGGCGAACGCTACGGTGCAGCGCATGAACCCTGTGATCGGACTGTCCATCGGGCGGATCGCCGTCGGCGCCACGGCGCTCGCCAACCCGGAGTTCGCCGCGCGGACGTTCCAGCTCGACACGGCGAGCAACCCGCAGGTGGCCTACATGACCCGGCTCTTCGGCTCGCGCGAGGTCGCCCTGGGTGTGGTGACCCTGCTCGTGCGCGGCCGGAAGGCGCAGCGTGGCCTGATCGGCGTCGGCATCCTCGTCGACGCCGCCGACGCGGCCACGGGCTACCTCGGCATGCAGGAGGGCGTGGTGACGCGCAAGGCCGCCATGGGGGTCATCGCACCGGCGCTCGGGGCGGTCGCGTCCGGGGTCGTCGGCTTCGTGCGGACCTGATCAGTCCAGCAGGAAGACCGCCAGAGCGACCGTGCCGACGACGACGATCGCGATGCGCAGCCCGAGCGGGGGCAGCCGGCGACCGACGCCGGCGCCCAGCTGACCGCCGATGACCGAGCCGATGCCGATCAGCAGCACGACCCACCAGTCGACGTCGGCCACGAAGACGAAGATGATGCCGGCGACCGTGCCGACCACCGTGGCGAGCACGTTCTTGACGGCGTTGAGGCGCTGCAGGGTCTCGCCGACGCCGATCCCGAGGATCGCCATGAGCAGCACGCCCTGGGCCGCGCCGAAGTAGCCGCCGTACACGCCGGCGAGCAGCACGCCCGGCCACACCCACCACGTGCCGGACTCCGGCAGGCCGCCCTTGGCATCGTGACGGCGGGCGACCCAGGCCGAGATCCGCGGCTGGAAGACCACCAGCACCAGGCCGAGCAGGATCAGCACCGGCACGACCGTCTCGAAGGCGTCGGCCGGCAGCACGAGCAGCAGCACCGCGCCGGCGGCCCCGCCGATGCACGAGGCCAGGCTCAGCCTGAGCACTCGCGACCGCTGGCCCCGGAGCTCCCGGCGATAGCCGATCACGCCCGAGATCGACCCCGGCACGAGTCCGATCGAGTTGGACACGTTCGCCGTCACGGGAGGAATCCCGAAGGCCAGCAACGTGGGGAACGTAATGAGCGTCCCGGAGCCGACGACCGTGTTGATCGTCCCGGCCGCGACCCCTGCGAGCAGGATCGCGGCCACCTCGAAGAACGTCACTGGGTGGGCGGCACCTCACCGGGGTCGACGGCCGGGTCCGTCTGTGTCGGGGGCGTGCTGCGGCCCGGGATCGCCGCGCTGGCGGCCTCGGCGATCGCCGCCTCCACCGCCGCGTTGGTCTGCTTCAGCTCCGCGTCCGTCGCGGGCTCCTGCGCCGACGGTCCCATGTCGACCCGCTTGATCGGGCCCTCGACCTGCTGCGGGATCCCCTGGAGGTTGTTCATCGTCGAGCCCAGACCCTCGAGTGCCCTGCCGATCTCGCTGGGAACGATCCACACCTTGTTGGCGTCGCCCTCGGCGATCTTCGGCATCATCTGGAGGTACTGGTAGGCCAGCAGCGACTGGTCCGGCTGCCCGTCGTGGATCGCCTGGAACACCGTCTGGATCGCCTGCCCCTCACCCTGGGCGCGCAGGATCGCGGCCTCCCGGTCCGCCTGGGCGCGCAGGATCTGGGACTCCCGGTCACCCTCGGCGTTGAGGATCGAGGACTGCTTGTTGCCCTCCGCGGTGAGGATCGCCGACTGGCGCTGGCCCTCCGCGGTCAGGATGAGCGCCCGCTTGTCGCGGTCGGCGCGCATCTGCTTCTCCATCGCGTCCTTGATCGACGGCGGCGGGTCGATGCCCTTGATCTCGACGCGGTTGACGCGGATGCCCCACTTGCCGGTCGCCTCGTCGAGCACCCCGCGGAGACCGTTGTTGATCTCCTCGCGGCTGGTCAGGGTCTGCTCGAGGTCCATGCCGCCGACGATGTTGCGCAGCGTCGTCATCGTCAGCTGCTCGACCGCCTGGATGTAGTTGGCGATCTCGTACGTCGCCGCGATCGGGTCGGTCACCTGGAAGTAGATGACGGTGTCGATCGACACCACCAGGTTGTCCTCGGTGATGACCGGCTGTGGCGGGAAGCTGACGACCTGCTCACGCAGGTCGATGAGGTAGCGCACCTTGTCGACGAACGGCACGACGATGTTGAGGCCCGCCGGCAGCGTCTTCAGGTACTTCCCGAACCGCTCGACGACCCCGGCCCGCGCCTGCGGGATGATCCGGACCGTCTTGGCGAGCAGGACCACGACGAACAGCAGCAGCAACGCCAGCAGGATCAGGAAGGCGAGTTCCATGGGGCTCCTTCGTGTGAGATACGGCGTGAGCCTACGGCTCGAGCTCGGGGACCGGGTGGACGTACGCCGTGGCGCCGCGGATCTCGAAGACCTCCACGGTCTCCCCGGCCTCGATCGTGAGGTGCTCGTCGTACGGCGCGGCGCTCCAGGTCTCCCCGGCCAGCGAGATCCGACCGGCCGACAGCCCGGTGATGCGCTCGGTCACCGTCGCCCGCCGGCCGACCAGCTTGCTGGTGCCGAGCACGAGGTCCGGACCCTTGTGCAGCCGCGCGACGAGGGACGGACGCACCACGGCCAGCATGCCGATCGCGACGATCGCGGCCACCGCCAGCTGGAGCGCGACCGCTCCACCGGCAGCCGCCGTGACGGCGCCGCCCAGGGCACCGACGGCCAGCATCCCGAGCACCAGGTCCAGGCTGAACAGCTCGGCCGTCGCGAGGAATGCCGCCGCTCCGACCCACGCGGCCCACGCGTGCTCCCCCAGCCACTCCATGGGGAAATCCTAGGGCATGGCTCCCGGGTCCGGCCGTCGCGAGGGTCGTCCAGCGCGTGCTCTCGCAAGGCGCCGGAGCGAAGGTATACCGCGCCGTCTTCCGAGCGACGGCAACGCTGCGAGGGTGCGTGACGGACGGCGCGCAGCAGGCCGCTGAGCTGGGAGGCGTGCTCTAGCGGTGACGGGTGCGTCGCCGGGCCGCCCAGCGGCCGTCCTCGTGGGTGAGCACCAGCGGCATGCCGAAGGTCGACGAGAGGTTCGCGGCGGTGACGACCTCCTCGATCGGACCGGCCGAGACCACCTCGCCGCGGCGCAGCAGCATCGCGTGGGTGAAGCCGGGCGGGATCTCCTCGACGTGGTGGGACACCAGCACCGTCGCGGGCGACGCGGGATCGGCGGCCAGCACCGAGAGCGTCGACACCAGGTCCTCGCGCCCACCGAGGTCGAGCCCGGCCGCGGGCTCGTCGAGGAGCAGCAGCTCGGGGTCGGCCATCAGGGCGCGCGCGATCTGCACCCGCTTGCGCTCCCCCTCGCTGAGGGTGCCGAAGGTGCGGTCGACCAGGTGGAGCACGCCGACCTCGGTGAGCAGGTCGGTGGCTCGGTCGTGGTCGAGGGCGTCGTACTGCTCACGCCAGCGACCGACGACGCCGTACGACGCCGAGACCACCACGTCGTGCACCCGCTCGGCGCGCGGGATCCGCTCGGCGAGAGCCGCGCTCGTGATGCCGATCCGCGGCCGGAGCTCGAAGACGTCGACCGTCCCGAGCACCTCGTCGAGGATGCCCGCGACACCGGTCGTCGGGTGCACCTGGGCGCTCGCGACCTGCAGCAGCGTCGTCTTGCCGGCGCCGTTGGGCCCGAGGATCACCCAGCGCTCGTCCTCCTCGACACGCCAGCTCACGCGGTCGAGCAAGGTCGCCTGTCCTCGCCTGATCGTGACCTCGGCGAAGTCCAGGACGGCGCTCATTCGGGGTCCCCGGGGAATCGTGCGCTGGAGGAGCGCAGCGGGGGAAGCGCGCGATTCCTTGGGGTGTTCATCGCGCACACCCTATCCAGTGGACGAGAAGCGTCCGCAGCGTATCGTCACCGGCCGTGACGACACCGCTTCCGGCCGCCGCCAGGCTCGCGTGGTGGGGGACGTCGTGGCTCCGCGGCCACGTCGTCGCCGACCTGGTCGTCGATGCCGTCATCGGCGCGGATGCCACCCACACGCTTGCCGACCTGCCCGGTGCCGACGGGACCGAAACCCTCGTCGCGGGGCTCGCCCGGCTGCGGTCGATGGGCGCGTCGGCACTGGGCGCGGCCTTCCCCGTCGAGGGCGATCCGGCCGGCCTCGGCGGCCCCCGCGGGTTCAACGTCGACGCCCTCGAGGCCGGCGAGGCCGTCGTGGTCGTCGACGCCCACGTTGGGCTCGTGCCGCACCGCACCGGCGCCGCGGTCGCCTGGGTGGCCCACACCGCCTCCCGCCGCCAGCTCGTCGACGTCGGCGAGGCGGCCCGCCAGCTCCGCACGGCCCTGCTGGGCGCCGCCGAGGCGCTGGCCGAGCTCGACGTCGCGCGTTGGCGGCCCGAGGTCGCCGACCGGCTCCTGAACCTGCGCCACCTGGACATCCCGGCCGCGCCGCCGGGGGTCCCGGGGCGCTGTGTCGAGCTCGCCGCGCGCGGCCTGCAGGCCGTCGGCATCGTCGACCTCGCGCTGGAGGACGAGGGCGGATCGATCTCGGCGTACGACATGAGCGCCCGCCGCGACGCGCTCCTGCCGCTGGAGCGCGCTGGCCGGCACGCACTGGTCGCGGCGTGCTCGCCCGAGGTGTGGCCGCCGGCGTGAGCAGCCTCCTGTGAGTTGTCAGGCGCGGGCCCAGACGCCCAGCTCGTTGCCGCTCGGGTCGGTGAAGTGGAACCGCCGACCGCCTGGGAACTCGTAGGGACCCTCGACCACCTCCCCTCCGGCGGACCGGACGGCGTCGACCGTCGCGTCGAGATCGTCGGAGAAGAGCAGCACGAGGACGCCCCCACGCCCCGCCGACCCCGCCCGGTTGAGGCCGCCCACCTCGCCGTCACCGTCCGGCGCGACGATGCCGGCATAGTCGGGGCCGTAGTCGTTGAACCGCCAGCCGAAGGCGGACTCGTAGAACGCCCGGGTGGCCTCGAGCTCGGGCGCGCCGAGCTCGACGTAGTCGATCGCGTGATGGATGTTGGCCATGACCCCAGCATGGACGCGGCCACCGACAGTGCACCCGCCAGCGATAGCCTCGCGACTTGAGATGACCGTCGCCAAGCCCGAGACCCTCCTGATCACGCTGACCGGCAAGGACCGCCCCGGCGTGACGTCCGCCGTGTTCACGGCACTCGCGAGCTCCGGGCTCGAGGTGGTCGACATCGAGCAGATCGTGCTCCGCGGCCGGCTCGTGCTCGGCGTGCTGGTCAGCGCGCCCCGCAACCTCGCGCGCGTGCGCGCCGCGGTCGAGGAGACCGCGACCGCGTTGGGCATGGACGTCGACGTCGAGACCGGGGTCGGCGACAACAGGGCGAGGGGCGCCGGTCGCTCGCACGTCACGGTCATCGGCCTGCCGCTGCGCGCGGCCGCGATGGCCGCCATCGCCGGACGGATCGCGGACGCCGGCGCCAACATCGACCGCATCGAGCGGATGGCGCGCTACCCCGTCACCGCGATCGATCTGCACGTGTCGGGGGTCGCGACCGACGCGCTGCGCAGCGTGCTCGCCCCCGAGGCCGCGAGGCACGGCATCGACGTCGCCGTCCAACCCGCCAACCTCCTGCGCCGCGGCACCCGCCTGATCGTGATGGACGTCGACTCGACGCTCGTGCAGGGCGAGGTCATCGAGATGCTCGCGGCCCACGCCGGCTGTGAGGCCGAGGTGGCCCGGGTGACCGAGTCGGCGATGCGCGGCGAGATCGACTTCGAGGAGTCCCTGCGCGCGCGGGTCGCGCTCCTCGAGGGCGTGGCCGCGAGCGCGCTCGACGACGTGTACGACGCGATCGAGCTCGCCCCGGGTGCGCGCACCATGGTCCGCACCCTGCGCCGGCTCGGCTACCGCTTCGCGATCGTGTCGGGCGGCTTCAGCCAGATCACCGATCGGCTCGCCGAGGACCTCGGCATCCACTTCGCGCGCGCCAACGAGCTCGAGATCGTGGACGGCCGGCTCACCGGCCGCATCGTCGGGCCGGTCGTGGACCGCGCCGGCAAGGCCGCGGCGCTGCGGGAGTTCGCCGCGGAGATCGGCGTACCGGAGGCCGCGACCATCGCCATCGGCGACGGCGCCAACGACCTGGACATGCTCAACGCCGCGGGACTCGGCATCGCCTACAACGCCAAGCCGATGGTGCGCAACGCGGTCGACACCTCGGTGAACGTGCCCTACCTCGACGCGATCATGTACCTGCTCGGCATCTCCCGGGAGGAGATCGTGGCGGCCGACGCGGAGGCCGGGATCGTCACGCCGGCGCCGCCGATCTGACGGACTCCCCCTCGGCTGCGAGCGACGGCGGCAGCCGCAGCGCGACCACGGCCATGTCGTCGCGGTGCGGGCCGCTGACGAAGTCCAGCACCACCTCCCGGATCCGCTCGGCCACGCGTTGCGCCGGCAGGTCCGCGGCCTTGGCCAGCTCGGACTCGAAGCCCTGCTCCCCCAGCAGCCGGGCGCCATCGCGGCTCTCCAGCACGCCGTCGGTCACGGCGACGAGAAGGTCGCCCCGCTCGAGGTCGAGGTACTCCTCGGTGTAGGTCACCTGCTCCTGCACGCCGAGCAGCATCTGCGGCCGCCCGACCTGCCGGACCTCCTCACCCCGGACGAGGAACGGCGGCGGGTGCCCGGCGACGACCAGGCCGAGCCGGGCGCGCCCGCCACGCACGGGCTCGATGACGCCGCAGGCCAGCGTGAGGAACCGGGCGCGCTCGCCCTCGTCGAGGATCGCCGAGTTCAACCGCTCCAGGGTGACCGCGATCGGGACCCCGATCATCGCGAGGGCCCGGATCGTGTGCCGCGCCAGGCCGGTGACGGCCGCGGCCTCCGCGCCGGTCCCGCAGACGTCCCCGACCACCCAGCACCAGCGCCCGTCCCCGAGGGGGAAGAGGTCGTAGAAGTCCCCGCCCGCGGTGGTGCTCTCGTCCGCCGGCTCGTAGACCACGCCCACCTCGAGGCCCGGCGGCGCGGCGATCGACGGTGGCAGGAGGCTGCGCTGCAGCGCCTCGCCTGCAGCCTTCAGCTCACCGTGCGCCCGCGCGTTGTCGATGGCCATGGCGGCACGCCGGGCCAGGGAGTCGGCGATCCGGTAGACCTCTCCCCGCAGCGGCGGCGCGCCGGGCCGGCCAAGGGTCAGCGTGCCGATGTCGCGGCCGCGGGCGGTCAGGGCGAGCGCGTGGAGCGGCCCCTCGAGGCCGTCGACTCCCCCGTCCTCGAGGGCAGCGCGGAGCACGTCGAGCTCGCCCTCGTCCTCGTGCCAGACGTGGCGCAGGACCAGCCGCCCACGCGTGTCACGCAGGTGGATCGCGCACCAGGACGCGAGGTGCGGGACGACGACCTGCGCGGCCAGCGCGATCGTCATCGTCTCGTCGAGGGAGTCGGCGAGGAGGGCGCCGGCCTCGTCGACGAGGCCCCGCCAGTGCCGGCGCTCCTGCTCGGCCGCCCGCAGGCGGGCGCGGTCGGTGGCGAGTGCGAGCGACGCGGCGAAGCGGTGCAGGACCGAGGCCTGGGTCTGGTCGAGCCCGCCCCTGGCCTCTACAGCGGCACCGAGGGCTCCCACCGCCTGCCCCTCGATCAGCACCGGTACGACGAGCAGCGACCGCAGTCGTGTGCCGGCGAGGAGCGGGACCGCGCCGTCCGGCAGGTCGTCCTCGACCACGGGCAGTCGTTGGTTCGACCCGTTCAGTGCACCGGGAGCGTCACGATCGAGCCGTCGGCCGTGGAGCCGGTTGTCCAGCCCGCTCACGGCCGCGACCTCGAGGTCGTCGCCGAAGTCGCGGGCGAGGAGGAGGTACGTCGCGTCCGCGCCGACCCGGGCGCGGCACCTCTCCACGGCCAGGCTCAGGTAGTCGTCGAGGCCCAGCCGGGCGAGCGCGTCGTCCCGCAGCCCGGTGACGTCACCGGTGCCACCCTGCGCAGCGCCGACCAGCACCGCGGGCGCCGCCTCGTGCCGATCGCGCTCCGCCTCCGCCGCCGTCTCGGTGACCGGCTCCGAGGCCTCGAGCGAGAACTCCGGGCCGCGGTCGATCTCCAGCCAGAGCCGCTTGGCCGTCTCGGTGTACTCGACCCCCCAGGTGCTGGCGAGGGCGGCGGTGATCAGCAGGCCCCGGCCGTGCTCCGCGTCGTCGGGCTGGGTCGGGACGCCCAGCGGCAGGGTGCGCCCGGGGTGCCGGTCCTGCACCTCGAGCCGGAGCCGGTCCGCGCCGAGGACGAGCCGGACGTCGACGGTCGTGCCGGCGTGGAGGACGGCGTTGGTGACCAGCTCACTCGTCGCGAGGACGGCATTCTCGACGAGGTCCGGAGCGCCCCAGGACTCGAGCTCACCCCGCACGAACCAGCGCGCGCGGTCGACCGACTTCTCGTCGGGCGGGAACGAGCGATTGCTCTCCCGCGCGGTCACCGGCATGGCGTTCTCGATCCTCGTGTCAACCCGGGGTGATGGTGACAGACTACGGTCCAGTCGTCACCGCTACTGCGCTCCAGGAGGCCGACATGGCCGGTACAGCAACCGCGGCTCGCCGGGCCGGTCGCGGTACGACGAGCGCGGCACCGCCCGACACCGACGAGGTCCAGCTCCGGCGTCTGCTCGACGCCATGGCCGAGATGCGCGACGGCAACTTCCGCCGTCGGCTGCCCGCCTCCGACGGTCTCGTCGGCGAGCTGGCCGGCCTCTACAACGACATCGCCGAACGGCAGGACCACCTCGCGCGGGAGCTGACCCGGGTGCGCCGGGCCGCAGGCAAGCAGGGCAAGCACGAGGAACGGCTCCAGGCCGGCGCGGGCGAGGGTGCCTGGGCTGCGTCCGTCGACGCCGCCAACGGGCTGATCGCCGACCTCGTACGACCGACGGGAGAGCTCGCCCGGGTCGTCGCGGCCGTGGCCGCCGGCGACCTCGGGCACCGGATGGACATCACCGCGAACGGGCAGAACCTGCGCGGTGAGCCGCTGCGGCTGGCCCGCAGCGTCAACGTGCTCGTGGACCGGCTCTCCTCGATCGCCGACGAGATCACCCGGGTGACCCGCGAGGTCGGCACGGAGGGCAAGCTCGGCGGCCAGGCGAAGGTCCGCAGCGCCGACGGCTCCTGGCGCGACCTCATCGACGCGGTGAACACGATGTCGTCGCGGCTGTCGGCCCAGGTGCGCGACATCGCACTCGTCACGACCGCCGTGGCCGACGGGGACCTGTCCCGCACGGTCACCGTCGAGGTGTCCGGCGAGATGGAGCAGCTGAAGGTCATCGTCGACCGGATGGTCGACCAGCTCTCGTCGTTCGCGGTCGAGGTGACCCGCGTGGCGCGCGAGGTGGGCACGGAGGGCCGCCTGGGCGGCCAGGCGGTCGTGCCGCGGGTGGCCGGCACCTGGCGCGACCTCACCGACTCGGTGAACATCATGGCCTCCAACCTCACCAGCCAGGTGCGTGGGATCTCCTCGGTCGCGCAGGCCGTCGCCCGGGGTGACCTGACGCAGCAGATCACGGTGACGGCGAGCGGCGAGGTGGCCGAGCTCGCCGAGACGCTCAACTCGATGACGGCAACGCTGCAGACGTTCGCCGACGAGGTCACCCGCGTGGCCCGCGAGGTGGGCACCGAGGGCGTCCTCGGCGGCCAGGCCGCGGTGCCGGGCGTGTCCGGCACGTGGCGCGACCTCACCGACTCGGTGAACTTCATGGCCGACAACCTGACCAACCAGGTGCGCGACATCGCCCAGGTGACCACGGCCGTGGCCCGCGGCGACCTCAGCCAGAAGATCACCGTCGACGTGCGCGGCGAGCTCGCCGAGCTCAAGACCACCGTCAACACCATGGTCGACCAGCTCTCTGCCTTCGCCGCCCAGGTGACCCGGGTGGCGCGCGAGGTGGGCTCCGAGGGCATCCTCGGCGGCCAGGCCGACGTCCCCGGCGTGGGCGGCACCTGGAAGGACCTCACCGACTCGGTGAACTCGATGGCGAACAACCTGACCAACCAGGTGCGCAACATCGCCCAGGTGACCACGGCCGTGGCCCGCGGCGACCTCAGCCAGAAGATCACCGTCGACGTGCGCGGCGAGCTCGCCGAGCTCAAGACCACCGTCAACACCATGGTCGACCAGCTCTCGTCGTTCGCCGACGAGGTCACCCGAGTCGCCCGCGAGGTCGGCAGCGACGGCCAGCTCGGCGGCCAGGCCGCGGTGCCGGGCGTCTCCGGCACGTGGCGCGACCTCACCGACTCGGTGAACTTCATGGCCGGCACGCTGACCGCCCAGGTGCGCAACATCGCCGAGGTGACGACGGCCGTCGCCCGCGGCGACCTGACCCGCACCATCACCGTCGAGGCGCGCGGCGAGATCCTCGCCCTGAAGACGACCGTCAACACCATGGTCGACCAGCTCTCGTCGTTCGCCGACGAGGTCACGCGCGTGGCGCGCGAGGTGGGCACCGAGGGCCGGCTCGGCGGCCAGGCCGACGTCCACGACGTCTCGGGCACCTGGAAGGACCTCACCGAGAACGTCAACATGATGGCCGCGAACCTGACCTCCCAGGTCCGCAACATCGCCGAGGTGACCACCGCGGTCGCGAGCGGCGACCTGACGCGCAAGATCACGGTCGACGCACGCGGCGAGATCCTCGAGCTGAAGAGCACCGTCAACACCATGGTCGACCAGCTGTCGTCGTTCGCCGACGAGGTCACCCGAGTCGCCCGCGAGGTCGGCAGCGACGGCCAGCTCGGCGGCCAGGCCCGCGTGCCCGGGGTGGCCGGCACCTGGCGCGACCTCACCGACTCGGTGAACTCGATGGCGAGCAACCTGACCAACCAGGTGCGCAGCATCGCCGCCGTGTCGACCGGCGTCGCCCGCGGCGACCTGAGCCAGAAGATCTCCATCGACGCGCGTGGCGAGGTGGCGGCGCTCGCCTCGACGATCAACGCCATGGTGGACACCCTCCGCGCGTTCGCGGACGAGGTCACCCGAGTCGCCCGAGAGGTGGGCACCGAGGGCATCCTCGGCGGCCAGGCGCACGTGCGTGGCGTCGCCGGCACCTGGAAGGACCTCACCGACTCGGTGAACTCGATGGCGAACAACCTCACCAGCCAGGTGCGCAACATCGCCGAGGTGACCACGGCCGTCGCCAGCGGCGACCTGACCCGCACCATCACCGTCGAGGCGCGCGGCGAGATCCTCGAGCTCAAGACCACGGTCAACCGGATGGTCGACCAGCTCTCGTCGTTCGCCGACGAGGTCACGCGCGTGGCGCGCGAGGTGGGCACCGAGGGCAAGCTCGGCGGCCAGGCGCAGGTGGCGGACGTCTCCGGCACCTGGCGGCGCCTCACCGAGAACGTCAACCAGCTCGCGAGCACGCTCACCACGCAGCTGCGCGCGATCGCCGAGGTGTCCACCGCCGTGACCCAGGGCGACCTCAGCCAGCAGATCACGGTCGAGGCGCAGGGCGAGGTTGCCGAGCTCAAGGACAACCTGAACGAGATGATCGACAACCTCCGCGAGACCACCCGGACCAACGAGGAGCAGGACTGGCTGAAGACCAACCTGGCCCGGTTCACCGGGCACATGCAGGGTGGTCGGGACCTCTTCGACGTCGTCCAGCTGATCGTCAACGAGCTGACGCCCCTGGTCGGAGCCCGGCAGGGCTCGTTCTTCCTCTCCGACAACGGCATGGACGGCGACGGCACGCTGCGGCGGATCGCGTCGTACGGCTACCGCGCCCGTCGGTCGGTGCCGGACCGGTTCGCCGCCGGCGAGGGCATCGTCGGGCAGGCCGCCGCGCAGCGGTCCCCGATCGTGCTCGCCAACGTGCCGCCCACCTACGTGCGGATCTCCTCCGGGCTCGGCCAGGCGACACCGCTGAGCATCGTCGTGCTCCCGGTGCTCTTCGAGGACCAGGTGCTCGGCGTGGTCGAGCTGGCGTCGTTCGCGCCGTTCAGCGAGGTCCACATGCAGTTCCTCGGACAGCTGATGGAGATCATCGGCGTCTCGCTCAACGCGATCATCGCCAGCTCGCGCACCGAGGAGCTCCTGGTGGAGTCCCAGCGGCTCGCGGCCGAGCTCCAGGACAAGTCCGAGGAGCTCCAGACCCAGCAGGTGGAGCTGCAGCAGACCAACGCCGAGCTCGAGGAGAAGGCGCGGCTGCTCGCGGCCCAGAACCGCGCGATCGAGATCAAGAACCTCGAGATCGAGGACGCCCGGCGCGGGCTGGAGGACCGGGCGGAGCAGCTCGCCCTCTCGTCGCGGTACAAGTCGGAGTTCCTCGCGAACATGTCGCACGAGCTTCGCACCCCGTTGAACTCGCTGCTCATCCTCGCGCAGCTGCTCAGCGACAACGTCGAGGGCAACCTGAGCCCACGCCAGGTGGAGTACTCCCGCACCATCCACGGCGCCGGCACCGACCTGCTCCAGCTCATCAACGACATCCTCGACCTCTCCAAGGTCGAGGCCGGCAAGATGGACGTGCACCCGGCCGACGTGGCGGTCGCCGGCATCGTCGAGTACGTCGAGGCGACGTTCCGGCCGCTCACGGCGGAGAAGGACCTCCAGTTCTCGGTGTCGGTGGCGCCGGACGTGCCCCGCACGCTGCGCTCCGACCAGCACCGGCTCCAGCAGGTGCTGCGCAACCTGCTGTCCAACGCGGTCAAGTTCACCTCGGCCGGCGAGGTCGAGCTGGAGATCCACACGGCCCCGGGCCACCGGTTCAGCGGCAGCCCGCACCTCGACCACACCGACCAGGTCGTGGCGTTCGCGGTGACCGACACCGGCATCGGCATCCCCCCGGAGCAGCTCAAGGTCATCTTCGAGGCGTTCCAGCAGGCCGACGGCACGATCAGCCGCAAGTTCGGCGGCACCGGCCTGGGGCTCTCCATCAGCCGCGAGATCGCGCGCCTGCTGGGCGGCGAGATCCAGGTCGACAGCCAGCCGGGGCGCGGCAGCACGTTCACGTTCTACGTGCCGGTCCGGTGGGTCGAGCCGGAGGTCGCGCCGCCGGTCCCCCAGGTCACCGGCCGCGTCGCCGACGAGGCGACCCCACCGGCGGAGGATGTCGGCCGGGTCGAGGACGACGAGGGCCACATCGAGCGGAACGACGCGGTGCTGCTGGTCGCCCTCGGCAGCAGCACGCTCCGGACGGCCGCGGTCGAGCACGGCCGGGCGGCAGGGTTCAAGGTGGTCGCCACGAGCAACGCTGCCCGTGCGGCGACGGCGACCCGGACGCTCCAGCCGGCCGCGCTGGTGGTCGGCATGGACCTCCTGACGGTCGACGGCGACCCGTTGCTGCGGGTGCTGAAGGCCGATCCCGAGACCCGGCACGTCCCGACCGTCGTGGTGCACTCCGACGACGCGGAGGACGACGTGCTCGTCGGCCGGCACGCGGGCGCCTGGGGCGTCGTGCAGCCGGCGTCCCCGGAGCGCCTGGGCGCGGGCATCGAGGACCTGAAGGCGTACGTCGCCCGCAAGACTCGGTCGCTGCTGGTGGTCAGCGGCGCGGGCGCCGACAACCCGCCGGTGGTCATCGCCCTGTTCGGCGCGGTCCCCGACGTCGAGCTGCACGTGGCGACCAGCGTCACCGAGGCCATGGACGCCCTCGACGCGCGCGGCTACGACTGCGTCGTCGTCGAGCTCAAGCTCCCCGGAGGCAGCGGGTTCGACGTGATCAAGCGGATGCGCTCGCGCAAGGCCCTCCGCGGCGTACCGGTCGTCGTCAGCAGCGAGGGGAAGATCAGCGCCAAGGACGAGAGCCGGCTGCGCCAGTACGCCCGGACGATGGTCGTGAAGCATCCACCGACCGACGAGCGGCTCGTCGACGACGTCGCCCTCTTCCTGAACCGCGCCGGTGTCGAGCTGGCCGCCACCCCCGTGCCCGACGGGCAGCGCTCCGGAGGCGAGCCGATGTTCGTCGGCAAGCGGATCCTCATCGTCGACGACGACGTGCGGAACGTGTTCGCGCTGACCAGCGCGCTGGAGCAGTTCGGGATCGAGGTGGTCTACGCCGAGAACGGCGAGGACGGCCTGCTGGCGCTCGAGCGGGACCCCGAGATCGACCTGGTCCTGATGGACGTGATGATGCCGGGCATGGACGGCTACACCGCGATGCGGGAGATCCGACGGGTGCCGGAGTACCGCGACCTCCCGGTGATCGCGCTGACGGCCAAGGCCATGCCGGGCGACCGGGAGAACAGCCTGGCGGCCGGGGCGTCCGACTACGTGACCAAGCCGGTCGACATCGACCACCTGCTCTCCCGCCTCAGGACGTGGTTCTCGTGACGCACCGGGCGCGGATCCTGCTGGTCGACGACCGCGAGCAGAACCTGCTCGCGCTGGAGGCGGTGCTCGCCTCGCTCGACCAGGTCCTGGTCAAGGCATCCTCCGGGGAGGAGGCGCTCCGCGCGCTGCTGAAGGACGAGTACGCGCTGATCCTGCTCGACGCGCAGATGCCGGTCATGGACGGGTTCGAGACCGCCTCGCGGATCAAGGCGCGCACCCGCACGAAGGACGTGCCGATCATCTTCCTCACTGCGGCCGACACCGGGCAGCAGCACGCCTACCGCGGCTACGCCGCCGGCGGCGCGGACTACATCTCGAAGCCGTTCGACCCCTGGGTGCTGCGCGCGAAGGTGCAGGTGTTCGTCGACCTGTGGCTGGCCGGCCGGCGGCTCGCCACCCAGTCCGAGCTCCTGCGTCGCGACCTCACCGGCGGACTCGACGTCATCGGGGAGCTCGACGACCGGCTCTCGCTCGTCGAGGAGTCGGTCGCGGCACTGACCGACGACGGGCCCGGTACGCCGGCCCTCGACACCCTCGCGAAGCGGGTGCAGTCGATGCGGCAGGCCCTCGACGTCCTCGACAAGTCGATCCCCGCCTCGGGAGCGACCCGCCGCGAGTTCGGCTGACCCTCGCGGTTGGGGCTCTCAGCCGCGGCCCACGTGGAACGCCTCGAGCCGGGTCGTGCCCTCGCCGAGATCCGCCCACGCGCCGTCGTACGCGAAGACCGCGATCGCGGAGGTCGGGAAGTCGCCCATCATGGCGGCGACCGCGTCCGGAGCCCCGGTGCCGTCGTCGAGCAGCTGCGCCAGGTAGGCCATGGTCGGGTTGTGCCCGATCACGACCAGCGAGGTCGTCTCGGCCGGCACCAGCCGGATGATGTCGAGCGCCGCCTCCGGGCCGGCGCTGTAGAGCCCCCGGTCGAGGTCGGGCGCGAGCGTCCATCCGGCACCCGACGCCATGGCCTCCCAGGTCTGCTCCGTGCGCAGGGCCGCGGACACGAGCGCGTGGTCGGGGACCACGCCGTACGACGCCAGCCACGCGCCCGCCTCGGCGGCGTCGCGGCGCCCGCGGTCGGCGAGCGGGCGCTCGAAGTCGGTCGGACCGTCCTGCTCGGCCTTCGCGTGCCGGATCACCACCAGACGTGCCATGGGGGCACTCTAGTGGGCGTGGTCACGCTCCCATCGCGTGGAACCCGCCGTCGACGTGCACGATCTCGCCGGTGGTGGCCGGGAAGAAGTCCGAGAGCAGTGCACACACCGCCTTCGCCGTCGGCGTCTGGTCGGTGTTGTCCCAGCCGAGGGGCGACCGGTCGCTCCACATCGACTCGAGCTCCTCGAAGCCCGGGATCGCCTTGGCCGCGAGCGTCTTGAGCGGGCCGGCGGACACCAGGTTGACCCGGATGCCCTCCGGGCCCAGGTCGCGGGCGAGGTAGCGCGAGCACGACTCCAGGCCGGCCTTCGCGACGCCCATCCAGTCGTACGCCGGCCACGCGACGGTCGCGTCGAAGGTCAGGCCCACGACGGAGCCGCCGTTCGGCATCAGCGGCCGGCACGCCTGGGTCAGCGACATCAGCGAGTACGCCGACACCTGCACGGCCTGGGCGACGTCCGCCCACGGACCGCTGAGGAACTTGCCGCCCAGCAGCGTCTCCGGGTTGCCGTACGCGATCGAGTGCACGATTCCGTCCAGGCCGTCCACGTGCTCGCGGACCTGCGCCTCCAGGCCGGCCAGGTGGTCCTCGTCGGTGACGTCGAGCTCGAGCACCGGGGGCTCGGTGGGGAGCCGCTTCGCGATGCGACGCGTGATGCCGAGCGCACGGCCGAAGTTCGAGATCAGCACGGTCGCGCCCTGCTCCTGCGCGACCTTCGCCGTCGCGAAGCCGATCGAGCTGTCCATCGTCACGCCCGCGACGAGGATGCGCTTGCCCTCCAGGATGCCTGCCATCGGTCAGTGCCCCATTCCCAGTCCACCGTCGACCGGGATCACGGCCCCGGTGACGTACGCCGCGCCGGGGCCGGTCAGCCACAGCACCGTCTGCGCGATCTCGTCGGTCGAGCCGTAGCGGCCGAGCGGGACCTGCGCCTTGATCGCGTCCTTCTGGTCGTCCGTGAGCACCGCGGTCATGTCGGTCTCGATGAAGCCGGGCGCCACGACGTTCGCGGTGATCGACCGGGAGCCGAGCTCGCGGGCGATGGAGCGGGCCATGCCCACCAGGCCCGCCTTCGACGCGGCGTAGTTGACCTGGCCGGCCGAGCCGAGCAGGCCGACGACCGAGGAGATGAAGACGATCCGGCCCCGGCGCAGCCGCAGCATCCCCTTGGACGCGCGCTTCGCGAGCCGGAACGCGCCGGTGAGGTTGGTGTCGAGCACGGTCGACCAGTCGTCGTCCGACATCCGCAGCAGGAGCGTGTCGGCGGTGATGCCCGCGTTGGCGACGAGCACCTCGACGGGTCCGTGCGCCTCCTCGATCTGCGCGAACGCCGCCTCGACCTGCTCCGCGTCGGTGATGTCGCAGCGGACGTCGAGGGCGCCCTCAGGCGCACCGCCGCTGCGGGTCGTCACCGCGACGCGGTCGCCGTTCGCGACGTACGCCTCGGCGATCGCGCGGCCGATGCCACGGTTGCCGCCGGTCACGAGCACGGACCTGGGCTCTGGAGATTCACTCACGTGACGTGACGCTAGCGACTACCGATCAGTACGCCGAAAGGACCCGGCGTGCTGTCCGGTCAGTCGTCCTCGAGGCGGAAGCCGACCTTCATGCCGACCTGGAAGTGCTCGACCTCGCCGTCCTTGATCTGTCCGCGCACCTGGGTCACCTCGAACCAGTCGAGGTGACGGAGGGTGCGCCCGGCGCGCTCGATGCCGTTGCGGACGGCGGCGTCGATGCCGTCCGGGGAGGTGCCGACGATCTCGGTGACTCGGTAGGTGCGGTTCGTCATGCCCCGACAGTAGTGCCGAACCCCGCGACGTACGATGGACGAATGGCCAGAGAGGTGCACCGACACGGCACCCGACACGGCGACGAGCCGGTCCGCATCACCACGGCCGCCACCAGCCGGGAGGCCGACATCGCCGGCCGCCAGCGCCGCTACGTCGTGTCGATGGCGATCCGGACCGCCTGCTTCATCGGTGCCGTCGCCGTCGGGCCGGGTGTGCTGCGGTGGGTGCTCGTCGCGGCCGCCCTGCTCCTGCCCTACGTCGCCGTGGTCATGGCGAACGCCGTCACGACCAAGGACGACGGATTCTCCTTACCCAATCAGCAGTACGTCCGCGAGCTCGAGGAGCGCTCCGAGCGCGACACTCCGAACTGAGTGCCGCCCACTGTCTTGACTTCGCCCAACCGGGTGACAGAATCCGATGCGCGAGTCGGGTCTCCCCCGTCCTGACTCGCTGTGGTGCCGGACGGCTTCCCCCGTGGCTGTCTGGCACCACTTCATTTCAGGAGGAGATCGTGACCGAGGCCGAGGCGCCCGACACCTGCTCGGCGAAGGGCTGCCAGGCGGCTGCCGCGTGGGAGCTCCAGTGGAACAACCCGAAGCTCCACACCCCCGACCGGCGCAAGATCTGGCTCGCCTGCGACGCGCACCGGGAGTCGCTGTCGGACTTCCTGACCGCCCGTCAGTTCCTCAAGGACGTCGTGCCCCACGCCTGAGCGGGGTCAGCCGCCCCTCGCCTCAGCCGCCGATGGCGGACATCGGCCGGTCGGGCTGCAGGAACGACGGGTCGTCGATCCCGTGGCCGGGCCGCTTGCCGCGCATCGCGACGATCCAGCGGTCGGCGATCTCCTCGTCGCTCGCGCCCTCGCGCATGGCGGTGCGGAGGTCGGACTCCTCGCGCGCGAACAGGCAGTTGCGCACCTGCCCGTCGGCCGTGAGCCTGACCCGGTCGCAGTCGCCGCAGAACGGGCGGGTGACCGAGGCGATCACGCCGACCGTGCCGGGGCCGCCGTCGACGTGGAAGAGCTCGGCCGGGGCGCTCCCCCGCGGCTCGTCGACCGGGGTGAGCTCGAACTCGGCGTCCAGGGCCGCGAAGATCTCGTCGGCCGTGATCATGCCCTCGCGCGACCACCCGTGCTGGGCGTCGAGCGGCATCTGCTCGATGAACCGCAGCTGGTAACCCTCGGCGAGCGCCCAGCGCAGCAGCTCCGGCGCCTCGCGGTCGTTGATGCCGCGCATCAGCACCGCGTTGACCTTGACCGGGCCGAGCCCGGCGTCCCGGGCGGCCTCGAGGCCGGCGATCACGTCGTGCAGGCGGTCGCGCCGGGTGATGGCCAGGAAGCTCTCGGGGCGGATGCTGTCGAGGCTGACGTTGACCCGGTCGAGCCCCGCGGCGGCGAGCGTGGTCGCGGTGCGCGCCAGGCCGAGCGCGTTGGTGGTCAGGGAGGTCTCGACGCCGAGCTCGTGGGTACGCCGCACGATGTCGACGAGGCCACGGCGTACCAGCGGCTCACCGCCGGTGAAGCGCACCTCGCGGATGCCGAGCATGTCGACGCCGATCCGCACCAGCCGGACGACCTCGTCGTCGGTGAGCACGCTGTCGTCGGGCAGCCAGTCGAGCCCCTCTGCGGGCATGCAGTAGGAGCAGCGCAGGTTGCAACGGTCGGTCAGGGACACGCGCAGGTCGGTCGCGACGCGGCCGTAGCGGTCCTCGAGTCGTCTGTCCACACCTCGAGTCTAAGACCATGGGGGTCGCGGGTTAGCCTCGTCGCGTGCGGTCGTGGCGGTTCCTGCTCAGCCGACGGTGGCTGGCCTTCGGCGCCATCGTCGTGCTGCTGTGCTACGCCGCGTGGTGGCTCGGGCAGTGGCAGTTCCACCGCCTCGAGGACCGCAAGGAGAGCAACGCGGTCGTCCGCGCCAACGAGGACCGCCCGCCGACCGCCGTGGGCGACGTGCTCGCCCCCGGCCGACCGGTCGCGGAGGACGACGAATGGCGCCAGGTCACCGCGACCGGCAGCTACGACACCGAGAACACCGTGATCGTGCGCTACCGGACGCGTAGCGGGCAGTCCGGCATCGACCTCGTCGTACCGCTCGTGACCAGCGGCGGCGCGACCCTTCTCGTCGACCGCGGCTGGATGGCGGTGGAGAACCAGGGCAGCGCGCAGCCGAGCGACCTCCCCGCACCACCGAGCGGAGAGGTGACCGTCGAGGGCTGGGTCCGCGCGGACGGCACGGGTGAGAGCACCGCCGTCAGCGACCACTCCACGCGCGCGATCTCCAGCGCCGAGATCGGCCCGGCGATCGGGCACGAGGTGTACGGCGGCTTCGTGGTGCTCGAGTCCGAGGACGGCGAGCCGGCCGCGGGCCTGGAGCCGGTCGAGCTGCCCGAGCTCGACAACGGCCCGCACTTCTTCTACGGGCTCCAGTGGTGGTTCTTCGGAGTGCTGGCCATCGTCGGGTTCGGCTACCTCGCGTGGGACGAGCGCCGCACGCAGCGGGCCGCCGGCGCGGGCGAGCAGGGGCAAGCGGCCGTGCCCGAGCGCAAGCAGAAGCGGGCCGCGCGCAACGCCCAGAAGCAGAAGGTCAAGGCGGCCTACCAGCGGGCGTACGCCGAGGAGCGCGCCGCGCGCGAGGCTCACAGGGCCCGGAGCATGCCCCCGTCGACGGGCACCATCGCGCCGGACACAAAGGACGACGCCGGGGAGAGCAAGAAGGCCGCCACGCGGCCGAACTCCTCCGGCTCGCCGTAGCGGCGCAGCGGGATCGACGCGATCGAGGCCGCCCGGGAGGCCTCGGGATCGGGACTGGCGTCGTCCAGCTCCGCGACGCGGTCGGTCTCGACCCGCCCGGGCAGGAGGCCGTTGACCCGGACGCCCGTCGGGCCGAGCTCGTCGGCGAGGGTCTTCGCGACCATGGCGAGACCGGGGCGCAGGCCGTTCGAGATCGCCATGTCGGCGAGCGGCGAGCGGACGCTCGACGAGAGCACGAGCGCCAGCGAGCCTCCTGACGGAAGCACCGTGCCGATCGCGCGGGCGATCCGCACGGCACCCAGGAAGACCGACCCGAAGGCCGCCGTCCACTCCTCGTCCGTGATCGCGGTGACCGGTCCCCGCGGCGGCCCGCCGACGCTGACCAGGGCTCCGTCGAGGCGGCCCCACCGCCGCTGCGCGGCCTCGATCAGCAGGCCCGGCGTACCCGGGTCGGCGTTGTCGGCGGCCACGGGTTCGACGGCCTCGCCGAGGAGCTCCCGGGCGGCCTCGAGCGACGCACCGGTCCGCCCGGAGAGCACCACCCTGGCGCCCTCCGCCACGAGCACGTCGGCGGTCGCTCGGCCGAGCCCGCGCGCTCCCCCGGTGACGACGTAGACACGGTCGGCGAGGTCGAGGTCCATGCCCCCGAGGCTAGGACCTCGACCCCGCTGTCCCCCGTCAGCGGGTCACGTAGACCCCTTCGATGTGCACGGGCTTGCCGTGGGACGTGACCTCGATGACGAGCTTCCCGTGGTGGACGACCTTCTTCAGGGCGCCGATGCGCACGACGTGACGGTCCGCGCCCGTCCCGCGGTCGAGGCGCTTGGTCCCGACCACGCGCCCGCCGAGCGTCACCGTCACCCGCCCCGACGTCGGCCTGACGCGCAGCGCGACCTGGCGCGCCATCAGCATCGCCCCCCACTCCAGCCGGGCGCCCTGCTGCCGAGTGCTGAGGACGCCGTGGTGCAGATGCCAGCGGCCCCGCCGGTCGAGGATCTTGCGGGCCGGGTACGGCGTCGTCACGCAGGAGGCGCGCGGACCCCACGGGCCGGTCGCCGAGAAGTCCTTGCTGGTGCCGTGGGTACGCGCCTGCAGGCAGTACGTCGACCCGGCCTCGACGGTGAAGGTCCCGGACGCGGGGAGGTTCCAGCCGACCAGGGCGAGCTCGCGCACGCTCATGTTCGGGTGCGACTTCTGGGCACGCACGTCGTACGACCCCGGCGTCAGCCAGCTCGTGCTCGCGCGGTACCTGATCGTGTTGCCGGGCAGCCACCGTGCGCCGGACACCGCCCGGACGCGCGTCAGCGCCACCGGGATCTCGAGGTCGGCGGCGTAGCCGTTGGCGGTGACCAACGCGAGCGTCCTGGTGCCGAGCACCCCGAGGTCGAGGTCGCTGCCGCCGGCGTCCACGCCCGGCACGGTCGCCACGGGCGACGGCTTGGCACCGAGGCGGTCGACGACGAAGCGCACTTGGCCGTCGGACGCCGACGACCACGCGACAACGATGTTGCTGCGGTTGTCGGCGGCGATGTCGGCGTGGCTCACGCCCGTGGCCAGCGAGGTCAGCTTCGGCGCCTGACCCGGCTGGATGGCGGCCCGCACGAGTCGCCGGTCCGGGGTCACCCAGGCGAGGTTGTCCTCCTGCACCCGGTCGGCGGTCGCGACGTGGACCCCGCCGGTGCCGGCCAGCACGGAACCGAGGTCCGTCGCCTGCGTGGGCCACGTGCCCTTGGTGTCGGCGGTGACCGATGCGACCCGGGTGTGGGCCCCGTCCATCCAGAGCAGCAGGGTGAAGTCACCCGCCCACTCGACGCCCGCGGGCGTCGCCACCGGCGCCGGCGTCACGAGGGGCTTCACGGCGTCCGTGCTCCACCCGCCGCCGCTGGTGGTCGAGGTGACGAGCTCCTGGCCCCTGGCGCTCGTGCGGACCCACGCCGCGTGCAGGAGCCCCCGGCGGTCGACGTGGAACGCCGGGTCACTCTCGGTCGTGCGGGATGCTGGAGTGACGGACCACGCACCGTCGTCCCCGAGCTGGGTGTACCCCACCCGGTATCCGCCGGTCGGCATCGCGCTGACGGTCAGGATGGTCGGCGTGTGCCCGCTGCCGACGATGACGAGGTCCTGGCGCACCAACGTGTCGCCCTCGGCCACCGGTGCGGCCAGGAACGTCGAGTCCGGCCCGAAGGATGCGTGGGAGGCGCGGCGCTGGATCCGCGAGCCGGGCTTGCCTTCCTCGGTGACCGTCCAGCGTCGCCACCCGACGCCGTAGGCGTCGAACTCGGTCTCGTCGGCGACGACGGCGTCGCCGATCCGGGTCCAGGCCGCGCCCGGCTGGCGCTCGTACGTCGCCCCCGTCGGCATGGCCCCGGGGCCGGCCTCCAGGAACGTGGCGGTCGCGTAGCCGTCGGGCGAGGCGTGGACGCCGGTGAACCCCTGGGCCGCGGTGCTGAGCCGCGACGGGGCGGACCATGTCAACGGCGGGCCCTTCGGGTCCGGCGGTGCCGCACCGGCGCCCGTCGGAGCGGCTGCTCCGACGAGCGCCGCCGCCAGGGCCGCGGTGACGACGGTGATCGATCTCTTCCGGCTGTGCTTCATGGGTCCCCCGTGCTGGTTGTGTCAGTGCGACGATCACCTAAGCGCACGGAGGGTGGAATCCGTTACACGGGCACCGGCGGGTCGGCGATGAACTGGGTCCGGTAGAGGTCGGCGTACAACCCGCCCTCGGCCAGCAGCCGGGCGTGGGTGCCGCGCTGAACGACGCGGCCGTCGTCGACGACGAGGATCTGGTCGGCGTTGCGCACGGTGGAGAGCCGGTGCGCGATCACCAGCGACGTGCGGCCTTCGAGCGCGGCGTCGAGCGCGCGCTGGACCGCGGCCTCGGACTCGCTGTCGAGGTGGGCGGTCGCCTCGTCGAGCACCACGATCGCGGGGGCCTTGAGCAGCAGCCGCGCGATCGCCAGTCGCTGCCGCTCGCCGCCGGAGAGCCGGTAGCCGCGGTCGCCGACCACGGTGTCGAGACCGTCGGGCAGCCCGCGGACGAGCGTCGCGACCTGGGCGGCCTCGAGGGCGTCCCAGACCTGCTCGTCGGTCGCGTCGGGGCGCGCATAGAGGAGGTTCGCGCGGATCGTCTCGTGGAACATGTGGGCGTCCTGGGTGACGTAGCCGACGACGTCCTCGAGGGAGTCGAGGGTGGCGTCGCGTACGTCGGTGCCGCCCACGCGCACCGCGCCCTCGCCCGCGTCGTAGAGGCGCGCGACGAGGTGGGTGATCGTGGTCTTGCCCGCGCCCGACGGCCCGACCAGCGCGATCATCTCGCCGGGCTCCGCCGTGAACGTGATGTCGGTGAGCACCTGGCCGCTGTCGCGGCTGTCGGTGCGGGCGATCGCCTCGAGCGAGGCGAGCGAGATGTCGTCGGCGCGGGGGTAGCTGAACGCCACGTGGTCGAACTCCAGGCGCCCGGTCGAGCGGGGCAGCACGACGGCGTCCGGCTTCTCCTCGATCAGCGAGGGCAGGTCGAGCACCTCGAAGACCCGCTCGAAGCTGACCAGCGCGGTCATCACGTCGATGCGCACGTTCGAGAGGCCCTGGAGCGGGCCGAGGAGCCGGACCAGCAGGGTCGCGAGCGCGAGCAGGGTGCCGACGGTCAGCGTGCCGTCGAGGGCGAGGTGCCCACCCACGCCGTACACGAGCGCGGTGGCGAGCGCCGGCACCGCCAGCATCGCGGCCATGAACACGCGCTGGATGAGGGCGATGCGGACGCCCAGGTCGCGCACCACCGCCGCCTTGTCGGCGAAGACGACGTCCTCCTCGTCACGGCGCCCGAAGAGCTTGAGCAGCATGGCGCCGCCGACGTTGAACCGCTCGGTCATGGCGTTGCCCAGGTCGGCGTTGCCGTCCATCTGCGTGCGGGTGAGGCCGGCCAGGCGGTTGCCGACCCAGCGCGAGCACAGGTAGAGGAGCGGGAAGAGCACGAGGCAGAGCAGCGTGATCTGCCAGCTGAGCGCGATCATCGCGATGCCGACGACCACGACCGAGATGACGTTGGAGACCGCGCCCGACAGGGTCGAGGTGAAGGCGCGCTGCGCGCCGATCACGTCGTTGTTGAGCCGCGACACCAGCGCGCCGGTCTGGGTGCGGGTGAAGAACGCCAGCGACTGCCGCTGGACGTGGCCGAAGACCTCGGTGCGCAGGTCGTAGATCAGGCCCTCGCCGATGCGGGAGGAGAGCCAGCCGACGAGGATGGTGAGCAACGCGTCGAAGATCGCCACCGCGGCCATCGCGAGCGCCAGCGTCGTGACCAGCCCGCCGTCGCCGGCCAGGATGCCGTCGTCGACGATCCGCTGCACCAGCAGCGGCGAGACCACGACGAGACCGGCGTCGACGACGGTCAGCACCAGGAAGTAGGCGATCAGGCGGCGGTGCGGCGCGGCGTACTGCAGGACGCGGCGCAGCGTGCCGCGGGCCAGCGGCCGGTCGACGGCGCTGCGGTCGGTCCGCAGGGACCGGAACGCCGGTCCCATTCCCATGCCTCCCGACACGATCCCTCCTTCGTCAGCCTCCCAGGAGGCCGGCCAGCTCCCGGAACCTCCGGATCTGGGCCTCCCGCTCGAGGCGGCGCTGCTCGTCCAGGCTGCGCTCGGCAGCGCCCTGGAGCAACGCCTTGGTCTCACGCACCGCGCCGGCCATCGGAGCGGTCAGGGCGGCGACGAGGTCTGCGACCGTGGCGTCCAGCTCCGCGGCGGGTACGGCGGTGAGCGCGAGCCCGATGTCGACGGCCTCCCGTGCGCCCACCATCCGCGCCGTGGCGCAGATCTCCAACGCCCTGGCGTACCCAACGCACTCGACGAGGGGCTTTGTTCCCGTGAGGTCGGGCACCAGTCCCAGCGCGGACTCCTTCATGCACAGCTGGGCGTCGTCGGCGAGCACCCGCAGGTCGCAGGACAGGGCCAGCTGGAAGCCGGCGCCGATGGCGTAGCCCTGCACGGCGGCGATCGTCACGAAGCGCGGGTCGCGCAGGAACGTGAAGCCCTGCTGGTAGGCGTCGATGGTCGCCGACACCTCGTCGTCGGAGAGCCCGAGGAGCCCGGCGACCGACTCCTGTCCAGAGGAGTTCGTCGGGTCGAGCATCGCGCGGTCGAGGCCGGCCGAGAAGGAGTGCCCCTCCCCCTTCAGGACGACGACGCGCACGTCGTCGGCCAGGTCGGCGCCGATGTCGGCGAGCGCACGCCACATGGTCGGCGTCTGGGCGTTGCGCACGTCGGGCCGGTGCAGCGTGATCGTGGCGACCGGTCCCTCGACGTCGTACTTCAGGCCGGCCTGCTCCAGGGTCTCTGCGTCCATGGTGCGCACCATAGACCGGGGCACCGTCAGGCCAGCGAGACCAGGTCGGCGTACTCGGCGTTCCAGAGATCTTCGACACCGTCGGGCAGGATCAGCACCCGGTCGGGCTCGAGCGCGAAGACCGCGCCCTCGTCGTGGGTGACCAGCACGATCGCGCCCTCGTAGCTGCGGATCGCGGCCAGCACCTCCTCGCGGGAGGCGGGGTCGAGGTTGTTGGTGGGCTCGTCGAGCAGCAGCACGTTGGCGCTCGAGACGACGAGGCTCGCGAGGGCCAGCCGGGTCTTCTCCCCGCCGGAGAGCACCTTCGCCGGCTTGTGGGCGTCCTCGCCGGAGAACAGGAAGGACCCGAGCACGGAGCGGGCCTCGGTGTCGGTGAGCTGGGGCGCGGCGCCCTGCATGTTCTCGAGCACGGTGCGCTCGACGTCGAGGGTCTCGTGCTCCTGGGCGTAGTAGCCGATCTTGAGGCCGTGGCCGGGGACGACCTGACCGGTGTCGGGCCGGTCGATGCCGGCGAGGATCCGCAGCAGCGTGGTCTTGCCGGCGCCGTTGAGACCGAGGATCACGACGCGGGAGCCCTTGTCGATCGCGAGGTCGACGTCGGTGAAGACCTCCAGGGAGCCATAGGACTTCGACAGCTCGGCCGCGGTGAGCGGCGTCTTGCCGCACGGCGCCGGCTTGGGGAACGCGATCCGCGCGACCTTGTCGGCCTGCCGCTCCGCCTCGACGCCGGCCAGCAGCTTCTCGGCGCGCTTGAGCATGCTCTGGGCCGCCGTCGCCTTGGTGGCCTTCGCGCGCATCTTGTTGGCCTGGTCGGTGAGCGTCTTCGCCTTGTTCTCGGCGTTCATCCGCTCGCGCTTGCGGCGCTTCTCGTCGGTCTCGCGCTGCTGGAGGTAGGCCTTCCAGCCCATGTTGTAGACGTCGATCTCGGCCCGGTTGGCGTCGAGGTGGAGGACCTTGTTGACGGTCTCCTCCAGCAGTCCGGTGTCGTGGCTGATCACGATCAGCCCGCCCTTGTGGGCCTTGAGGAAGTCCCGCAGCCACAGGATCGAGTCGGCGTCGAGGTGGTTGGTCGGCTCGTCGAGGAGCAGGGTCTCGGCACCGGAGAAGAGGATCCGAGCCAGCTCGACGCGGCGGCGCTGACCACCCGACAGGGTCTTCAGCGGCTGGCCGAGCAGCCGGTCCTCGATGCCGAGGCTGTGCGCGATCTGGGCGGCCTCCGACTCGGCGGCGTACCCACCGCCGGCGTGCAGCTCGGCGTCGGCCCGCTCGTAGCGGCGCATGGCCTTCTCGCGGACCTTGGGGTCGTCGCTGGCCATCTGCTCCTCGGCGAGGCGGAGGCGGCGTACGGCGTCGTCGAGGCCGCGCGCGGAGAGGATCCGGTCGCGGGCCAGCACCTCGGGGTTGCCGATCCGCGGGTCCTGCGGGAGGTAGCCGACCTCCCCGGTCGTCTGCACGTTGCCGGAGGCGGGCAGCGCCTCGCCCGCGAGGATCTTGGTGAGCGTCGTTTTGCCGGCACCGTTGCGGCCGACCAGGCCGACCTTGTCGCCGGCGGCGACCCGGAAGCTGACGTTCTCCATGAGCAGGCGCGCCCCCGCCCGGACCTCGAGCTGGTGGGTGGTGATCATGAGGACTCGAGTTTAGATGTGGGTACGGTCGTTGCTGACAATCGGCGGCACGTCTGGGGAGGGCACGGTCATGCGGTTCAACCCGAAGGCACGGCTCGACACCCGCCGTACCTCCGACGCCGGCCGCGGCGGCGGTGGCCGCTCCGGCGGCCTGCCGATCCCCGCCGGCGTCGCGGGCGGCGGTGTCGGCGGCCTGATCGTGGTCGTGATCATCGTCGTGGCGACGATGTACCTCGGCGGGGGCGACGGCGGCGCGGCCCCGGCGTACGACACGGGGCGGATGGCCGACACCGACCGCTACGCGTCGTGCCAGACCGGCGCGGACGCCAACGAGTCCGCCGACTGCGCACGGGTGGCGGTCGAGAACTCTCTCTACGACTTCTGGTCCCAGGCGCTGCCGGGCCAGTCGGCGACGGCGTTCACGCCCGAGGAGTCGCTGCGGACCTTCTCCGGCGCGGTCTCCACCGGCTGCGGATCGGCGTCGGCGTCGGTGGGGCCGTTCTACTGCCCCACGGACCGATCGATCTACCTCGACACGACGTTCTTCGACGACGTGCTGGAGCAGCAGCTCGGCGGTCCGTCGGGCGCGTTCGTCGAGCCGTACGTGCTCGCCCACGAATACGGCCACCACATCCAGAACCTGCTCGGGACCATGGGCCGAGTCCGGACGCAGCAGGGGCCGCGCAGCGACGCCGTACGACTCGAGCTTCAGGCGGACTGCTACGCCGGCATGTGGGCCGGCGCCGCGACCGGCACCGAGGACGCCGGCGGCGCCGTGCTCATCTCCGACCTGACCCGCGAGGACGTCGACCAGGCGATCGCCGCCGCCACAGCCGTCGGCGACGACCGGATCCAGTCCGCCTCCGGAGGGAACGTCGACCCCGACTCCTGGACCCACGGGTCGGCCGAGCAGCGGGTCGACTGGTTCGTCCGCGGCTACGAGCGGGGCTCGCTCGATGCCTGTGACACCTTCGCGCCTGGCGCCCTTTGAGCGCCGCCCTCGGGATAGTCCGTCACGAAATGGTCGCCGACACGCCGCGGCGGACAACCAGAAGGTGACGGACTATCCCGGCGACGGGCCCTGGACGAGCGCCTCGATGTGCGGGAACTGCCGCTGCAGTGCGCGCAGGTGCGGGGCGACGGCGGGGTGGCGGAACTTCCCGGCGAGCGCGCCCTCACCTCGAGCGGCCTGGGCCAGGGCCCACTCGGCGCGGTTGAGCACCGTGTAGACGGCGGTCACGCGCGCGCCCAGGGTGACCTCCTCCCGGGTCGCCAGGCCGTCGGGCAGGCCCATCAGGTAGGCGTCGATCAGCGGGTCGAGCTCCTCGCGGGCGGCCAGGGCGAAGTAGCCGAGGTCGGCGCCGACCGGGCCGGTGCCGAGCGTGGCCCAGTCGATGGCGACGACGTCGTCGCCGTCGCGCCCGAGCAGGTTGGCGGGTACGGCGTCGCCGTGCTGCGGCACCTGTACCAACGCATCGGCGGCCGCCAGCAGCTCGGCCCGACGCGACCACAGGTGGTCGGCGACGTCGGCGACCGTGGTGCGCGCGAGCGTCTGCCAGCCGCCGTTGCGCTCCACCCGCGCGAGCCGGTCGTGGAGCTGGTTGCGCGCCAGCCAGGGTGCGGCCGCGAGGTGGGAGCCCGCGAAGCGGCCGAGCGCGTGGGCGGCGAACAGCCCGGTGATCGCGGCGTCCTCGACCCACTCCTCGGTGATCGTGATGCCGTTGTCGTCCTCCTCGACCGCCGCGCTCCCGGTGGCGCGCAGGCCGGGGGTCTCGACGACCGTGCCGGCGGTGATCACGTCGGCGGGGCGCCGCCAGTAGGCGAAGTGTCGCGGGTTCGAGAGCTCGGGCGGGTCACCGTCGAGAGGCGCGGCGATCCGCTTCACGACGACGGGCTGGTCGCCGAGCACGGTGCGCCACACGCCGACCGTCGACCCGCCGGTACCGCCCGGCAGGGCGACCCACCCGGGCTGGGGCTGCCACATGGATCGCAGGCTAGTGGACGTCGCGGCGCAGGAAGGCCAGCTGGCCCGCGACACTCAGGAGCGTGGCGAGCGCGGCGAGGCCGAGGAACGGCACCACCTCGAAGCTGTCCGCCGGCACGAACGCCAGGTGCTCGAACGGCGACAGGTCGCGGAACCACTGCGGCAGGCTCAGCGCCTCGCCGAAGAGCAGCACGACCGTGGCCACCAGGAGGAGCAGCCACGCGGCCGGGGCGGCCCGCGGCAGCACGCCGTACAGCAGCCGAGCGAACCCGCTCAGCACCAGCACGGCGGGCAGGTACGCCGCGCTGGCTGCCGTCATCCGGAGGACGGCATCACCCTCACCGGTGACGAGCGCGTACGCCGTCCCGAGGCCGAGGCCCGCGCCGGCCAGCACGACGACGCTGCCGAGGACCGTCACGACGACGTGCCCCAGCAGCCATCGCGACCGCGGCAGCGCCGTCGCGAGCAGCACCTCGACGCGGCCACCTTCCTCCTCGCCGCGCGGCCGCAGCGCCGACGCGATCGCGAAGCCGCACGCGAGCAGCGCCAGCATCACGATCAGCGTGGCGTAGAAGGCGTCCACGACGTTGTCCCTGCCCTGCAGGATCACGTCCTGGCTCAGCTCTGAGTCACCGACGATGTCGCCGACGTCGCTGCCCAGGGTCCCGAAGCCCAGGCCCATCAGCACCAGGCCGCCCAGCCAGCCGAGGAACGCCGGCCGCTGCAGCCGCCAGGCGAGCCCGAGACCGCTGCCGAGCGCGGGTCGCGCGTACGCCGGGCCGGGCCGCGTCGCCACCACGCCGGAGCCGTAGTCGCGGCGGTCGTAGACGGCGTACCCGCCCGTCACGGCGACCGCGGCGGCCACGAGCAGGCCCAGGCACGGCCACCAGCGCAGGCCCGAGAACGCATGCATCCCCTGGTACCAGCCGATCGGCGAGAGCCAGCTGAGGACGGGCGCGCTCACGTCGCCGATCGCCCGGAGCGCGTACGACAGCCCGATCCCCGCGCCGGCCAGGCCGTACGCCGCGCGTGTGGTGCTGGTCAGCTGGGCGGCGAGCAGTGCCGTGCCGGCGAAGAACCACCCGCACAGGGCCAGGCCCACGCCGAGCCCGAGCGAGTCCGGGGTCGCCAGGCCATAGGCGATCAGGCTGGCCGAGACGAGCGCGCCGGCCACGACGCTGGCGAGCAGGGCGTCGAGCACCGCGGCGGTGGTCGTCGCGTAGCGGCCGACCGGGGCGGCCCGGAGCAGCTCGTCGCGCCCCGACTCCTCCTCGGCGCGGGTGTGGCGGCCGATGATGAACATCGCCATCAGGCCGACGACGATCGCGCCGAACGCGGTGGACTGCCAGGTGACCTGGCCGCCGGTGGTGTTGAGCGCGCGGGCCGGGCCGGTCATCGCGATCAGCGCGGCGTTGTTCTCCATGCCGGCGGCGGCACGGTCGAACTCCTCCTGCGTCGCGTAGAGGCCGTCGACGCTCCATGCCTGGCTCACGTAGAGGAGCGCCGTGCCGAGACCGAACCACACGTAGAGCCAGCGGTCGCGCTTGAGGAAGACCCACAGGAACGTGAGGGTGCCGGTCACACCTCCTCCTCGGCCGTCTCCTCGATCCGGTCGCCGTAGTGGCGCAGGAACAGGTCCTCCAGCGTGGGCGGCTGGCTCGTCAGGGCGCGCACCCCGGCGGCCTGGAGCGTGTCGAGCACCGGGTCGAGCGCCGTGGTGTCGACCTCGAGGTGCACCCGGTGGTTGTCGATCTCGACACCGTGGACGCCCGGCAGCGCGTCGAGCCCGACCGGCGTCGAGGCGAGGTCCGCGGTGATCGAGGTCCGGGTGAGATGACGCAGCTCGGCGAGGGTCCCGGACTCCACGGCCCGGCCGGAGCGGATGATCGTCACCCGGTCGCAGAGCCGTTCGACCTCCGCGAGGATGTGGCTGGACAGCAGCACGGAGTGCCCCTCGCTGCGGAACGCGTCGACCTGGTCGCGGAACACCGTCTCCATCAGCGGGTCCAGGCCCGACGTCGGCTCGTCCATGACGAGGAGCTCGACGTCGGAGGCGAGGGCGGCGACCAGCGCGACCTTCTGCCGGTTGCCCTTCGAGTAGGTCCGCCCCTTCTTCGTGGGGTCGAGCTCGAAGGCCTCGACCAGCTCCTGGCGACGGCGCGGGTCCAGCCCGCCGCGCAGCCGGCCGAGCAGGTCGATGACCTCTCCCCCGGTCAGGTTCGGCCACAGGTTCACGTCTCCGGGCACGTAGGCGAGCCGCCGGTGGAGCTCGGCGGCCTCGCTCCACGGGTCGCCGCCGAAGAGGCGCACCTCGCCGCCGTCCTTGCGCAGGAGGCCGAGCAGCACGCGGATGGTCGTGGACTTGCCGGCGCCGTTGGGCCCGAGGAACCCGTGCACCTCCCCCGGCACCACGGCGAGATCCAGGCCGTCGAGGGCGCGGAAGCTGCCGAACTTCTTGACCAGCCCGCGGATGTCGATGACGCGTTCGTCGGTCACGGATCGACCGTACTCCCGCCTGCTCTAGGCGTTGTGGACCTCGAAGCGCACCGCGCACGCGTCGACGACGGCCTGCTCGAGCACCCCGCGCCGCGGGTCCGGTACGGCGAGCCACGGCCCGTCGACGGACAGGGACCGCAGCCGAGGGTCGGTCAGTACCTCCTCGACGGCCGCCCGGTCACCGCCGGTGACCACGGGGCCGGCGAGGCCGGCCAGGATGCGGGCAGCGTGCTCGGCGGCGGCCTCGTAGGCCTGCCGGGCCTGGTTGTCGCGGCGCCGCGCGAACCGCTGCTGGCTCTGGCCGCCGGCCTTCGTCCGCCCCTGCACGTGGCGCTGTCCGACCTTGCTCTCCCCGATCTCGTCGCCGCGCAGCCGGGCGATCGCGAACCCGCCCTTGCGCACCAGCAGGACGCCCCAGTCCTCGGGCGCGCCGACCGCAGCCGCGAAGGCGTCGGCCTCGGGCGGCCCGGCGTACGCCGTCCCGAAGGGCAGCCGGGCCGAGAACGTCGACCCGTCGGCGGCCCGGCCGGTCAGCGCGCCCTCCGCCACAGCGAGAGCCGCGGCGCCGTGGCGTCCGGCGAAGTTCTCGACCCACCGCGTGACGCGCGCCGCCGGGACGAGCACCTCCATGAGCACGACCGTATGACATCACCGTCCCGACAGGTCGGGACGCAGGTCCACTGCGCCTGGGACACCGGGCGCAGCAGGATCGCCGGCGCGTCCCAGCGACGCTCCCAGTGGTTCCCCAGTCGGCTTCAAGTGGCGCGGGATGGGATGCCGTCCGCCACACCGACACCCGGGCGAAGGAGCCTGCGCCATGTCTCACCAGACCCCCGATCACCGAGCCGACCGCCCCTCCCGGGTGTGGCGACGCCGCCTGTTGCTCGTCCTCGGCCTGGTCGCCGTGCTGGGCGGGGTCGCCTGGTCCGCCAGCGCCACCACCGCCCTCTGGTCCGACGAGGACAAGGCGGACGCCGCTGCGCCCGCCGCCGCCAGTGCCGAGGAGACGGCGCAGGTGCAGGCGACCGCCGACGCGCTGGAGACCTGGCTGGAGCTCGCGGGCCGGATGGAGCAGGACGACGCCGCCTCCGGCGAGCTGGTCTTCGGCGCCAAGGCCTTCTTCGACGAGAAGTACGCCGACCTCTTCCCGTCGCTCGACGACGCCGTCGAGCGCATCAGGGCCCTCGCCGCGGACCCGGCGACCACCCTCGCCGGACTCGACGCGAAGCTCGACGACATCGACGGCGACGGCGACCCGGCCAGCGACTTCCACGACGTCCCGGGCCTCGTCGTCGACCTCGACGCCGACTTCGGCAGCCCCAACGGCGCCGGCACGTACGACGTGACGGTCGCGCTCGACGCGAAGCTGACCGACGACAGCCCGCTGGCGATGCGGCTCGACGGCCTGCGGATCGGCGGCAAGGACGCCGAGGACCTGATCCACCTCGACATCGCCAACACGCTGCGGGTCAACCCGACCGCGACCGGCCCGAAGAAGGTCACCATCCCGGTGACGCCCGACGGCTTGGGCTCCCTCCGCATCGGCGTCGAGGGGAAGTACGAGGGCGACGACGCCCTGTCGTTCACCGCCGGCATCCTCGGCGTCAAGGCAACCGGCACCGTGTCGGCCGAGGCAGGCGTCGCCGTACGCCTCCGCGACCCGAACGGTGACGGCGTCCTCGACCTCGACGAGCTCACCGGACCCACCTCGCTCCTCCAGCCCGCCTGCGTCTCCGAGGGCGCGAAGGTCGACTTCGCCGTCACCACCGACCTCGCCGGGCTCACCGGCAAGGTCGGCACGGTCAAGCTCGATGACTCCGACCTCTGCAACGGCCTCGCCGCCCCCGACGTCGAGCTCGCCGAGCTCGGCCAGTTCCGCCACGTCACGCTCGGTGACTTCATCAACGGCCTCGCCCAGGTCACCCAGGCCCTCCAGACCGCCCAGGACGCCGGCGACCTCGACATTCCCTTCATCAAGGAGCCCCTCCGCGACCTCATCCAGGCGAACGAGAAGCTCGTCGCCTTCTTCGTCGACAACGGCTTCACCGACGCGGACGACCCGATGTCCACGATCACGGTCGACACGGCCGAGGACGCCCCGCTCAAGACCGTCCAGGACGTCGCGCCCCGGCTGGCCGAGGCGCTCGGCGTCGACCTCGACGCGCTCGGCCTGCACTTCGAGAACGGCCGCCTGCTGCTCGACGTGACCGCCACCCCCGACGAGGACGAGCCCGCTGCGAGCACGACGCTCGACTTCGGCGAGACGCTGGCCGGACTCGGCGTCACCGAGGTCACGGGCACCGGCACCGCCACCATCGACCCGAGCTACAAGGTCGACCTCGGCGTCGGCGTCGACCTCGCGCCGGGCCTCGCCCTGGCCGACCGCTTCTTCCTGACCAACGGACCGAACGGGTACGCCGCCGCGCTCGACGCCCCGGTGACCGCCGACCTGCACGTCGAGGCGATCGCCTCGGCGCTGCGCCTCAAGCTCGACGACACCGACGCCGACGGCACCGTCCCGCTGCTCCAGCGCAAGGACGAGACCAAGCCGATGCTCTCGGTCGCCCTGACGGACCCGGACAAGAACGGCCGGGTCACGCTCACCGAGCTGTCTGCCGCCGCCGCCCTTCCGGTCAAGGCGACCGTCAACGCGACGGTGCCCGAGACCCGGCTCGACGCCACCGCCGACGCCGTCGGCTTCCCGCTGGCCGCCGGCCACGTGACGCTGTCGTGGCCGAACGTCGCCGACCTCACGACGCTCGACGTCGAGGCCGACGGCGAGTTCACCGCAACCGCGCTGCCCTTCGCGTTCGACACCAGCAACCCGCGCGCCCTGGTCTCCAAGGTCCTCGAGGTCACCCACAAGGCCGTGACCGACCTCCGGGGCCGCATCGCCAGCGGTGACGTGACGACGACCAAGCCGCTGCCGCTGGTCGGCAAGAGCGTCGCCGAGCTCGACCCCGTGCTCGTGAAGATCCAGGGCAAGCTCGACTGGCTGATCCAGACCAACGAGAAGCTGACGCTCGGCGAGCTCAAGGCCGAGCTCACCAAGGTCATCCGGGAGGCGCTCGGCGGCGGCAGCTCCGCGGCCGCCCGCACGTCCGCGCTCGCCGTCGACGACTTCGTCGAGTTCGAGTACGAGAAGAAGTCCGGCGACAAGCCGGCCTCCGTGGTCGTCGACCTCCACCTCGGCGCCTGCACGAGCGACCGCACCGCGGGCCGCGACGGCTGCTCGGTGACCACCGACCCGGTCAAGGCCCCCTTCAACCTCGACCTCGGCACCGGCTCCAAGGCCGGCGGCGTGGCCGGGCTCGGCACCTCGGGCGAGCTCTCCGTCTCGTACGACGCGCGCCTCGACCTCACCCTGGGCGTCCAGCTGCCCGACGTCGCGATGCCGGCGAAGGTCGGCGACCTGCCCAAGGTCACTGGCTCGCCGAAGCTCTTCATGGAGGACGACGCCTTCCTCGACCTCGGCCTCGGGGCCCGCCTCGACGGCACCCTCAGCGCCGGCCTCGGCCCGGTGCAGGTCAGCCTCGGCCACGGCGACGAGCACGCCAAGGCCGCCATCGCCGCCCGCTACCGTCTCCAGGCCAAGGCCCCGACAGGCGCGCGGCTCATCGTCGGCACGCCGGAGTTCAACACCTTCCTCGCCGGCCTCCTGCCCAAGGCCGGCGAGGTGACGGTCCACGAGACCGACGAGGAGCTCGCCGCCTCCTGCGACGGCGTGACCGGTCCGGTCGACGCCTGCGCCGTGCTCCCCGTCTACTCCGGCGAGACCGACCTCGGCAACGTGCTCTTCTCCGCCCCCGACCTGCTCACCCCCAGCGGGTGGAGCATCGACAGCAGCCAGGTCGAGGGCCAGCTCCAGAACGAGGCGATCCAGTTCGCCCTGCTCGTGGACGGCGTCCGGACCCTCACCACCCAGATCGCCGACGGGCTCGAGAGCCTGCCGACCGGGACGAAGATCCCGCTCATCGGCACCGACGTCACCGCCGGCGCGCAGGTGCTCCGGGAGTTCGACGCGGCGATCCTCGGCAAGGTCGACGCCCTCTCCGACGCCGTCGCGTCGGCGGGCACCGCCGGTGCCGTGAAGACCAAGTCCGAGGAGGTCCTGGCGGACATTCCCGGCCTGTCGAACGGCACCACCCCGACCGTCACGCTCACCTGCCGGCCGGAGTCCGGCACGGGCCCGGCGACCACCTGCACGGGCACGGAGACCATCTCGCGCATCCAGAGCTTCGAGGTCAACCTCAAGCTCGGCTACACCGATGGCGGCGGCACCGGCACGTTCGACATCGGCTTCCCCGGCCTGCGCCTGGCGAGCGAGGGCGAGTTCACCGGCGAGGCCGGCGTCGTCCTCGACCTCGGCTTCGGCGTCGACCGCGACCTCGGGTTCTACATCCCGACCGACGGCACCGAGCTGGCGCTCACCGCGAAGGCCAACCTGCCGAAGTCCAGCGGCGCGGACCTCACCGGTGACCTGGCGTTCTTCCCGATCCAGATCGAGGACAACGGTGACCCGCAGGTCGCCGACGTGGCCGTCACCGCTGGCCTGGACCTGAAGACCTCGCGCACCGACAGGCGCCTGCCGCTGGCCGACCTGGCGCGCGCGCAGCTCACCCCGTCACTCAGTGCGAACACCAAGCTCAGGCTCGGCATCAAGACCGAGCGGATGGAGGGCCCGGCCGGGATGCTGCCGACGATCGGCACCGACTTCGTCCTGGACTCGGGCATCTCCTGGAACGGCACCGGCAGCCCCCAGACCAGCGCCACCATCAACTTCAACAACGTCACGGTGGACGCCGGCAGCCTCGTCTCCGACGTGATCAAGCCGACCGTCAAGACGCTCCGGCAGTACACCGGCCCGCTGGAGAAGCCGATCGAGGCGATCCAGAAGCCGATCCCCGGTGTCGCCGAGGCCGCGAAGATGGTCGGCAAGAGGGCGCCGTCCTGGTACGACGCGTTCAAGGAGGCCGACCGGGTCTCGAACGGCGAGAACTCCACGGCGCTCCAGATGATCGACCGCGTCATCATGCTGGTGAACCTGGTCAAGGCGATCGACGAGGGCTCCGCCCCCGGCGGCCAGATCAGGATCGGGTCGTTCTCGGTCCTCTCGAAGGCCGCCGAGCAGCCGGTCCCGCTCAACGAGGCCGACAAGCTCGTCACCGGCTCCCAGGTCTCGACCCCGAACGTGATCAACGCGCTCGGGTTCAAGACCGAGGACGGCGAGTTCGCCGCGGCCCGGAGCAAGGGCGGCCTGACGTTCCCGGCGTTCGAGGACCCGAAGTCGCTCTTCGGCATGCTGCTCGGCAAGGACGTCCCGCTCGTCTACTACGACGCCGGTGACCTCGGCATCCAGCGCGGCTTCCAGTTCTCCTACCCGATCGGCCCCGCGCGCCTGTACATCGGCGGCAGTGCCGGCGTCTACGGCCACCTCGCCGCCGGCTTCGACACCTACGGCATCCGCAAGGCGTTCGAGGTGCTGGCGGACGACGACCCGTCGAACAACGGCGCCTGGAACGTCACCAAGGGCCTGCTCCAGGGCTTCTACCTCGACGACTTCGACCAGTCCGGCAAGGACGTGCCGGAGATCCGGTTCGAGGCGAAGCTGGTCGCCGGCGCGTCCGTCGGCGTACCGGGTCTCGAGGCCGGCGCCGAGGGCGGCGTGCGTGGCACCGCTGAGTTCAACCTCAAGGCCGACCAGACCGGCCGGGTGCGCTACACCCACATCGCCGCGCAGCTGAAGGTGAACAAGAACCCCCTGTGCTTCTTCGACGCCTCGGCGCGCGTGGAGGCCTTCATCAAGGCGTTCGTGGACACCCCCTTCGGGAAGGCCGACTACCCGATCGCGTCGGCGGTGGTCTACGACCAGCCCAACCTGTTCGACTTCTGCAACACCCCGCAGGAGGAGCGCGAGAACCTGCTGGCCGAGCTCGGCGACGACGGCACGCTCGTGCTGAAGGCCGACGCGAGCCCGCAGTCGGTCGTGATGACGCAGGTCGACGCCAACACGGTGTCGCTCTCCGGACAGGCCGAGGGGCAGCAGGTCGTGGAGGAGTACTCCCCCGTGGCCCGCGTCCAGGCGGACCTGCTCGGCGGTGACGACGTCTTCGACGTCCAGCCCCCGGGCGACCCGAACCTGCCGCAGCTGCCCGTCAAGGCGTGCGGCGGCGGCGGCAACGACCGGATCACGGTGTCCGGCGGCGTCGCGACGCTGGCCGGTGACGCGGCGGCCGGGTGCAACCCGGTGCCGTCCAGCCAGGCCGGCGACGACACCGTCATCAGCGGCTCCGGCACCGACACGCTCAACGGCGGCCCCGGCAACGACAGCCTCGACGGCGGCGCCGGTGCGGACCGACTCGAGGGCGAGGCCGACAACGACGTACTGCGTGGCGGCCTGGGCAACGACGACATCGAGGGCGGTGCCGGTGACGACACCACCGACTACGGCGACCACACCACCCCGGTGACCATCCAGCTGCCCGGGCCGAGCGGCTCGGCCGGCGAGTCGGACACCGCCCTGGCCGTCGAGAACGTCCGCGGCGGCAGCGCCGAGGACACCATCAACCTCCCGGCCACCGGGTCGCTGGTGGTCGACGGCGGCACCGGCAACGACACCGTCGTCGGCGCCGGCAGCACCGGCATCGTCATGGGGAACGACGGCAACGACACGTTCCTCGGCGGCACCGGCAGCGTCCAGGTCATCGGCAGCGGCGGCGACGACGTCCTCGTCGACGGCCCGGGCTCGCAGACCTTCCTCGGCATGGAGGGCCGCGACACGGTTGACTACTCCGGCGCTCCCGGCAAGGTCCGCGTGATCATCGACGGCGAGCCCGGCGACGGTCCGGAGGGCCAGCGCACCGACAACGTCATCGACACCGACGTCGTCATCGGCAGTGCCCACGACGACGAGCTGACCGGTGGGTCTGCCGCCGAGGAGCTCCGCGGTGGCCACGGCGTCGACGTGATCGAGGGCGGCCCCGGCGCGGACCGGCTCGACGGCGGCGTCGGCGACGACCGGCTGTTCGGCAACACGGGCGGCGACCACCTCGACGGCGGCGACGGCGCCGAGGTGCTGCGCGGCGGCGACGGATCCGACACCATCCTCGGCGGTGCCGGCAACGACGACCTCGACGGCGAGCAGGGCGGCGACTCCCTCGATGCCGGCGCGGGCGACGACCGGCTCCGCGGTGGCGAGGCCGGCGACGACCTCCACGGTGGCGCCGACTTCGACTGGGTGGACTACTCCGACCGCACCGACGACCTCCGGGTCCGGTTCGACGACGTCGCGTACGACGGCGCCGGCTTCGGTTCCGAGCAGGACAACGTGCACACCGACATCGAGAAGTACGTCGGCGGCCACGGCCAGGACGAGGTGCACGGCTCGACCAACGACGAGGTGTTCATCGGCAACGACGGCCACGACTACCTCGCCGGCATGGGTGGCTCCGACACCTTCGAGGGCGGCACCGGCAACGACCGGCTCTTCGACCTCGAGTTCAACCGCTGGGGCCTGCCGGACGGTGACGGGACGGCGGTCGACCACTTCGTCGGCGGCGACGGCAACGACGAGGCCATCGGCAACGGCGGCGAGGACCTCTTCGAGCTCGGCGCCGGGGACGACGACGCCCGCGGCGGCCGGGACGACGACACGTTCTGGCTCGGCGACGGCAACGACGACGTCTACGCCGGCGACGGCGAGGACCTCGTCGAGGGCGAGGCCGGCGACGACACCCTCCGCGGCGAGGGTGGCGACGACCAGCTGCGCGCCGGCACCTCCGTCAAGGGCAACACCACGATCTGGGGCGGCCTGGGCGCCGACGAGATCTGGAACGGCCTCAATGGCGGGTCGGTCGTGACCGGCACCGGCGGCGGGACGGAGACGGACACGAGCACCAACATCGTGCACGGCTACTCCAGCGCGCCGGGCTACCACAACTCCTACACCGGGGCACTCGGCAAGGACGTCTTCCTGCTCGGCGACGGCGACGACCTCGTCTACCCGTCGGACGGGGACGACGAGATCGACCTCGGCGACGGTGCGAACACGTCGTACGCCAGCAACGGCAACGACAGCATCCTCGGCGGCGACGGCAAGGACCAGATCCACGCCGGCGTCGGCGACGACACCGTGGACGCGGGTGGTGGCGACGACAACCTGTACGGCGACGCCGGCAACGACGTGCTGCGCGGCGGCGCCGGCAACGACGGCGTGGCCGGCTACGAGGGCGACGACGTCATGGACGGCGGCGACAACTCGGACATGTTCGACGGCGGCGCCGGCGTCGACACGGTCACCTACGCCTCCCGCACCACCCCCGTGGTCGTCAGCGAGGACGGGAACTACAACGACGGTGGCGCCGAGGACCAGAGCGCCGTGTCGACGTACCGCGACCACGTGAACGACACCGTCGAGCGCATCATCGGCGGTGCCGCGGACGACAACCTGTGGCTGGCCGACCGGGACCGGACCGTCGTCGCGTTCCTCGAGGGCGGCGCCGGCAACGACACCCTGGAGGTCAGGTCGACGACCTCGGTGCCCACGACGTTCGTCGGTGGCCCGGGCACCGACACCCTCAAGGGCGGCGCCGGGGCCGACACCTTCGACCAGGGCGCGGCACCCGACGGGGCGGACGACATGACCGGGGGTGGCGGCGCCGACGTGGCCGACTACTCGAAGCGTCCGCTGGACTCCGTGACCGTCACCCGCGACGGCGTCGCCGACGACGGCGCGGCCGGTGAGGGCGACAACGTGCGGGGCGACGTCGAGTCGGTCCTCGAGGGCGGCGCCGAGGCCGGCCCGACGGTGTCCATCGCGCCGGTCTCGGTGGTCGAGGGCGCGGCGGGCGCGTCGACGACGGCGCGGTTCACGGTGACCCTCAACGCCGCCTCGGCCACGCCGGTGACCGTGCCGTGGACCGTCTCGGGCGGGACCGCGACGGCGGGCAGCGACTACGCGAGCACGACCGGGACCGTCGAGGTGCCGGCGGGCGCGCTCAGCGCGACGTTCGACGTCACCGTCCTCGGGGACGCCGCCGACGAGGCCGACGAGACCGCCCAGGTCACGGCGACCGGTCCGACGAACGCGGCCACGGCCACGCTCACCATCGTCGACGACGACGAGCCGGTCGTCGTACCGCCGCCGGGTCCTGCGCCCACCCCGGTGCCCACCCCGACCCCGCCGGCGCCGACCCCGCCTGCGCCCGTGCCGGCGCCGGTCAAGCCGACGATCTCCGTCAGCTCGGAGTCGGTCAAGGAGGGCAAGAAGGGCACGCGCACCCTGACCTTCACGGTCATGCTGTCCCGGGCGTCGACGGTCCCGGTCAGCGTCAAGGTCGCCACCGGCGACCAGACCGCGAAGGCGGGCAGGGACTACGTCGCGGCGACGCGCACGCTCACCTTCGCCCCGGGCCAGAAGGCCCTCACCTTCAAGGTCGAGGTCAAGGGCGACAAGGCGAAGGAGAAGGCCGAGACCTTCCGGGTGGTCCTCTCCGGCGCCAGCAACGGGGTCGCCGGCAAGCCGGGGATCGGCACGATCCTCAACGACGACCGCTGACCCGGCGGCCAGGACCCGCACGACGCCCCGCTGCATCCGGGTGTGTCGTGCGGGTCTCGGCGCCGACTGTCGGGGCAATCCCTGACCTTTCGGGGCGAAGCTTCGCCCCAGAAGGTCAGGTTTCCCCGGTGGGCCGGGGAATCCGACGCCGGTCGGGCCACGCCGGTCAGGTCTCGAGCCGCCCGTCGCGGGTTCGCATGCTCACCCGCGGGGCTCCCTCGACCTCTTCGGGTTCGGTCGGCGAGCAGGCTCGCCAACCGACCTCAGACGTTGAAGCCGAGGGCGCGCAGCTGCTCGCGGCCGTCCTCGGTGATCTTGTCCGGGCCCCACGGGGGCATCCAGACCCAGTTGATGAGGACGTCGTTGACCATGCCCTCGAGGGCGCTGTTGGTCTGGTCCTGGATCACGTCGGTGAGCGGGCAGGCCGCGGAGGTCAGGGTCATGTCGAGGACGACGTTGGTGTCCTCGTCGAGGTGCACGCCGTAGACCAGGCCGAGGTCGACGACGTTGATGCCGAGCTCGGGGTCGACGACGTCCTTCATCGCCTCGGTGACGTCCTCGACGCTGACGGTCGAGGTGCCGACACCGCCGGCACCCGATGCAGCCTCCGGGACCTCGGGGAGATCGGAGTGGTCAGCCATGAGATTCCTCCAGGGATCGGGCGGTGGCGTCCTTCCAGGCCATCCACGAGAGCAGCGCGCACTTCACGCGTGCAGGGAACTTCGCGACACCGGCGAAGGCGATGCCGTCCTCCAGCACGTCCTCGTCGGGCTCCACGGCGCCCTTGCCCTGCATCAGGGTCAGGAACGTCTCGTGGATCGACATCGCCTCGTCGACGGGCTTCCCGATCACGAGGTCGGTCAGCACGGAGGCGGACGCCTGCGAGATCGAGCAGCCGACGGCGTCGTACGACACGTCGCGCACCACGCCCTCGTTGACGTGGACACGGAGGGTCACCTCGTCACCGCAGGTCGGGTTGACGTGGTGGACCTCCGCCTCGAAGGGCTCCCGCAGGCCCTTGTGGTGGGGGTTCTTGTAGTGGTCCAGGATGATCTCCTGGTACAGCGCATCGAGTTCCTGGCTCATCTCTCAACTCAACTTGAAGTACGAGCGGGTGTATTCCAGGCCCTCGACGAGCGCGTCGATCTCGGCCGGCGTCGTGTAGAGGTACGACGACATCCGCGTCGAGCTCTGCACGCCGAAGCGGGCGTGCGCGGGCTTCGCGCAGTGGTGCCCCGCTCGGATCGCGACGCCGCGCGAGTCGAGGACCTGCGCCACGTCGTGCGGGTGGACGCCGTCGAGCTCGAAGGAGACCGCTCCCCCGCGCCCGGTCGCGTCGAGCGGGCCGAGGACGGTCAGGCCGGGGACGGTCTGCAGCCCCTCCAGCGCGTACGCGGTGATCGCCTGCTCGTGGCGGTGGATCGCGTCCATGCCGATGTGCGACAGGTAGTCGACAGCGGCACCCAGGCCGACGGCCTCGACGATCGGCGGCGTGCCGGCCTCGAAGCGGTGCGGCGCCGGCGCGTACGTCGAGCGCGCCATCGTCACCGTCTCGATCATCTCGCCGCCACCGTGGAACGGCGGGAGCTCGTTGAGGAGCTCCTCCCTGCCCCACAGGACGCCGATGCCGGTCGGGCCGACCACCTTGTGCCCGGTGAACACCAGGAAGTCGCAGCCGGTCGCGGCGACGTCGACCGGCAGCTGCGGAGCCGCCTGGGAGGCGTCGACGACGGAGTAGGCGCCGACGGCCTTCGCCCGGGCCACGAGGTCGGTGACGGGGTTGATCGTGCCGAGCATGTTGGAGACCCAGGTGAAGGCCACCACCTTGGTGCGCTCGTCGATCAGCGCGTCGGCGTTCGACAGGTCGAGCTCGCCGTCGTCGGTGAGCCCGAACCAGCGCAGCTCGGCGCCCGACCGCTCGCACGCGAGCTGCCACGACACGATGTTGGAGTGGTGCTCCATCTCGGTGATCACGACGTTGTCGCCGGGGCCGAGATCGAGGGTGCGCGCCAGCAGGTTCAGCCCCTCGGTGGCGTTCTTGGTGAACACCACCTCGTTGCGCGACGGCGCGTTGATGAACGCCGCCACCTTGTCGCGCGCGGCCTCGAACGCCTCGGTCGACTCCGCGCCCAGCGTGTGCATGGCCCGCGCGACGTTGGCGTTGTGGCGCTCGAGGTGGTCGACCATCGTGTCGATGACCACCTGCGGCTTCTGCGAGGTGTTCGCGCTGTCGAGGTAGACCAGCGGCCGCCCGTCCGCGACGGACCGGCTGAGGATCGGGAAGTCGGCGCGGATCACCTCCAGCTCGGGGAGGAGGCCGGCCAGCTGCGTCGTGGTCATGTCAGACCGCCGCCGTGGCGTACTTCTCGTAGCCGTTGGCCTCGAGCGCCTCGGCGAGCTCGGGACCGCCGGACTCGGCGACCTTGCCGTCGACGAAGACGTGCACGTGGTCGGGCTCGATGTAGCGCAGGATCCGCGTGTAGTGCGTGATCAGCAGGACGCCCTTGCCCTCCTGGGCACGGAACCGGTTGACGCCGTCGGCGACGATCTTGAGCGCGTCGATGTCGAGGCCGGAGTCGGTCTCGTCGAGCACCGCGACCTTGGGGTTCAGCAGCTCCAGCTGCGCGATCTCGTGGCGCTTCTTCTCACCGCCGGAGAAGCCCTCGTTGACCGACCGCTGCGAGAACGTCGGGTCGAGGTTGAGGTGGCCGAGGGCGGAGTTGACGTCCTTGACCCAGGTGCGCAGCTTCGGGGCCTCGCCGTCGATGGCGGTCTTGGCGGTCCGCAGGAAGTTCGCGACGGAGACGCCCGGCACCTCGACGGGGTACTGCATCGCGAGGAAGAGGCCCGCCCGCGCCCGCTCGTCGACGGTCATCGCCAGGACGTCCTCGCCGTCGAGGGTGACCGAGCCACCGGTGACGGTGTACTTCGGGTGGCCCGCGATGGAGTACGCCAGGGTCGACTTGCCGGAGCCGTTGGGGCCCATGATCGCGTGCGTCTCGCCGTCCTTGATGGTCAGCGTGACGCCCTTGAGGATCTCCTTGGGACCGTCCTCGGTCTCGACGGAGACCTGCAGGTCCTTGATCTCGAGGGTGCTCATGAGGGGGTGACTCCGTTCAGCGTGGTGGTGGTGTCTACGTAGATGTCGTCGCCCCGGACCTCGATCGGGAACGTAGCGACGGGTTCGGTGGCCGGGAGGCCGGTGGGCTTGCCGGTGCGCAGGTCGAAGCGCGAGCCGTGCAGCCAGCACTCGACCGTGCAGTCCTCGACCTCGCCCTCGCTCAGCGCGACGGCGGCGTGGGAGCAGAGGTCCTGGAGGGCGAAGTACTCGCCGTCGTGGCCGGCGATCGCGACGTCGTACTCCCCGATCGTGACGCCGAGCGCCTCGTCGGTGGGTACGTCGCCGGTCGCGCAGGCACGCTCGAAGCTCATGCAGGTGCCTCCTGGAGGAGGTTCTTCGCGAGCTCCGCCTCGACGGTCTCGAGCAGCTGCTCCTCGACCGACGGGATGCCGACCTTGCGGATCAGGTCGTTGAAGAAGCCGTGCACGACCAGGCGGTGCGCCTCCTTCTCCGAGACGCCGCGCGAGCGCAGGTAGAACAGCTGCTCGTCGTCGAAGCGCGCCGTGGCGGACGCGTGGCCCGCGCCCTCGATCTCGCCGGTCTCGATCTCGAGGTTCGGCACCGAGTCGGCCTGGCAGCCGTCGGACAGCACCAGGTTGCGGTTCTCCTCGTAGGTCTCGATGCCCTCGGCGACCTTGCGGATCAGCACGTTGCCGATCCAGACCGTGTGGGCGCCCTCGCCCTGCAGCGCGCCCTTGTAGAGCACGTGGCTCTTGGTCTTCGGGGCGTTGTGGTCGGCGAACAGGCGGTGCTCGAGGTGCTGTCCCTCGTCGGCGAAGTAGAGGCCGAGCAGCTCGGCGTCGCCGCCGGGGCCGGCGTACTCGACGTTGGCGTGCATCCGCACGACGTCGCCGCCGAAGGAGATCGAGGTGTGCTTGACGGAGGCGTCGCGGCCGACCCGGATCGCGTCGCGCCCGAGGTGGACGGCGTCGTCGTCCCAGTCCTGCAGGGACAGCACGTTCGCCGCCGCACCGTCGCCGACCAGCACGGTCGTGATGGCGGAGTAGCGCGCGGAGCCGGTGTGCACGATCGCGACCGTCGCCTGCGCGTGCCGGCCGACGCGGATCAGCAGGCGGCCCCAGACCAGGTCGTCGACCGACTCGCCGTGCAGGCGCAGCACGATCGGCTCGGCCACCTCGGCCTCGGCCGGGACGTCGAGGAGCAGCGCACCGCCCGCCCGGGCCGCGGCCAGCGCGGACGGCCGGTCGTTGGGCGCGAGCTCGCCGATCTCCAGCGCCTGCTCGGCGCTGATCTCGGTCAGCGTCACGCCCTCCGGCAGCGTCGTCGTCCACGTCAGGTGGGCGTCGGACGCCTCGCCGTCGAGGATCCTGCGCAGCCGCTTGAGCGGCGTGAAGCGCCAGATCTCCTCGCGGCCGGTCGGCACCGGGTGGTCCGCGAGGTCGTACGACGCGGGCGGGTTGAGGTGGCTCTCGACGCGCTCCACCTCGAGGCTCGACTCCACGCTCTCGCGTGCAGCGTCAGTCAGGGTCACTTCTTCTGCTTCCTACGTGTGGTCGGACGGGGCGGCCGGCGTCAGCCGACGGCGCCCTCCATCTGCAGCTCGATCAGGCGGTTGAGCTCGAGCGCGTACTCCATCGGCAGCTCCTTGGCGATCGGCTCGACGAAGCCGCGGACGATCATCGCCATCGCCTCGTCCTCCTGCATGCCGCGCGACATGAGGTAGAAGAGCTGGTCGTCGGAGACCTTCGAGACGCTCGCCTCGTGGCCCATGGACACGTCGTCCTCGCGGATGTCGACGTAGGGGTAGGTGTCCGACCGGCTGATCTGGTCGACCAGCAGCGCGTCGCACAGCACATTGGACTTCGAGCCGTGGGCGCCCTCGTTGACCTGGATCAGGCCGCGGTACGACGTACGCCCACCGCCACGCGCCACCGACTTCGACAGGATCGACGAGGAGGTGTTCGGCGCGGCGTGCACCATCTTGGCGCCGGCGTCCTGGTGCTGGCCCTCGCCCGCGAACGCGATCGACAGCGTCTCGCCCTTGGCGTGCTCGCCCATCAGGTAGACGGCGGGGTACTTCATCGTCACCTTGGAGCCGATGTTGCCGTCGACCCACTCCATGGTCGCGCCGGCCTCGCAGGTCGCGCGCTTGGTGACGAGGTTGTAGACGTTGTTCGACCAGTTCTGGATGGTCGTGTAGCGGCAGCGGCCGCCCTTCTTCACGATGATCTCGACGACCGCGGAGTGCAGCGAGTCGGAGCTGTAGATCGGCGCCGTGCAGCCCTCGACGTAGTGCACGTAGGCGTCCTCGTCGACGATGATCAGCGTCCGCTCGAACTGGCCCATGTTCTCGGTGTTGATCCGGAAGTAGGCCTGCAGCGGGATGTCGACGTGCACGCCCTTCGGCACGTAGATGAACGAGCCACCCGACCACACCGAGGTGTTGAGCGCGGCGAACTTGTTGTCGCCGACCGGGATGACGGTGCCGAAGTACTCCTTGAAGAGGTCCTCGTGCTCCTTCAGCGCGGTGTCGGTGTCGAGGAAGATGACGCCCTGCTCCTCCAGGTCCTCGCGGATCTGGTGGTAGACGACCTCCGACTCGTACTGCGCGGCGACGCCCGCGACGAGGCGCTGCTTCTCCGCCTCCGGGATGCCGAGCTTGTCGTAGGTGTTCTTGATGTCCTCGGGGAGGTCCTCCCACGAGGTCGCCTGCTTCTCGGTGGAGCGGACGAAGTACTTGATGTTGTCGAAGTCGATCGACGAGAGGTCGGAGCCCCAGGTCGGCATCGGCTTGCGGTCGAAGAGCTTGAGGCCCTTCAGGCGCAGGTCGAGCATCCACTGCGGCTCGCTCTTCTTGCCGGAGATGTCGCGGACGACGTCCTCGTTGAGCCCGCGTTGCGCTGCGGCGCCGGCGTCGTCCTTGTCGGACCAGCCGAACTCGTAGCGACCGATGCCCTTCAGCTCCGGGTTGAGCTCTTCGATCGAGGTCATGAGCTGACCTTCTCCTTCGTGGTTGCCGTGGTTGCCGTGGTTGCCGGCGGGATGTCCGGAATGCAGGTGGTGCAGACCCCGTCGCCGTGGGCGATGGTGGCCAGGCGCTGTACGTGCCGCCCGAGGACCTTGCTGATCGCCTCGGTCTCGGCCTCGCACAGCTGCGGGAACTCGTGGGCGACGTGCGACACCGGGCAGTGCTGCTGGCACAGCTGCTCCCCGATCGGTACGTCGCGGACGGCCGCGGCGTACCCCTCCTCGGTGAGGACCATCGCCAGGATCTCGGCCGATCCCAGCTCCGGGTGCTCCGCACGCGCCCCCTCGAACCGCTCCTCGATGAACGCCACGCGGCGGGCCGCGAATTCCCGGACCGCCTGCTCGCCGCCGGTCTCGGCGACGAACCGGAGGGCCTGGACGGCGAGGTCGTCGTACTGCTGGTCGAAGCCGTCGCGACCGGTCTCGGTCAGCCCGAAGACCTTGGCCGGGCGGCCCCGGCCGCGGTGCACGACGTGGCGCGGCTCGCGCACCTCGACGGAGCCCTCCTCGAGCAGCTGGTCGAGGTGCCGCCGGACCGCCGCAGGGGTGAGGTCGAGACGCTCGGCGAGCGCCGCGGCGGTCGACGGTCCGTTGACGAGGATCGACCGCGCGACGCGCTGGCGCGTCGGCTGGTCGTGCCCCGGCCCACCAGGGCTGAGGGGTGCCTCGTCGAATTCCACAACACCAGTGTGCCGTTAATGATTTGGCCGCTTCAAGTAAGGCCCACCTAACCCCGGCACAACCGGAGGCAGGTTCCACCTGCACCGCTACCGTCTGCCCCATGCCGGGATCTGTGCTGGGAACCATGGTGCGCCGGGTCGAGGACCCCGACCTCATCGTCGGGGCGTCGACCTTCGTCGACAACGACCAGTCGCCGGGCGTTTTGCACGCCGTGTTCGTCCGCAGCCCACTCGCGCACGCCCGCATCGCCGGCATCGACACCACCGAGGCGGCCGCCGCGCCCGGCGTCGTCGCCGTGCTCACGGCCGCCGACCTGCCAGACGGCGCCGTACCGCTGTTCGCCATGGTGAACCCCGCCGCCCCGCGGCGCGCGCTCGCCGCCGACAAGGTCCGCTACGTCGGCGACCCGGTCGCCCTCGTCGTCGCCGAGACCCGCGCCCAGGCCGTCGACGCCGTCGAGCTCGTCGAGGTCGACTACGACGACCTGCCCGCGGTCGTGGACATGGAGCGCGCGCTCGAGCCGGACGCCCCGCTGCAGTTCGAGGAGCTGGGCAGCAACATCGCCGCCTCCCGCAAGGACGACGACCAGGGCGAGCCGTGGCAGGACGCCGCGCACGTCGTCCGCGTGCGCATGGAGAACCAGCGGGTCGCGACCGCCCCGATCGAAGGGCACGCCATCCTCGTCCGGCCCGGGTCCGACGAGGTCACCGTGCACGTCGGGACCCAGCAGCCCCACGGCGCTCGCGACCAGATCGCGAAGTTCACCGGGCTCGACACCGACCGCGTGCGCGTCGCGACCCCGCACGTCGGCGGCGCCTTCGGCGGCAAGGCCGGCGTCATCGCCGAGCACCTCGCGGTCGTCGCGGCGGCCCGCCTGCTCGACCGGCCCGTCAAGTGGGCCGAGACCCGCTCGGAGACGATGCTCTCGATGCACAGCCGCGGCCAGGTGCAGTACGCCGAGCTCGGGCTCGACGCCGACGGGCACATCCTGGGCATGCGGCTCCGGCTGGTCGGCGACTGCGGGGCGTACGCCGGGTTCGGCGGGTCGTTCGTGCTCGGCGGCACCCGGCTGATGTCCACCGGGGTCTACCGGGTCCCCCGTTTCGTCTACGCCGCGATCGCGGCGCTCACCAACACCGCGCCGATGGGCGCGTTCCGCGGGGCCGGGCGCCCGGAGGCGGCTGCGCTCGTGGAGCGCCTGATGGACGTGGCGGCCGCCGAGGTCGGCCTCGCGCCCGAGGAGCTCCGCCGCCGCAACCTGATCCAGCCCGACGAGTTCCCCTACCGGACGCCGACCGGCGCCCGCTACGACGTCGGCGACTTCGACCTGCCCCTGCGCGAGGCCCTGCGGATCGCCGACGTCGACGGCGCCCGCGCCGAGCAGCGCCGGCGCCGCGACGCGGGCGACACCCGGCTGCTGGGCATCGGCATCTCGACGTACGTCGAGATCACCGGGTTCGCCGGCAGCGAGTTCGGCTCGGTCGACGTGCACGAGGACGGCTCCGCCACCGTGATGGCCGGCACGTCCGCGCACGGCCAGGGGCACGCGACGGCGTACGCGATGCTCGTCGCCGACCGGCTCGGCATCCCCATCGACCGGATCAGCTTCGTGCAGTCCGACACCGCGCTCGTGCGCTCGGGTGGCGGCACCGGTGGGTCCCGGTCGCTGCAGCTCGGCGGCTCCGCCGTCGACCGGGCAGCGGAGAAGGTCGCCGAGAAGGCACGCCGCATCGCCGCCGGGCTCCTCGAGGCCGACCCGACGGACGTCGAGCTCGTCGACGGCGGGTTCGCGGTCCGCGGCACCGGCGTGCAGGTGTCCTGGGCGGACGTCGCCGCCGACGCCCACCGCAACCACGGCGGGCTCGCCGACGTCGACGACTTCAAGGCCGACGAGGCGACCTACCCCTTCGGCGCGCACGTCTCGATCGTCGAGGTCGACACCGAGACCGGGCACGTGCGGCCGGTCCGGCACGTCGCGGTCGACGACTGCGGGCGGGTGCTGAACCCGCTGCTGGTCCAGGGACAGCAGCACGGCGGCGTGCTGCAGGGCGTCTCGCAGGCGCTGTGGGAGCACTTCGAGTACGACGAGGAGGGCACGCCCCTCACCTCGACGTTCGTCGACTACGCGATCCCGACGGCGGCCGACGCGATCGCCTGGGAGGTGTCCAACACCGAGACCCCGACGCCGCTGAACCCGCTGGGCGCCAAGGGCATCGGCGAGTCCGCGACCATCGGCGCGACGCCCGCGGTCCAGAACGCCGTCGTCGACGCGCTGAGCCACCTCGGCGTACGTCACCTCGACCTGCCGTGCACCCCGCAGCGGGTCTGGCAGGCCGTCGAGCAGGCGCGGGCGGGCACGCTGCCGGACCTGTGGCGCGAGCCGCCTGCGGCGTTCGACGGGATTCCGTCGGACTCGGCGGGATCGTCGGTGACGGAGGGCGCCGAGGTGTGAGCGCCCCCGGGTTCCTACACTTCTCGGGTGCCCGATGACGCCTCTCCTGCTGTCGAGGTCGACGGCCTGGTGATGCGGTACGGCGACAAGGTCGCCGTCGACGGGCTCTCGCTCACCGTGGACCGCGCGACGATCACCGCGGTCCTCGGTCCGAACGGTGCCGGCAAGACGACCACGCTCGAGACCTGCGAGGGCTACCGGCGGCCGCAGCGCGGCTCGGTGCGGGTGCTGGGCCTCGACCCGGTGCGCGACCGGCGCGACCTGCTCCCCCGCATCGGCGTGATGCTCCAGGGCGGTGGCGCGTGGAGCGGGGTGCGGGCGATGGAGATGCTCGACCACGTCGCGCGCCTGCACGCCCACCCGCTCGACACCTCGATGCTCGCCGAGCGCCTCGGCCTGGGCGACTGCGGACGTACGCCGTACCGGCGGCTGTCCGGCGGCCAGCAGCAGCGCCTCGGGCTGGCGATGGCGCTGGTCGGTCGCCCCGAGATCGTGTTCGTCGACGAGCCCACGGCCGGCATGGACCCGCAGGCGCGCCGGACGACGTGGGAGCTGCTGCGCGAGCTGCGTGCGGACGGCGTGACCATCGTGCTGACCACGCACTACCTCGAGGAGGCCGAGGAGCTGGCCGACCGGGTCCACATCATCGACCGCGGCCGGCTGATCGCGTCCGGCACGCCCGAGGAGCTCACCCGGGGGTCGTCGGCCACGGTGCGGCTGGTCGTCGACAAGGAGCTCGGTGCGGCTGCCGAGGCGGCGCTGCGCCGGTCGGTCGCCGACTGGGGCGCCGCCCACGAGGTCGGCGTCCGGTCGATCAGCTTCGGCTCCCGCACGCTCGAGGACGTGTTCCTCGAGCTCACCGGACGGGAGATGCCCTCGTGAGCGGCGCGTTCACCCCGATGCCCGGGGCCGCGCCACTGCACCGCCAGGTGCTCGCGCAGGCGCGGATGGAGGCCAAGCTGCTGCTCCGCAACGGCGAGCAGCTCCTGCTCGCCGTCGTGATCCCGGTGCTCGTCCTGGTCGGCGGCGTGGTCGCCGGGGAGCACCTGACCCTCGACCTCGAGACCTCGCAGCCGCTGGTCGACGTGCTCACACCGGGCGTGATCGCGCTCGCGGTGATGTCGACGTCCTTCACCTCGCTCGCGATCGCGACCGGCTTCGAGCGCAGGTACGGCGTGATCAAGCGGCTCGGGAGCTCGCCACTGCCGCGCTCGGGCCTGCTCGCCGGCAAGGTCCTCGCGCTGCTGGTGGTCGAGCTGTTCCAGATCATCGTGATCGGCGCCGTCGGCCAGCTGCTCGGATGGACGCCCGAACCCGGCGTCCTGGGCGTCGCGCTCGCGGTCGCGCTCGGAACGGCGGCGTTCGCGTCACTGGGTCTGTTCGTGTCCGGCGTGCTGCGCGCCGAGGCGACCCTCGCCGCGGCCAACCTCGTCTACCTGCTGCTCATGACCGGTGGCGGCGTGGTGCTGCCCCTCTCGGCGTACGGATCCTGGGGCGAGGTCGTTCGCTGGCTTCCCTCCGGCGCGCTCGGCGAGGCCATGCGCACGGGCTTCATCGACGGCGGCGTCGCGTGGCGCGACCTCGGCGTACTCACCCTCTGGGCCGTGCTCGGCACGGCACTCACGGCTAGGACCTTCAAGTGGGAGTGACCTCACGGCTGCGCCGTCTCGACGAGTGGCTCGTCGGCTGGGCGTGGGCCTCGATCGTGGCGAACTGCCTGCTCGTCGTCACCGGCGGCGTGGTCCGCCTGACCGACTCGGGACTCGGCTGCCCGACCTGGCCCCGGTGCACCGAGGAGTCCTTCACCCCGCACGGCGCGTACGACGTGCACTCGGCGATCGAGTTCGGCAACCGGCTGCTCACGTGGGTGCTGGTCGCCATCGCCGTCGCGACGTTCGTCGCCGCCTGGCAGTCCCGCCGTCGCGACCTGCGCGGGCTCGCGCTGGTGATCGCGCTCGGCATCCCGGCCCAGGCGGTCATCGGCGGCATCACGGTGCTCACCGACCTGAACCCGTGGATCGTCTCGCTGCACCTGATGTGCTCCATGGCGATCATCACCGTCGCGGTGGTCCTGCTCCAGCGGGTGCACCGGCCGGCCCCCGACGTACCCGCCCGCGGGCCGCTCGTCTGGCTGGCGTGGGGCACGTTCGCCGCCGCGTGGGCGGTGCTCTACATCGGCACCATCGTCACCGGCGCCGGGCCGCACGCCGGTGATGCGGGCTCGGCGCGCAACGGCCTCGACCCGCTCCAGTGGAGCCAGGTGCACGCCGACCTCGTCTTCCTCCTGCTCGGCCTGACGATCGGCCTGCTGCTCGGCTCCCTGGCGACCCGCCAGCCGCGCCGGACCGTCACTGCCGTCGTCGCGCTCCTCGTGGTCGAGCTCGCGCAGGGGCTGATCGGCTTCGTGCAGTACTTCACCGACCTGCCGATCGCGCTCGTCGGCTTCCACATGCTCGGCGCCGCCCTGGTCGCCGCCACCGTGACCTGGGCGCTGATCCAGGTGCGGGAGCCGGTCCGCGACTGACCCGTCGCCGGATGGCGATAGTCCGTCACGTTCCGGTCGCCCGATCGCCCGGTCCGCGGCCAGAACGTGACGGACTATCCCGGATGGAGGCATGGCGAACGGCAGCCGCCCTGCTCCCCCGCGGCAGGGAGGCCGCCGTTCATCTGGTCAGACGCGATCGGCCGCGCAACGGGACGCAGCCGCCCTCAGCGGAGCGACGAACGGTCGATCTGGTGCGACGAACGGTCGGAACCCGCCTGCGCCCCGCCGGGCGCGGCGAAGGATCAGCGCGCCAGCAACGGGTCGAGCGCGACGGCGACGAAGAGCAGCGACAGGTACAGGTTCGAGGTGTGGAAGAGCCGCATCGGCTGGATCAGGGCGAGGCTCTCGGTGCCCCGGGCCCGGCGCCACATCCGGTGCGCCTCCACGAGGAACACCGCGCCGAGCACGGCCGCGGCGACCGGGTAGAAGAGGCTGGTGTCGGCGACCGGCCACAGCACCAGCGACGTCGCCACCATCACCCAGCTGTAGATCACGATCTGCCGCCCGACCTCGCCGGCCGGCTTCACCACCGGGAGCATCGGGACGTCGACGTTGGCGTAGTCCTCGCGGTAGCGCAGCGCGAGCGCCCAGGTGTGCGGCGGCGTCCAGAAGAAGACGACCAGGAACAGCACCACCGGCGTCCACGACAGGGACCCCGTGACGGCCGTCCAGCCGATCAGCGCGGGGAAGCAGCCGGCCAGCCCGCCCCAGACGATGTTCTGGGTCGTGCGCCGCTTGAGCAGCATCGTGTAGCCGAAGACGTAGAACGCGTTGGCGGCCACCGAGAGCAGCGCCGACAGCGGGTTGACCCAGAGCAGCAGGATCACCGTCGACAGGATGGCGAGCACGAAGCCGAACACCAGCGCCGCGCCGGGCGAGACGATGTGCCGCGGCAGGGCCCGGCGGCGGGTACGCCGCATCTGCTCGTCGATGTCGCGGTCGTAGACGCAGTTGAACACCGACGCCGAGCCGGCGGAGAACGTGCCGCCGATCACGGTCGCGACCACGAGGCCGAGGTCCGGGACGCCGCGCGCGGCGTAGAACATCACCGGCACGGTCGTCAGGAGCAGCAGCTCGATGACGCGCGGCTTGGTGAGTCCGACGTACGCCGCGACCACGTCCTTGACGGTCGCCCGCTCGGCCGCTGGCTGCCTCGCGGCAGAGGCCGAATGGCCGACGTACGTCACGGGAGTCCTCGGGCGGAATGGTGGGCACCTGAGCGGGTGCGTGGACGGATGGGAGTCTATCGCCCGACGTGAGTAGGCTCGGCATTGGCCGAACCCCTGAAAGGATCCTTGTGAGCAAGACCCCTGCCCTCGATTGGACCGACCTCGACCAGAAGGCGGTGGACACGGTCCGGGTCCTCGCCATGGACGCGGTGCAGAAGGTCGGCAACGGCCACCCGGGAACGGCCATGAGCCTGGCCCCGGCGGCGTACCTGCTCTTCCAGAAGGTGATGCGGCACAACCCCGCCGACCCCAACTGGGCCGGCCGCGACCGGTTCGTGCTGTCCGCCGGCCACTCGTCGATCACGCTCTACAACCAGCTCTACCTCGGCGGTTGGGGCCTGGAGATCGAGGACATCAGGTCGCTGCGCACCTGGGGCAGCAAGACCCCGGGCCACCCGGAGTTCGGCCACACCGCCGGCGTCGAGACCACGACCGGGCCGCTCGGCCAGGGCGTCGGCAACGCCATCGGCATGGCGATGGCCGCCCGTCGCGAGCGCGGCCTGCTCGACCCGACCGCGGGCGAGGGTGACTCGCCGTTCGACCACCACATCTACGCGATCTGCAGCGACGGCGACCTCCAGGAGGGCGTCAGCGCGGAGGCGTCGTCGATCGCGGGCACCCAGCAGCTCGGCAACCTGACGGTGATCTACGACGCCAACCGCATCTCGATCGAGGGCGACACCGACATCGCGTTCACCGAGGACGTCGGCAAGCGCTACGAGGCCTACGGCTGGCACGTCCAGACCGTCGACTGGACCAACGACGGCACCGAGTACGTCGAGGACGTGCAGGCGCTGTGGGACGCGATCCACGCCGCGGACGCCGTCACCGACCAGCCGAGCATGATCGTGCTGCGCACGATCATCGCCTGGCCCGCACCCAACGCGCAGGGCACCGGCAAGTCCCACGGCTCCGCGCTCGGCGACGACGAGGTCGCGGCGACCAAGAAGATCCTCGGCTTCGACCCGGAGCAGACCTTCGAGGTGCCCGACGACGTCCTGGCGCAGACGCGCTCGCTGGTCGGGCGCGGCAAGCAGTGGCAGTCCGAGTGGTCCGAGTCGTTCGCCGCGTGGCACTCCGCCGCCGACGAGGCCACCCTCGCGCTCTGGAAGCGGATGCAGGACCGCGCGCTCCCCCGCGACCTCGACGACGTGCTGCCGTCCTTCGACGCCGACCCCAAGGGCATGGCGACCCGCAAGGCCTCCGGCGCCACCATCAACGCGATCGCCGGCGTGATGCCGGAGCTCTGGGGCGGCTCCGCCGACCTCGCGGAGTCCAACAACACGACCATCGAGGGCGCCAAGTCGTTCGTGCCGAAGGTCCGCTCCACCGGCGAGTGGGAGGGCGACCCGTACGCTGGCCGCGTGCTGCACTTCGGCATCCGCGAGCACGGCATGGGCGCCATCCTCAACGGCATCACCCTCCACGGCGGCACCCGGGTCTTCGGTGGCACGTTCCTCACCTTCTCCGACTACATGCGCGGCTCGGTGCGCCTCGCGGCGCTCATGGGCCTGCCGGTCACCTATGTCTGGACGCACGACTCGATCGGCCTCGGCGAGGACGGCCCGACCCACCAGCCGATCGAGCACCTCGCTGCGCTGCGGGCCATCCCGGGCCTCGACGTGGTCCGGCCGGCCGACGCCAACGAGACCGCCGCCGCGTGGCGCGCGATCCTCCAGCACACCGACCGGCCCGCGGGTCTCGCGCTCACGCGCCAGAACGTGCCGGTCTTCCCGCGTGGTGTCGACGGCTACAGCGACACCAGCAACGTGCACCGGGGCGGGTACGTCCTGCTCGACGCCGACGGCGGCCAGCCCGACGTCGTCCTGATCGGCACCGGCTCCGAGGTGCAGGTCGCGGTCGCCGCTCGTGACCTCCTGGCCGCCGACGGCATCCGCGCCCGGGTCGTCTCCATGCCGTGCCGCGAGTGGTTCGACCAGCAGGAGGAGGCCTACCGCGAGACGGTCATCCCGCCGACCGTGAAGGCCCGCGTCTCGGTCGAGGCCGGTGTGGCCCAGGGCTGGCGCGAGATCGTGGGCGACCACGGCCGGATCGTCTCGATCGAGACGTACGGCGCCTCGGCCGCCTTCAGCCGCATCTACGAGGAGTACGGCATCACCGGCGAGGCCGTGGCCAACGCCGCGCGCGACAGCATCCGCACGGTGGCCGACCGCTGACCGCGGCCGCCACCTCGAGAAGTCCGACCTGGGAGGAACCCCATGAGTGACCGTCTGAAGGCCCTCAGCGACGCCGGAGTGTCCATCTGGCTCGATGACCTGTCCCGCGAGCGCATCGAGACCGGCAACCTCGCCAAGCTCGTCGACGAGAAGTCGGTGGTCGGCGTGACCACCAACCCCACGATCTTCGCCGCAGCCATCGCCAACGGCGAGCGCTACGACGAGCAGGTCGCCCAGCTCGTCGACAAGGCCGAGCCCGTCGACCGCGTGATCTTCGAGCTCACGACCGAGGACGTCCGCAACGCCTGCGACATCCTCAAGCCCGTCGCCGAGCGCACCGCGGCCGACGGCCGGGTGTCGATCGAGGTCGAGCCCTCGCTCGCCAACGACACCGAGGGCACGATCGCGTCGGCGCGTGCGCTGTGGACGGCCGTCGACCGCCCGAACGCGCTCATCAAGATCCCGGGCACCAAGGAGGGCCTGCCCGCCATCACGGCCGCGATCGCCGAGGGCATCAGCGTCAACGTCACGCTCATCTTCGGGATCGACCGCTACCGCGAGGTCATGGACGCCTACCTGTCCGGCCTCGAAGCCGCGCGCGACGCCGGGCTGGACCTCGGCCGCATCCAGTCGGTCGCGTCGTTCTTCGTCTCCCGCGTCGACACAGAGATCGACCCACGCCTCGAGAAGATCGGCTCCGACGAGGCGCTCGCGCTGCGGGGCAAGGCCGCCGTCGCCAACGCACGGCTCGCGTACGCCGCCTTCCAGGACGTCGTGACCTCCGACCGGTGGAAGGTGCTGGCCGAGGCGGGCGCCAACCCGCAGCGTCCGCTGTGGGCGTCGACCGGGGTCAAGAACCCCGACTACCCGGACACCCTCTACGTCACCGACCTCGTGGTGGCCGACACCGTCAACACGATGCCGGAGAAGACGCTCGAGGCCTTCGCGGACCACGGCGAGGTCACGGGCGACCAGGTGACCGGCAAGGCCGACGTCGCGCAGTCCGTCTTCGACCAGCTGACCGCCGTCGGCATCGACTTCGAGGACGTGCTCGTGGTCCTCGAGACCGAGGGCGTCGACAAGTTCAAGAAGTCGTGGGACGAGCTCGTCGAGACGGTCAAGACCCAGATGGACAAGGCCGCCAACGCATGACCGGGTCGGCCGGGCCGGTGGATCCAACGACCACGCAGGCCTGGTCGCGGCTGGCGACGATCGCGTCCGACTTCGAGCCCGACCTCCGTCGCTGGTTCGCCGACGACCCCGGTCGGGTCGGGCGGCTGACCTTCACCGCGGCCGACCTCCACGTCGACCTGTCGAAGGGGCTGGTGGACGACGACGTCCTGTCCGCCCTGCTGGCGCTCGCCGACGAGGTCGGGCTCACGGAGCTACGCGACGCGATGTTCCGAGGCGAGCGCGTCAACGTCACCGAGGACCGTGCCGTGCTGCACACCGCGCTGCGCCTGCCGGCCGACGCGACCCTGGAGGTCGACGGGCAGGACGTCGTCCGTGACGTCCACGAGGTGCTCGACCGGGTCTACGCATTCGCCGACCGGGTCCGGTCGGGCGCGTGGACCGGCGTCACCGGCGAGCGCATCCGCACGGTCGTCAACATCGGCATCGGCGGCTCCGACCTCGGGCCGGTGATGGCCTACGAGGCGCTGGCGGCGTACCGACAGGACGGCCTCGAGTGCCGCTTCATCAGCAACATCGACCCGACCGACGCGGCGACCACCCTGGCCGACCTGGACCCGGCGACGACGCTCTTCATCGTGTCCAGCAAGACGTTCGGGACCGTCGAGACGCTCACCAACGCGCGGCTGTGCAAGGCGTGGCTGCTCGAGGGGCTGGCGGGCCACGACGAGGCCGACGCGGTGCGCAGGCACTTCGTCGCCGTCTCGACGGCGCTCGACAAGGTCGCCGACTTCGGCATCGACCCCGAGAACGCGTTCGGCTTCTGGGACTGGGTCGGCGGCCGCTACTCGGTCGACTCCGCGATCGGCACGTCGCTGGTCATCGCGATCGGACCGGAGCGGTTCCGCGAGCTCCTCGCCGGGTTCCACGCGATGGACGAGCACTTCCGCACGGCGGAGATCGCGGAGAACGTGCCGGCGCTGATGGGCCTGCTCAACGTCTGGTACACCAACTTCCTCGACGCCCAGACCCACGCCGTGCTGCCCTACGCGCAGCTGCTGCACCGGTTCCCGGCGTACCTCCAGCAGCTCACGATGGAGTCCAACGGCAAGGGAGTCCGCTGGGACGGCTCGGCGGTCACCACCGACACCGGAGAGGTCTTCTGGGGCGAGCCCGGCACCAACGGGCAGCACGCGTTCTACCAGCTCATCCACCAGGGCACCCGGCTGGTCCCGGCGGACTTCATCGCGTTCGCCACCCCGGCGTACCCCCTGCAGGACGGCGCCCAGGACGTCCACGAGCTCTTCCTCGCGAACTTCTTCGCGCAGACCCGGGCGCTCGCCTTCGGCAAGACCTTCGACGAGGTGCGCGCCGAGGGGACGCGTGAGGAGATCGTTCCGGCGCGCGTCTTCACCGGCAACCGGCCGACCGCCTCGATCATGGCGCCCGCGCTGTCGCCGGCGGTGCTGGGGCAGCTCATCGCGCTCTACGAGCACATCACGTTCACCCAGGGCGCGGTCTGGGGCATCGACTCGTTCGACCAGTGGGGCGTCGAGCTCGGCAAGCAGCTCGCCCAGCAGATCAGTCCGGCGGTCGCGGGCGACGGCGCCGTCGCGGCGGCGCAGGACGCGTCGACGCAGGCGCTGATCGACTACTACCGGAGGCACCGCAGGTGACCGAGGCCCACGTGAACCCGCTGCGCGACCCGCGCGACCGACGCCTCCCGCGGATCGCCGGGCCGTGCGGGATGGTGCTCTTCGGCGTGACCGGTGACCTGTCGCGCAAGAAGATCATGCCGGCGATCTACGACCTGGCGAACCGTGGCCTGCTCCCGCCGGGCTTCAGCCTCACCGGCTTCGCCCGCCGCGACTGGGCCGACCAGGACTTCGCCCAGATCGTGCACGACTCGGTGAAGGCGCACGCACGCACGGAGTTCCGCGAGGAGGTCTGGCAGCAGCTGGCCGAAGGCTTCCGCTTCGTGCCCGGCAACTTCGACGACGACCACGCCTTCGACCGGCTGCGCCGCACGATCGAGGAGCTCGACGAGCTGCGCGGCACCGGCGGCAACCACGCCTTCTACCTGGCGATCCCGCCCGGCTTCTTCGGCAACGTCGTCGGCCAGCTCAAGGAGCACGGGCTGGCCCATCCGCGCAACGACTCATGGCGCCGGGTCGTCATCGAGAAGCCCTTCGGCCACGACCTCCAGTCCGCGCGCGAGCTCCAGGCCATCCTCGGCGACGTCTTCCCGCCGGGATCGATCTTCCGGATCGACCACTACCTCGGCAAGGAGACCGTGCAGAACATCCTCGCGATGCGCTTCGCGAACGAGATGTTCGAGCCGATCTGGAACTCCAACTACGTCGACCACGTGCAGATCACGATGGCCGAGGACATCGGCATCGGCGGTCGCGCCGGCTACTACGACGGGATCGGCGCCGCCCGCGACGTCATCCAGAACCACCTGCTCCAGCTCCTCAGCCTGGTCGCGATGGAGGAGCCGACGTCGTTCGACGCCGACGCGCTCCGCATCGAGAAGCAGAAGGTGCTCTCGAGCGTGACGCTCCCCCGCCGCCTCGACCTGACGACGGCGCGCGGGCAGTACGCCGAGGGCTGGGCCGGCGGCGTCAAGGTGCCCGGCTTCCTCGACGAGGAGGGCATCAAGCGCACGTCGACCACGGAGACGTTCGCCGCGGTGACGCTCAACGTCGAGACCCGCCGCTGGGCGGGCGTGCCGTTCTACCTGCGTACCGGCAAGCGGCTCGGCAGGCGGGTGACCGAGGTCGCGATCGTCTTCAAGCGCGCCCCGCACCTGCCGTTCGCGGAATCCGCGATCGAGGAGCTCGGGCAGAACGCCCTGGTCATCAGGATCCAGCCCGACGAGGGCGTGACCCTGCGGTTCGGCTCGAAGGTGCCGGGAACGCAGATGGAGATCCGCGACGTCAACATGGACTTCGTGTACGGCGGTGCCTTCACCGAGTCGTCCCCGGAGGCCTACGAGCGGCTGATCCTCGACGTGCTCCTCGGCGACCCGCCGCTCTTCCCGCGCCACGAGGAGGTCGAGCTGTCCTGGCAGATCCTCGACCCGATCCTGGACTTCTGGGCGCGGCAGGACGAGAAGGGCAAGGGGAAGCCGGACCAGTACGAGTCGGGCACCTGGGGGCCGGCCTCCGCCGATGCGATGCTGGCCCGCGACGGAAGGGTGTGGCGCCGACCATGACCTCACCCCACGAAACTGCGGTGCTCCCCCGCTCCGCTCCTCCGCCCCACACTTTCGAGGGGACCCCGAGATGATCGAGCTCATCGACACGAACGCGTCCGAGATCGCCGCCGAGCTCCAGCGCGCGCGGGTGCGCGCCGGCAGCCCCGCGATGGGCATGGTGATGACCCTGATCATCGTCGTGGACGAGGACGACGCCGAGGGCGCGATGCGCGCGGCCCGCGCGGCGTCCCACGAGCACCCCGCGCGAGTGCTCGGCGTGATCCTCGGCGACGGCCGCGGGGCGTCCGAGATCGGCGCGCAGGTCGGCACCGGCTCGGGTTGGACCGGTGAGACGGCGCTGATCCGCCTCAAGGGCGAGGTCGTCAAGCACCCCGAGTCCGTCGTACTGCCGCTGCTGCTGCCGGACTCCCCCGTCGCCGTCTGGTGGCCGAACCATCCGCCCGCCGACCCCGCCAACGACCCACTGGGGCGGCTGGCGCAGCGCAGGATCACCGATGCCGCGGCCGCCGCCCGGGGCAAGACCCGGGCGATCCACCAGCAGTGCGAGGCCTACACCGTCGGGAACACCGACCTGGCCTGGACGCGACTCACCCCGTGGCGCGCCCTGCTCGCCGCCATCCTCGACCAGCGGCCCGTCAAGGTGAAGGCGGCCTCGGTGACCGCCGAGCGCATCAGCCCGAGCGCGGACCTGCTCGCCGCGTGGCTCGTCGATCGCCTCCGGATCCCCGTCGAGCGCAAGAGCTCGCAGGGTCCCGGCATCACCGAGGTCGTGCTGCACACCGACCAGGGCGACGCCCGGATCTCCCGTCCGGACGGCAAGCTCGCGATGTTCTCCGTGCCGGACAAGCCCGACCGGCCGGTCGCCCTGAAGCGCCGCGAGCTCCCGGAGCTTCTGGCCGAGGAGCTCCGCAGGCTCGACGAGGACGACGTCTACGCCGAGACCGTTCGACGACTGCTGAAGATGGAGAGCGCGAAGTGACCAACGAACCCCGCGTCGAGGTGCACGAGGGCTCCGCCGGCCTCGCCACGGCCGTCGCCGGCGAGCTGCTCAGCCGGCTCGCCGACGCCCAGGCCGCCGGTGGCGTCCCGCAGATCGCGCTCACGGGCGGCACCATCGCCGTGGACATCCACCGCGAGATCGCCCGGCTGACGCCCGACTCGGGGGTCGACTGGACCCGGGTCGTGGTCTGGTTCGGCGACGAGCGCTTCGTGGCCCCCGACTCCCCCGACCGCAACGGGGGCCAGGCCCGGGAGCACTTCCTCGACGCCGTCGGCGCGACGCAGGTCCACGAGATGCCATCGACGGCCGACGCCGCGGACGTCGACGCCGGCGCCGCGGCGTACGCCGAGACGCTGCGCCGGCACGGCAGCGGGGAGTTCGACATCGTGATGCTCGGCGTCGGGCCCGACGGCCACATCGCCTCGCTCTTCCCGGGCTTCCCACAGCTCGACGCCGACGCCATCGCGGTCGGTGTCACCGGCTCCCCCAAGCCGCCCCCGGAGCGGGTCAGCCTCACGCTGCCCGCGCTGAACCGGGCCCGGTCGGTGTGGTTCCTCGTGAGCGGCGCGGGCAAGGCGCCGGCCGTCGCGTCCGCCCTCGGCGGCGCCGACGTCCACGAGACCCCCGCCGCCGGCGTCTCGGGGCGCGAGGAGACGATCTGGTTCCTCGACCGCGAGGCCGCCTCCGCGCTGTAGGACCGGGACGGTCCTGCTGACCCGCGGGGTCCACCGACCCCTCGCGGGGCGAGATGGACCACCTTTTCGCGGCGCTGAGCGCACCCGCGGAGTCGCGGCGCATACCGGTCTGGTAAACGCGCCGCGGAGACCCTTGACAGTCACCTGCTGTAACTGCTTGGTTCACTTCCCATGAAGCACCTGAATGGCTCATTCATGGCCCGGGCGGCCCGGTGATCGACCACTCGCGGCAGCTGCTGCACGAGGTCACGACGCGGCTCGAACGCCTCGGCGAGCTCGCCGACGCCGGCGGTCTCGACGGCGCGATCGACATGATCACGAAGGCGCTCGACGCCGGTGGGATCGTGCAGGCGTTCGGCACCGGTCACTCGCAGGCCTTCGCGATGGAGATCGCCGGCCGCGCGGGCGGCCTGATCCCGACGAACAACGTCGCGCTGCGCGACGTCGTGCTCATCGGCGGCCGCGACCTGGAGATCCTGACCTCACGCGCGTCCATCCTCGAGCGCGACCCGGGCATCGTCGACGAGCTGTGGCGCACGATCCAGCCGCACCCCGAGGACGTGTTCGTCATCGCGTCCAACTCCGGCGTCAACGGCTCGATCGTCGGCATCGCCCTCGCCGCCAAGGAGCACGGGCACGGCGTCATCGCCGTCACCAGCCTGGAGCACACCGCCCGGGTCACGCCCAAGCACCCCAGCGGCAAGCGCCTGAGCGAGATCGCCGATGTCGTGATCGACAACCTGGCGCCGTACGGCGACACCACCCTCAGTCTCGACGGCGCCACCGGCGTCGGGGCCGTCTCCTCGATGACGGCGGCGTACATCGCCCAGCTCCTCACGATCGGTGTGGCCGAGCGGATCGCTGCCGCAGGCGCCGTCCCGCCGATCTACCTCTCGGCGAACATCCCCGGTGGCGACGAACACAACCATCAGCTCGAAGACAAGTACGGCGACCGGCTCCGACGCCACGCCTGACTACCCGTCCACGGAAAGGTTGCAGTGCATGAACATCCAACAGAGGAACGTCGGCCGGCGCACCTTCATGCGCGGCGCGCTGGCCGCGGCCGCTGTCGCCCCCCTGGGCGGCGCCCTCGTCGCCTGCGCGGGTAGCGGCAGCGACGACTCCGACAACGAGTCGGAGGGCGGCACCAAGAGCGCCGAGAACCCCTTCGGCGTTGCCGACAGCTCGACCGTCGACGCGGTCATCTTCGACGGTGGCTACGGCACCGACTACGTCGCCTTCGCCGCGACGATCATGGAGAAGAACTTCTCCGGGTCGACCGTCAAGGTCTCGGCGACCACCGAGATCGCCCAGGAGCTCCAGCCCCGGTTCGTCGGCGGCGACCCGCCGGACCTGATCGACAACTCCGGCGAGAACGCCATCGGGTTCGCGACCATCCTCGACCAGCTCGAGGACCTCAGCGACGTCCTGGACGCCGACAGCCTCGAGGGTGTCCCGATCCGCGACACCCTCTTCGGCGGCGTCGAGGAGCCCGGCACGTTCGGCGACAAGTTCGCGGCGCTCAACTACGTGATGACGGTGTACGCCGTCTGGTACTCCGCCAGCCTGTTCGAGGAGAACGGCTGGACGCCGCCGCAGACCTGGGACGAGGCGATCGACCTCGGCGCGAAGGCCAAGGCCAAGAACAAGTACCTCTTCCTCTGGGGCAAGGAGGCCGCCACCTACTACCAGACCCTCGCGATCGGGTCCGCGATCAAGGAGGGCGGCGACGAGGTGCGCCTGGCGCTCGAGAACCTCGAGGAGGGCTGCTGGTCGCTCCCCGCCGTCCAGGACGTCTTCACGGCGATGGGCGAGATCGTCTCGGCCGGCTACATGAAGCCGGGCGGCGCGGGCACCCAGTTCACCGCCGCGCAGGCCCAGTGGAGCAACAACCAGGACGCGCTGCTCTACCCCTCGGGCTCGTGGATCGAGAACGAGATGAAGGACCAGACCAAGGCGGACTTCCAGATGACCGGGTTCCCCGAGATGACGGTCACCGCGAACTCCGCGATGCCGTACACCGCCATGCACAGCGCGGCCGGCGAGCCCTTCATCATCCCGTCGCAGGGCAAGAACGTCGCCGGCGGCAAGGAGCTGCTGCGCACGATGCTGTCGAAGGAGGCCGCGACCAACTTCGCCAAGACGAAGCTCGCGCCCACCATCGTCATGGACACCGTGCCGGCCGACGGCTTCGGCTCGACCGCGCTGGTGTCGCAGAGCCAGATGCTCACCGACGCCGGGTCGGACGTCTTCACCTGGAAGTTCGTCGACCTCTACGGCATGAACGTCGACCAGCTGGTGGTGTGGAACAGCTTCCTCGCCGGCGACGCGAGCGCGTCGGAGCTGACCTCGCGGCTGCAGGAGATCACCGACAAGATCCGTGAGGACGACTCGGTCGAGAAGATCGAGGTCACGTGATCGATACCGCCCTGGCACCCACCACGGAGGCCAGGAGACCTCCGTCCCGCCGCAAGTCGCGGCGGCCGCTGACGTTCGACCGGGTGAGCTTCTTCCTGGTGTTCCTCGGACTGCCGTTGGCACTCTTCCTGGTCTTCGTGGTGTGGCCGTTCATCCAGGCGATCTACTACTCGATGACCGACTGGTCCGGATTCACGCCGGACATGAACTTCGTCGGTGTCGAGAACTACCAGCGGCTGTTCGACGACTCCGTCTTCATGACGGCGCTCGGCAACAACATCCTGCTGGCGGTCGTCGTCCCCATCGTGACCATCGTGCTCAGCTTCGCGCTGGCCACGATGGTCACGGTGGGCGGCTCCTCCCACGGCACCACGCGCGGCCTGAAGGGGTCCAGCTTCTACCGGGTGATCTCGTTCTTCCCCTACACGGTGCCCGGGATCGTCATCGGCCTGATCTGGGCCCAGATGTACGACCCGTCGAGCGGGCTGCTCAACGGCATCCTCACCGGCCTCGGGTTCGAGCGGTTCGAGTCGTTCCCCTGGCTCGGCGACACCCGGACCGCGATGCCGGCCTCGATGTTCGTCATCATCTGGGGCTTCGTGGGCTTCTACATGGTGCTGTTCGTCGCCGCCATCAAGGGCATCCCCGCGGAGTTCTACGACGCAGCCCGGATCGACGGCGCCGGCCGGCTGCGCATCGCCTGGTCGGTCACGATCCCGCTGGTGCGTGACACCGTGCAGACGGCGTACATCTACCTCGGCATCCTGGCCCTCGACGCGTTCGTCTACATGGCGGCGCTCAACCCCGGCGGCGGGCCGGACAACTCGACGCTCGTCATGCCGCAGCGACTGCTCGACACGGCGTTCACCAAGGGCCAGTTCGGCCTGGCCAGCGCGATGGGCGTCGTGATGGCGGTCGCCACCCTGGTGTTCGCGGCGATCGTCTTCACCGTGAACCGCCTGACCGGCGGCCGGGAGGGGGTGGCGCAGCGATGACCACCCACCTCAGCGAGACTTCCGGGCCGGCCACCACGCAGCCCACCGCCGACCAGAAGCCGCCCGCCGGCGACCGGGTGGTCGCGAGCGTCTCGCACGTCGTGCTCGCCTTCTGGTCGCTGCTCGTGCTCGCCCCGCTCCTGTGGGCCCTGATGTCGTCCTTCAAGACGAGCAGCGAGATCTTCGCCTCGCCGTTCGGGCTCCCCGCCAACTGGAACTTCGACAACTACGTCTCGGCGTGGACGACCGTGGGCATCGGGCGCTGGTTCCTGAACACCGTGATCGTGGTCGGTTGTGCCCTGGTCATCGTGATGATCCTCGGCTCGATGTGCGCCTACGTGCTGGCGCGCTACTCCTTCCGCGGCAGCAGGCTCGTCTACTACCTGATGCTGGCCGGCCTGACCTTCCCGATCTTCATGGCGATCGTCCCGCTCTTCTTCGTGCTGCGGAACATCGGCCTGCTGAACACGCTGCCCGGGCTGATCGTCACGTACGTCGCGTTCGCCCTCCCGTTCACCGTGTTCTTCATGTACCCCTTCTTCAAGGCCCTGCCCGACGAGATCGCCGAGGCCGCGGAGATCGACGGAGCCGGCGAGTGGCAGAAGTTCTTCCGGGTGATGCTCCCGATGGCCAAGCCGGGCATCGCGTCGGTCGCGATCTTCAACTTCCTCGGCCTGTGGAACCAGTTCCTCCTGCCGGTCGCGCTGAACACCCGGCGCGAGAACTACGTGCTCTCACAGGGCATGGCGTCCTTCGCCTCCCAGGCGGGCTACAACGTCGACTACGGCCGGCTGTTCGCCGGCGTGGTGATCACCGTGGTCCCCGTCCTGATCGTCTACTCGATCTTCCAGCGGCAGCTGCAGGGCTCGGTGAGCCAGGGATCGTCGAAGTGACACCCGGGCCCCGCAACGCCGAACCGGTGACGGACCATGCCGACCTCATCGACCGGATCCACACGCTCGCTCCGCGGATGACGGGCGCGCTCCGCGAGGTCGCCGACACCGTGCTGGCCGACCCGGCGGACGCGGCGCGCCTGTCCGCCGGGGCGCTCGCCGACCGGGCCGGGGTGTCGCAGGCGTCGGTCACGCGGTTCGCCCAGTCGATCGGCCTCGCCAGCCACGCGGCGCTCCGGCTCGCGCTCGCCGAGCAGGTCGGTCGGGCGACCGCGCGCGGGGTCTCCCCCGACGTCGGGCTCCAGATCGGCCTCGACGACTCGATCAGCCATGTCATGACCGTGGTCGCCAACGCCGACATCCGGGCGATCACCCAGACTCTCAGCCAGCTCGACCCCGAGGCCCTAGACCGGGCCAGCAAGTCGATCGCCTCGGCCCGGCGTGTGGACGTCTACGGCATCGGCAGCTCGGCGAGCATCGCCCGGGAGCTCGAGACGCGGCTCTTCCGGATCGGCGTGCACGTACGGGCCTGGATCGAGGTCCACGAGGCGCTGACGTCAGCGGGCCTGCTGACGGCCGACGACGTCGCGATCGCGATCTCCCACTCGGGCGCCACGTCCGAGGTCGTGGAGCCCTTCCGGCTCGCCGGCGACCGCGGGGCGGTGACCATCGGAATCACCGGCGACCCGCGCTCGGCCGTCGCCGCGGAGTCCCGCGACGTGCTGACGACCGCCGCACTGGAGACGTCGTACCGCAACGGGAGCCTGGCGGCCCGGCACTCGCAGCTCATGGTCGCCGACTGCCTCTACATCCGGGTCGGCCAGCTCACCCCCGACCGGACGGGCGAGTCGTTGGCGCTCACCGAGCACATCGCGCCGTCGCACGCCGTCGCCGGGCGGCGTACCCGCCGCGCCAGCAGCAGTGTCTAGCTACGGAGCGTCGCCAGCGACTCCGTGAGCCTCGTGAAGACGGCCTCGTCGACGCGGACGCCGCCGTGCCGGAGCGCGAGAGCCGCCGCCCCGGCCGCGCCGTCGACGGCCCTGGCGACCACGTCGGTCGCCCCGCGGCTGCGGTACGACGCCTCGACCGCGGCGGCCAGGACGTCCTGGTGGAGCAGGACGCTGCCGCCGAGCACGAGCGGACCCGCGGGCGGGTCGTCGAGGACCTTGTCGAGCGTCTGGGACAGGCCGGCGGCCGCCGCCTCGACGATGCCGCCGGCGACCTCGTCGCGGACGGCGAAGGCCAGCGGGGCGAGTCGCGCCAGCTCCACCGGCCTCCGGTCGTAGACGGCGTCGACCAGCGGGACCAGCGCGGAGCGGTCCGCGGGGCCGTCGATGCCGAGCTCGGCGAGCACCAGGTCGGTGAGCCCGGTGGCCGGGCCGCGCCCGTCGAGGGCGGCGGCGACGGCACGCACCACCTGGTGCCCGAGCCAGTACCCGGACCCGTCGTCGCCGAGCAGCCAGCCGAGGCCGTCGGCCACCCCGTCGACGTGCCCGGCGCGGATCCGGATCGCGGCCGCACCGGTCCCGGCGACCAGGGCGTAGCCGTCCAGCGCCCACGATCCGCTGTGGAACATCGCGAGGATGTCGGACTCGAGGGCCACCGCGGCGCTGACCTCCGCCGCGGCCAGGGCCTGGTCGATCATCGAGTCCCCGACATCGGTGCCGAGCGTGCGGGATCCCGCCATCGCCACGACCACGCCGGTGATCGACGCGCCCGGCACGCCGGCCGAGGCCGTCGCTCGTCGTACGGCATCAGCCAGCGCGAGCACGACGCGGTCGGGCCCCGAGGACCGCGGGTTGCCGCTGCCGGCGACACCGAGGCCGAGGCAACGACCGGTGGGGTCGACCACCACTGCTCTGGTCGACGAGCCGCCGGCGTCGACAGCGAGGAACATCAGCGGGTCGCGTCAGAAGATGATGTCGCCCGACTTGCGCCGCGAGCGCAACAGCTCGAGGGCCTCGTCGAGGATGTCCTCGGCCTCCTTGTCGGAGCGCCGTTCCTTCACGTAGGCGAGGTGGGTCTTGTACGGCTCGATCTTCGGAGCCGGCGGCGGGTTGTCGGAGTCGAGGCTCGCCGGCAGCCCGCACTTCGGGCAGTCCCACGACTCGGGCACCTGGGCCTCGGTCGAGAACGGCACCACGGAGCGGTGCTCCCGGGCGCAGAAGTACGTCACCGTCTGTCGCGGAGCGGCCTCGCCGCGCTCCGCCTCACCCATCGGCCCGGCCCCCACCCGGCTTCCGCGAATCGCGTTTCCTGCACCAGCCACGGATGTTTCCCTTTCGACTGCTTCGAGAGACCGAACCCTGTGTTGTACGAAAGCCAGGTGTCAGTAGGCCAGCAACAGCCCGAGAGCAATGACGCAGGCGAACCAGATCAGACCGATGCCGACCGTCAGGCGGTCGAGGTTGCGCTCGGCGACCGACGAACCGCCCAGTGAGCTCGAGACACCACCGCCGAACATGTCAGAGAGGCCGCCACCGCGACCCTTGTGAAGCAGCACCAGCAGGATCATGAAGGCGCTGGTGAGCATTAGCACGATGGTGAAGATCAGTTCCACGGTCGCAAAGCCTACGTCAGGTTGCCCGGGATCACAGGACCGGCATGTCGTAGTAGCGGCAGATGCCGCCGAACTCGTCCACCTGGAGGCTCGCACCGCCCACGAGGCAGCCGTCGACGTCGGGCTGGGTCATGATCCCCGCCACGTTCGCCGCCTTCACCGAGCCGCCGTAGAGGATGCGTACGCCGTCGGCGGCTGCGTCGCCATGGACCTCACGGATCCGCGCCCGGATCCCGGCGCAGACCTCCTGCGCGTCGTCGGGGGTCGCGACCTCGCCGGTGCCGATCGCCCAGACCGGCTCGTAGGCGATGACCAGGCCCGCGACCTGCTCGGCCGAGAAGCCCGCCAGCGACCCGTCGACCTGGGTGACGCAGTGCGGGACGTGCTCACCGGCCTGCCGGACGTCCAGCTGCTCGCCGACACAGACGATCGGCGTCATGCCGGCGCCCAGCGCCTTGTGGGCCTTGGCGTTGACGACCTCGTCGGTCTCGCGGTGGTACTGCCGACGCTCGCTGTGGCCGACCACGACGTACGAGCAGCCGAGCTTGGCGAGCATGCCCGCCGAGATCTCGCCCGTGTAGGCGCCGGAGTCGTGGGTCGAGACGTCCTGCGCGCCGTACCGGATCTGCAGCCGGTCGCCGTCGACGAGCGTCTGCACCGACCGGAGGTCGGTGAACGGCGGCAGCACGACGACCTCGACCCGGCCGTAGTCGTGCTTCTTGTCGGCGAGCGTCACCGCCAGCTTCTGCACCAGGACGATGGCCTCCTGGTGGTTCAGGTTCATCTTCCAGTTCCCCGCCATGAGCGGGGTGCGATTCTTCGCCATGTTGGGTCAGTCCTCCAGGACCTGGATGCCGGGCAGCTCCTTGCCCTCGAGGTACTCGAGGCTGGCACCGCCGCCGGTGGAGATGTGGCCGAACGCCGCCTCGTCGAAGCCGAGCGTGCGGACGGCGGCCGCGGAGTCGCCGCCGCCGACGACCGAGAGGCCGTCGACCTTCGTCAGCGCCTCCGCCACGGCGCGGGTGCCGCCGGCGAACGCGTCGGTCTCGAACACGCCCATGGGGCCGTTCCAGAAGACGGTGCGCGCGTCGGCGAGGGCCGTGGCGAACGCCTGGGCCGCCTGGGGCCCGATGTCGAGACCCAGGGCGTCGGCGGGGATCTCCGCGGCGGGCACGACGCGGGGCTCCGGGGTCCGGTCGCCCGACGGGAACTCGGTGTCGACCACGATGTCGGTGGGCAGCAGTATCTCGACGCCGGTCTGCTGGGCCCGCTCGAGGTAGGCCCGGCAGGTGTCGAGCTGGTCGGCCTCGAGGAGGCTCTTGCCGACCTCGTGGCCCTGCGCCTTGAGGAAGGTGAAGACCATGCCGCCGCCGATCAGCAGCCGGTCGGCCTTGCCGAGCAGGTTGTCGATCACGCCGAGCTTGTCCGAGACCTTCGAGCCGCCGAGCACCACGACGTACGGGCGCTCGGGGTCCTCGGTCAGGCGACGCAGCACGTCGACCTCGGTCGAGACCAGCTGGCCCATGGCGTGCGGCAGCCGCTGCGCGACGTCGTAGACCGAGGCCTGCTTGCGGTGCACCACGCCGAAGCCGTCGGACACGAAGGCGTCGGCCAGCTCCGCGAGCTGGTCGGCGAAGGCGCCGCGCTCGGCCTCGTCCTTGCTGGTCTCGCCGGCGTTGAACCGGACGTTCTCCAGCACCGCGACCTGGCCGTCCGCCAGGCCGGCCACCGTCGTCCGGGCGCTGTCGCCGACCGTGTCGGACGCGAACGCGACGTCCGCGCCGAGCAGCTCGCCGAGGCGGGCGGCCACCGGACGGAGGGAGTACCGCTCCTCCGGTGCGCCCTTCGGGCGGCCCAGGTGGGCGACGACGACCACCCGGGCGCCGGCGTCGGCCAGCTCCCGGATGGTCGGCACGCTCGCGCGGACGCGGCCGTCGTCGGTGATGCGGGTGCCGTCCAGGGGCACGTTCAGGTCGGAGCGGACCAGGACCCGCTTGCCTCGGACATCACCGAGGCCGGCGTACTCACCCATGCGTCAGAGGGTCTCGCCGACGTAGGTGATCAGGTCGGCGAGGCGGTTGGAGTAGCCCCACTCGTTGTCGTACCAGCCGAGCACCTTGACCTGGTTGCCGATCACCTTGGTCAGCGGGGCGTCGAAGATGCACGACGCCGGGTCGGTGACGATGTCGGTCGAGACCAGCGGGTCGGTGGAGAACTTGAGGAACTTGCCGTCGGCCGCCGCCTTGACGATCTCGTTGATCTCCTCGACCGAGGTCTCGCGCGACGCCTCGAAGGACAGGTCGGTCGCCGAGCCGGTCGGGACCGGGACGCGCATGGCGTAGCCGTCCAGCTTGCCCTTGAGCTCCGGCAGCACCAGGCCGATCGCCTTCGCGGCGCCGGTCGAGGTCGGGACCATGTTGAGGGCGGCGGCGCGGGCGCGGCGCGGGTCCTTGTGGATGTTGTCCTGCAGGTTCTGGTCCGCGGTGTACGCGTGGATCGTGGTCATCAGGCCCTTGTTGATGCCGATGCCCTCGTGCAGCGCCTTCGCCATCGGCGCCAGGCAGTTGGTGGTGCAGGACGCGTTGGAGATGACCGTGTGGGCGGCCGGGTCGTACGACGTGTGGTTGACGCCCATCACGACCGTGACGTCCTCGTTGGACGCCGGCGCCGAGATGATGACCTTCTTCGCGCCGCCGTTGTCGACGTGGGCGCGGGCCTTGGTGGCGTCGGTGAAGAACCCGGTCGACTCGACGACGACGTCGACGCCCAGGTCGGCCCACTTGAGGTTGGCGGGGTCGCGCTCGGCGAAGGTCTTCACGACCTGGTCGCCCACGCGGATCTCGTCCTCGGTCGCGGTCACGTCGACGTCGAGGCGACCGAGGATCGAGTCGAACTTCAGCAGCGGGGCGAGGGAGGTGTTGTCGGTGAGGTCGTTGACGGCGACGATCTCGATGTCCAGGCCCGAGGCACGGACGGCGCGGAAGAAGTTGCGGCCGATGCGGCCGAACCCGTTGATACCTACTCGAACAGTCACTTCTCTGGCTCCTGCTTCTCGATCACGGCGTGCAAACGGAACGTCTCGACCCTATCGCTAGGGCGCCGTTGCTCCACGCCCACGTCCGTCGTACGTGCCGGTAACGGACGAAGGTCCCGAAGCCCGCTGACCCGGCAGGAACTGTTGGGGCAGTCCTGTCGCTTTTGGCCCGATGCAACACCCCAAGAGCGTCGGGATCCCCGGTGCGCCGGGGATCCCGCCGGATCTGTGGGTCGTCCCTGGGGTCGGCCAGCGACTCGGCGGTGGGAAATCCACCGTCTCGCGGCCCGAAACGGTGGCTGAGCCACCGCCACCCGCGCGACAGGCCGGAAACCGACAGCGTGATGACCGAACACCAGGTCGTCAGGCAACTCACTGGGTCTCGACACGGCGGTCGCGGCTTCGTTCCTCAGCCGCGCGCCTTGCTCGACCACCATCAGCGGGTCCGCTGGCGCGTCCCCGCTCAGGCGTCCTCGGCGAGCATCTCCGGGGTGAGGGACGCCTCGGTGTCGGGGATGCCGAGCTCCTCGGCGCGCTTGTCGGCCATGGCGAGCAGGCGGCGGATGCGGCCGGCGATCGCGTCCTTGGTGAGCACCGGGTCGTGGAGCTGGCCGAGCTCCTCCAGCGAGGCCTGCTTGTGCTCGAGGCGGAGCTCGCCGGCCATCCGCAGGTGGTCGGGCACGTCCTCGCCGAGGATCTCCATCGCCCGGCCCACTCGAGCTCCGGCGGCGACCGCGGCCCGCGCCGAGCGGCGGAGGTTGGCGTCGTCGAAGTTCGCGAGCCGGTTGGCGGTAGCGCGGACCTCGCGTCGCATCCGGCGCTCCTCCCAGGCCATCAGCGACTCGTGGGCGCCGAGGCGGGTGAGCAGCTGCCCGATCGCGTCGCCGTCGCGGATCACCACGCGGTCGACGCCGCGGACCTCACGGGCCTTGGCGTGGATCCCCAGGCGGCGGGCGACGCCGACGAGGGCCAGGGCGGCCTCGGGACCGGGGCAGGTCACCTCGAGGGCCGACGAGCGGCCGGGCTCGGTGAGCGATCCGTGGGCGAGGAACGCGCCCCGCCATGCCGCGACCGCGTCGCAGCCACCACCGGAGACCACCGCCGGCGGCAGGCCGCGCACCGGTCGGCCGCGCTGGTCGAGCAGGCCGGTCTGGCGGGCCAGCGCCTCGCCGTCCTTGACGACGCGCACGATGTAGCGGCTGCCCTTGCGGATGCCGTTGCCCTGCACCATCACGACATCGGACTGGTGGCCGTAGACCTCGGCGATGTTGGTGCGCAGGCGGCGCGCCGCGGCCCCGGTGTCGAACTCCGCCTCGACCACGATCCGGCCGCTGACGATGTGCAGGCCCCCGGCGAACCGGAGCATCGAGGCGACCTCGGCCTTGCGGCAGCAGGTCTTCGTCACCTGGGTGCTCGACAGCTCTGCCTTCACCTGTGCCGTCATCGCCATGGTGCCGATCTTCCCACGGGAGTCAACGACCCCGCGCACGAACCCCGGCAGTCCGAGGACTCAGCCGCGGGCCATGATCTCGGCGTACGCCGCGGCCAGCCGCGACGGGTCGTGATGGGGTTCGTCGCCGGCCATCGCGACGTCGGCGACGTGCAGGCGCGCGCCGTACGACGCGACCGCCTCCTCGAGCTCGTCGAGCCCGTCGCCGACGCTGCCCCGGTCGGCGAGCACGGTGTGGACGCGCAGGTCGGGGGCGTGCTCCATGAGGGCGGCGAGGTGGTCGCGCGGACGGAACCCGAAGGTCTCCCCCGCCTCGTCGACGAGGTTCAGCACGACCACGACACGGCCCTCCGTCCGGACGAGCGCCGCGCGCAGCGCGGGGACCATGAGGTGGGGCATCACCGAGGTGAACCACGAGCCCGGACCGAGCACCACCCAGTCCGCCGCGGTCACGGCGGCAAGCGTCTCCGGGCACGGCCGCGGGTCGGGCGGGTCGAGCGCGATCGAGACGATCTGCCCCTGCGTGGTGGCGACCTCGACCTGGCCGCGCACCGTCGTGACCCACTCCGGGCGTGCGGGGTCGAGGCCACGCACCGCTGCCGTGATGTCGAGCGGGTCCAGGGCCATCGGCAGCACGCGGCCGCTCGTGCCGAGCAGGCGCCCGACCCAGTCGAGCGCCGCCACCGGGTCGCCGAGCTGCTCCCACAGCCCGACGATCAGCAGGTTGCCGATCACGTGGCCGTTCATCTCGCCCTGCCCGGCGAACCGGTGCTGGAGCACCCGCGCCCAGGTGTCGCCCCACTGGTGCTCCCCGCAGAGCGCGGCCAGCGCCATCCGCAGGTCGCCGGGTGGCAGTACGCCGAACTCGTCGCGCAGCCGGCCCGACGACCCGCCGTTGTCGGCGACCGTGACGACGGCGGTGAGGTCGTCGACCGCCAGGTCGGCGACCAGCAGCCGCAGCGCCTGCAGCGACGCGGCGAGCCCGTGCCCGCCCCCGAACGCGACGACCGCCTGGGCGCGGTCGACCGAGGACGGCGCCACGTCGCTCATCGGCGCCTCACTCGCGTCCCAGGTCGCGGTGCGTCGCCCGGGCGTCGAAGCCGGCGTCGGTCAGGCGTCGCGCGATCTCCTCGGTCATGGCGACGCTGCGGTGCTTGCCGCCCGTGCACCCGACCGCCACGGTCATGAAGCGCTTGCCCTCCCGCAGGTAGCCCTCGGCGACGCCCTCCAGCAGCGGTACGTAGCCGGCCAGGAACTCGGCCGCGCCCGCCTGGGCCATCACGTAGTCGGCGACCTCGGCGTCCTTGCCGCTGCCGGGCCGCAGCTCGGGGATCCAGTGCGGGTTGGGCAGGAACCGCATGTCGGCGACGAAGTCGGCGTCGACGGGGATGCCGTACTTGAACCCGAAGCTGGTCACGGTCACCTTGAGGCGGGTCGTGTCGGGCGTGCCGAACGCCTCGGCGATCCGGTCGGTGAGCTGGTGGACGTTGAGCGCCGAGGTGTCGATCACGAGGTCGGCCCCGCTGCGCAGGTCGGCGAGCACGTGGCGCTCGCGCTGGAGGCCGTCGAGCAGGCGGCCGGTGCCCTGGAGCGGGTGCGGGCGGCGCGCGGCCTCCTGGCGGCGGACCAGGACGTCGTCGGTCGCCTCGAGGAAGACCAGCGTCGTACGACGTCCGGTCGCGCCCTGCGCCAGGTTGGCCTGGAGGGACTGGAAGAACGAGCCCGAGCGCACATCGACCACGACCGCGATCGGCTGCTCCTTGCCGCGGCTCTCGTCGACGAGTCGTACGACGTCGCGCAGCAGGCTCGGCGGCATGTTGTCGACGACGTAGTAGCCGAGGTCCTCGAGCTCCTTGGCGGCCGTGCTGCGGCCGGCACCGGTCATCCCGGTGACGACGACCAGCTCGCCGTGGTGGTCGGCGCCGGCTGCCGCGGCGTCCTCCGTCATTGGCCCTCCATCGGCGTTCAGCCTTCCTCGATCTCGCCGGTCGCGGTGTTGACGCTGACGATGCTGGTGACAGTCTTGCCGTTCTCCTGCGCGACCGCCTCCTTGATCGCGGTCGCGGTGCGCTCTCCGATGCCGGGGACCATGGCGATCTCGTCGACGGTCGCCGCGCGCAGCTTCTTGAGCGAGCCGAAGTGCTTCAGCAGCGTCTTGCGGCGCACCTCGCCGAGGCCGGGTACGCCGTCGAGCAGGCTCTCCACCATCGACTTCGACCGGCGCGAGCGGTGGTGGGTGATCGCGAACCGGTGCGCCTCGTCGCGCACTCGCTGGAGCAGGTAGAGGCCCTCGCTCGACCGGGGCAGGATGACCGGGTCCTCCTGGTCGGGCAGCCAGACCTCCTCGAGCCGCTTCGCCAGCCCGCACACCGGGATGTCCACGATGCCGAGCTCCTCGAGCGCGCGCTGCGCCGCGGCCACCTGCGGCGGCCCGCCGTCGACGACGACCAGGCCCGGCGCGTAGGCGAACTTCCGCGGCCGCCCCGTCTCCGGGTCGACGAGCATGGGGCCGTTCTCGGTCACCTGCTCCGTCGACGTCGCCTGCTCGTCCAGGAGTCGCTTGAAGCGCCGGGTGATCACCTCGTGCATCGACGCGACGTCGTTCTGCCCGTCGACGCCGCGGATCACGAAGCGGCGGTACTCGCTCTTGCGCGGCAGGCCGTCCTCGAACACCACCATCGACGCCACGACCTCGGTGCCCTGGAGGTTCGAGACGTCGTAGCACTCGATCCGCAGCGGCACCTCGTCGAGCGCGAGCGCGTCCTGGATCTCCTCGAGCGCGCGGTTGCGGGTCGTCAGGTCGCTGGCGCGCTTGGTCTTGTGCAGGGCCAGCGCCTGCCCGGCGTTCTGCTGGACGGTCTCCTGGAGGGTCTTCTTGTCGCCCCGCTGCGGCACCCTGATCGCGACCTTCGAGCCGCGCAGGTCGCCGAGCAGCTGCTCGTACGTCGCGTGGTCGGGCGGGAGCGCCGGCACCAGGATCTCGCGGGGGATCTCGTCGGACCCGGCGCCGGCGTACAGCTGGAGGATGAAGTCGTCGACCAGCTTCGCGGTGTCGCCCTCGTCGACGCGGTCGGCGACCCAGCCGCGCTGGCCGCGGATCCGGCCGCCGCGCACGTAGAAGATCTGGACCGCGACCTCGAGCGGGTCCTCGGCGAGCGCGATCACGTCGGCGTCGGTGCCGTCGCCGAGCACGACGGCCTGCTTCTCGAGCGCCTTGTTGAGGGCCCCGAGGTCGTCGCGCAGCCGCGCCGCCTTCTCGAAGTCGAGCGCGTCGGAGGCGGCGTACATCTCCTTCTCGATCCGCTTGACGAACGCCGACGTGTGCCCGGCCATGAAGTCGCAGAAGTCGTCGACGATCTCGCGGTGCTCCTCGGCGGAGACGCTGCCGACGCAGGGTGCCGAGCACTTGTCGATGTAGCCGAGCAGGCAGGGTCGGCCGATCTGGCTGGACCGCTTGAAGACGCCGTTGCTGCACGAGCGCATCGGGAAGACCCGCAGCAGCAGGTCGACCGTCTCCCGGATCGCCCAGGCGTGGCTGTAGGGGCCGAAGTAGCGGGTGCCCTTGCGCTTGGCGCCGCGCCCGACCATCACCCGGGGGAACTCCTCGCCAACCGTCACCGCGAGCCACGGGTAGGACTTGTCGTCGCGGTACTTCACGTTGAAGCGCGGGTCGAACTCCTTGATCCAGGAGTACTCCAGCTGCAGCGCCTCGACCTCGGTCTTGACGACCGTCCACTCGACCGACGCCGCGGTCGTGACCATCGTGGCCGTGCGCGGGTGCAGGTTGCCGACGTCCTGGAAGTACGACGACAGCCGGGCGCGCAGGTTCTTCGCCTTCCCGACGTAGACGACGCGACCGCGCGGGTCCCGGAACCGGTAGACGCCGGGCTGCGTCGGGATCGAACCGGGCGCGGGACGGTAGGACAGCGGGCCTCGGAGAGAGCGCGCGGGTGGAGCGGGAGGCACGCCTCAACCCTACGGGCGACCGGGGACATCGCCGCGCCGCGCCACACTCGAGGACTCGTCTCACGACGAACGCCGTCCGTATGTCGAGTGAGTTACTCTGCTTTGGTGCGATGTCGCGATCGGTACGGCTACGGCCTGACCTGCTCCCCCGACGCCGCCGCGGCCTTCAACCGCGGCGTCGACGACCTGCTCCGGCTCCGCAGCGGCGCCGAGCACCGGGTGGCCGCGGCACTTGCCCTCGACCCCACGTTCGCGCTCGCCCACGCGACGCTCGCGCTCCTCGGCCACGAGATGTGCGCCGCCGTGGACGTCGAGGCGCGGATCTCCGACGCGCTGACCCTCGCGCCGCGCGCGACCGACCGCGAGCGCAGCCACGTCCACGCCATCGCCGCGCACCTCCGCGGCGACGGGCGGCCGATCGTCCGGCACCTCGAGGCCCATCCCGGCGACGCCGTGCTGCTCTCGACCGCCGTTCCGACCATCGCCTTCGCCGGTGTCACGGAGGTGCCCGCCGAGGGCTGGCACATCGTCGAGCGCGCGGCGCCGGCGTACGGCGACGACTGGTGGTACGCCGGGCTGCTCGCCTTCGTGCGTCAGGAGCAGGGACGCTTCGACGAGGCCATGGACCTCGCCTGCCGGTCACTCCACGTCGAGCCCGGCGCCGGCCACTCGGCGCACGCCCGGGCGCACGCGCACTACGAGACCGGCGACCACCACGCCGGCCTCGACTGGATGGACGCCTGGGTCCGCGGCGACGGTGCCGACACCGACAGCATCAGCCACTTCTCGTGGCACGCGGCCCTGCACGAGCTCTCGCTCGGCGACCTCGACGCCGTCCGCCGCCGGTACGACGCGCAGCTGCGGCCCGAGCGGGCGACCGGGTGCCGGGCGCTGGTCGACACCGGTTCGCTGCTCTTCCGCTGGGCACTCACGCCGGGCGCCGCCGACGTACCGGACCTGACGGCGGTCGCCGCCGTGACGTCCGAGGCGACCCTGCACCGGCCGGCGACGCCGTTCCTCGCCCTGCACGCTGCCGTGCTGCACCTGGCTCTCGACGACCGTCCCGCCCTGGCGAGCCTCGAGCGGTGGGCGGCCGGCCACGACCATGCCGCCCAGCGGGAGGTGGTCGCTCCGCTCGCTGGGGCGTTCCGGTCGATGGCCGACGGCAGCTGCTCGGTCGGTGCGGACCGGCTGGCCGGCCTCCAGGCGCACCTCTGGCGCCTCGGCGGCTCCGACGCCCAGCGCGAGGTCGTCGAGGAGGCCCGGATCGCCGCGCTCGTCCGCGCCGGCCGGCTGGACGACGCGCGCGACGTCCTCGACCGTCGCCTCGACCGCCGCAGCTCCGTCCGCGACCGACGGTGGCGCGACGAGTGCGTCAGCGCGGCCGCGCCGGGCTGACCCTCACGCGCGGACGATCGAGTCGCCCTGCACCTGGATCGCGACCTGCTCGAGCGGCGACGACGCGGGGCCGTTGGCGACCGACCCGTCCGCGATGGAGAACTTGCTGCCGTGGCAGGGGCAGTTGATGGTGCCGCCGTCGACGCCGCCGACCACGCAGCCCTGGTGGGTGCACACGGCCGCGAAGCACTTGAACTCCCCCGCCGTCGGCTGGGTGACGACGAGCTCCTCGGCCTTGAGCACCACGCCGCCGCCCTCCGGCACGTCGGCCGTCGCCGCCAACGCGTTCGCTGCGGGTGCCTCCGAGGTCGGCGCCTCCTCGGTCGGAGCCTCCTCGGACGGCGTCTCCTCGCTCGTCGGCGTCGGTTCGGCCGCCGTGTCCTCGCCGCCGCCGTCGTCGTCACCGCACGCGACGAGCAGCGGCACGCCGACGCCGGCGATCGCCGCGCCGCTGAGGGTGCGGCGCCGGCTGAGGCGGGTGTGGTCGAGCGAAGCGGTCATGGCGTACCTCCCGAGCGAGACCGCCCCGGTCAGGCGGTCGAGATGGTGTCCCCGTCGACGCTGATGTCGACGGAGGCGAGGGGTGACGTGGCCGGGCCGTTGACGACGGAGCCGTCCTCGGCCGAGAACTTGCTCCCGTGGCACGAGCAGTCGATCGTGCCGTCGGCGACCTTCGACACCAGGCATGACTGGTGCGTGCAGACGGCCGAGAACGCCTTGAACTCACCCTCGGCGGGCTGGGTGACGACCACCTTCTGGTCCCCGAACACCGTGCCCCCGCCCACGGGGACGTCGCTGACCGGACCGAGCTCGGTGCCGGAGGCCGGCGGCTCGCTGGCGTCACCGCCGTCGTCGCCCCCGCACGCGGCGAGCAGCGGCGTCGCCACCCCGAGGGCGGCAACTCCTGTCAACGTCTGGCGGCGGGTGATGCCGTCGGTAGTCACGAGTCGTCGTCCTCCTGGGGTCTACGTCCGTCGAACATCACCCTAGCGGCGGCAGCAGCGCGCCCGATGAGACTGCGATGAGAGTCCGATGAGAGGGCCGGCCCTACACTGCCGGCATGCTCGCGGCGCCCCAGCACGGCTTCGTCTTCCTCGCGGCGTCGAAGGCCGGATCGACCTCCGTCCAGCGCGCGCTGCGTCCCTACGCCCACCTCGAGATCCGGACCCCGCCGTCCGACAAGCACATGCCGCCGCGGCGGTTCGAGGCGGAGGTGGCGCCCCGACTGGCGGACGACGGCTACCCGCGCGACCGCTACGAGACGATCGCGATGGTCCGGCACCCGCTCGAGCTCGTCGCGTCCTGGTGGCGCTACCGGTCCCGCCCGGACCTCGACGGCCAGGCCCGCTCGACGGCCGACCTGACGCTCGACGAGTACGCCGAGCAGGTGATCGCCGGGGAAGGCGGCTTCACCAGGCCGTCGGTCTGGCTCGCCGACGACGCCGGCGCCGTGCTGGTCGACCGGCTGTGGAAGTACGACCACATCGACGGCCTGCTCACGTGGGTCGGCGACCGCGTCGGGACCGCGCTGGAGCTGCGCCGGCTCAACCAGTCGCCGGAGCGGCCGGCCGAGCTCGACCCCGACGTACGCCGCCGGCTCGAGGACTTCTTCGCCGCCGAGCTCGCGATCTACGCCGCCGCGGAGTAGCCGGCCTCAGCCGGCCTTCCGAGCCGCTGCCTTCTTGGCGGCGGCCTTCTTGGCCGGTGCCTTCCTGGCCGCCGCCTTCCTGGCGGCTGGCTTCTTGGCCGCCGCCTGCTCGACGGCCCTGCCCTCCAGCAGCGGCGCCAGGAACTGGCCGGTGTAGCTGTCCGGGTTGGCCGCGACGGCCTCCGGCGTGCCCTCGGCAACGATCGTGCCGCCGCGGGAGCCGCCCTCGGGACCCATGTCGACCAGCCAGTCGGCGGTCTTGATGACGTCGAGGTTGTGCTCGATGACCAGCACCGTGTTGCCCTGGTCGACCAGGCGACCGAGCACCAGCAGCAGCTTGCGGATGTCCTCGAAGTGCAGGCCGGTGGTCGGCTCGTCGAGCACGTAGACGGTGCGTCCGGTGGAGCGCTTCTGGAGCTCGGAGGACAGCTTCACGCGCTGCGCCTCGCCTCCGGAGAGCGTCGTGGCCGGCTGGCCGAGCCGCACGTAGCCGAGGCCGACCTCGACCAGCGTCTTCATGTGGCGCGCGATCGCCGGGACCGCGGCGAAGAAGTCCGCGGCCTCCTCGATCGGCATGTCGAGGACCTCGGCGATGGTCTTGCCCTTGTAGTGCACCTCGAGCGTCTCGCGGTTGTAGCGCGCCCCGTGGCAGACCTCGCAGGGGACGTAGACGTCCGGGAGGAAGTTCATCTCGATCTTGATCGTGCCGTCGCCGGCGCACGCCTCGCAGCGGCCGCCCTTGACGTTGAACGAGAACCGGCCCTGGAGGTAGCCGCGCATCTTCGCCTCGGGCGTCGAGGCGAACAGCTTGCGGATGTGGTCGAAGACGCCGGTGTACGTCGCCGGGTTGGACCGCGGGGTGCGGCCGATCGGCGACTGGTCGACGTGGATGACCTTGTCGACGTGGTCGAGGCCGGTGATCTTCTGGTGCCGGCCGGGGACGGCGCGGGCGTTGTAGATCTGCTTGGCCAGCGACGTGTAGAGGATGTCGTTGACCAGCGTGGACTTGCCGGACCCGGACACGCCGGTGACGGCGACGAACATGCCGAGCGGGAACGACACGTCGACGTTCTTCAGGTTGTGCTCGCGGGCGCCGTGGACGGTCAGCTCGCGGCCCTTGGTGCGGGGTCGGCGGACCGGCGGCACCGGGATCTCGCGGCGACCGGAGAGGTACTGGCCGGTCATCGAGTCGGGGTGGGTGAGCAGGTCGGCGACCTTGCCGCTGTGGACGACCTGGCCACCGTGCTCGCCGGCGCCCGGGCCGATGTCGACCACCCAGTCGGCGACCCGGATCGTGTCCTCGTCGTGCTCGACGACGATCAGCGTGTTGCCGAGTTCCTTGAGCCGGACCAGCGTCTCGATCAGCCGGTGGTTGTCGCGCTGGTGCAGGCCGATCGACGGCTCGTCGAGCACGTAGAGCACGCCGACCAGGCCGGCGCCGATCTGGGTCGCGAGCCGGATGCGCTGCGCCTCGCCACCGGAGAGCGAGCCTGACGGCCGGTCGAGCGAGAGGTAGTCGAGGCCCACGTCGAGCAGGAAGTTGAGCCGCTCCTGGATCTCCTTGAGGACCCGCTCGCCGATCTGCCGCTCGCGCGCGGTCAGGTCGAGGTTGCGGAGGTAGTCGGCGGTCTCGTTGATCGGCAGCGCGCAGACCTCGGCGATGTTCTTGCCGCCGTCCTGGAGGGAGGCGCCCAGCGTCACCGACATCGACACCGGCTTGAGTCGGCTGCCGCTGCAGGACGGGCAGGGGACCTCGCGCATGAAGCCCTCGTAGCGCTCCCGGCTGACGTCGGACTCGGCCTCGTTGTGGCGACGCTCGATGTAGGAACCCACGCCCTCGAACTCGGCGTAGTAGGCGCGCTGGCGGCCGTAGCGGTTGCGGGTGACGACGTGGACCTTGGTCCCGTGGCCGTTGAGGATCGCCTTCTGCGCCTTCGCGGGCAGGTCCTCCCACGGCGTGTTGAGGTCGAAGCCGAGCTCGTCTCCGAGAGCGCCCATCAGCCGCAGGAAGTAGTCGGCGACATGCGCCTGGCTCCACGGCTGGATCGCACCCTCGCCGAGGGTCGCCTGCGGGTTGGGCACGACCAGCTCGGGGTCGACCTCGAGGCGGGTGCCGAGGCCGTGGCAGGCCGGGCAGGCGCCGAAGGGCGAGTTGAAGGAGAACGAGCGCGGCTCGAGCTCGTCGGTGTCGATCGGGTGCTCGTTGGGGCACGCCATCTTCTCGCTGAACCGCAGCTCGCGGCCGGGGTCCTTGGCATCCAGGTCGACGAAGTCGAACAGCACCAGGCCACCGGCCAGCTGGAGCGCGGTCTCGACCGAGTCGGTCAGGCGTCGCTTCGACGACGCCTTGACCGCGAGCCGGTCGATGACGACCTCGATCGTGTGCTTCTTCTGCTTGTCGAGCTTGGGCGGCTCGTCGAGCGGGTGGGTCTCGCCGTTGACGCGGGCCCGGGAGAAGCCCTGGACCTGCAGCTGCTTGAACAGCTCGACGTACTCGCCCTTGCGGCCGCGGATCACCGGGGCCAGCACCTGGAAGCGCCGGCCCTCCTCGAGCGCGAGCACGCGGTCGACGATCTGCTGCGGCGTCTGCCGCTCGATGGGCGCGTGGCAGGTCGGGCAGTGCGGCCGGCCGGCGCGGGCGTAGAGCAGGCGGAGGTAGTCGTAGACCTCGGTGATGGTGCCGACCGTCGAGCGAGGGTTCTTCGAGGTCGACTTCTGGTCGATCGACACCGCGGGCGAGAGGCCCTCGATGAAGTCGACGTCGGGCTTGTCCATCTGGCCGAGGAACTGGCGGGCGTACGCCGACAGCGACTCGACGTAGCGCCGCTGGCCCTCGGCGAAGATCGTGTCGAACGCAAGCGAGGACTTGCCCGAGCCCGACAGGCCGGTGAAGACGATCAGCGAGTCGCGGGGAAGGTCGATAGAGACGTCCTTCAGGTTGTGCTCGCGGGCACCCCGGATGATGAGCTGGTCCGCCACTGACTGATTCCCCTCGCTTCGAACAGACGTTCGCCATCCTAACCGGCGTGAGCAAGGGTGAACGACCTCGGACGCGCCGGTGTTCCCCACAATCTCACGGGGCACCGACAACGCCGGTTTCCCCGATCGTCCGGCAGGATGTGCCCCATGACCGAGGTCACGCGCGAGTCCGTCGTCGGCACGATCCTGCCGGAGGCGACCCGCCGCCTGGTGCGCACGGTCGACGCGCTGCCGGACCACGCGTACGCCGAGCCGAGCGGGCTCCCCGGTTGGTCCCGCGGCCACGTCGTCGCCCACCTCGCGCTCAACGCGGAGGGCCTCGCCGGCGCGCTGACCGGCGTGGTCGAGGGCAGCCCGGTGCCGATGTACCGCTCCCAGGAGGCGAGGGACGGCGACATCGACGCCCTCGCGGACGCCGGGCCGGCGGTGCTCCGGTCGCGCCTGCTCGGTGCCTGCACCGACCTGGCCGACGCGATCGACGCCGTGCCCGGCGACGAGGGCCGCACGCTGCTCGAGCGGACCCCGGGCAGGCGGGCGTTCCACGTCGACGAGGTCCCCTGGATGCGGCTGCGCGAGGTCGAGATCCACCACGCCGACCTCGGCGCGGGCTACACCCATGAGCAGTGGTCGACGCCGTTCGTCGTGCAGCTCCTGGACGACATGAGCGACCGCGAGCCCGCGGCCCCCGCCTTCTCGGTGCGTGCGACCGACCTCGACCGGACCTGGGCCCCCGGCGACGGCGGGCCGGTCGTCTCGGGCACCGCGAGCGAGCTGGCCTGGTGGCTCACCGGCCGCCCGGCCCCCGGGCTGACGAGCGAGGGCGGCGACCTGCCGCAGATCGGAGGATTCTGACGTGGCCTACACCGGAGCAGTGAAGGTCGGGGCCGACCCCGACGTACGCACGCTGGAGCACCTGGTCATCACCAAGGTGGCCGTGGACCCGACGATGTCGAACAACTGCTACCTCCTGCGCTGCCGCGAGACCGGGGATCAGGTCCTCGTCGATGCGGCCGACTCCCCCGACACACTGCTGCCCCTCATCGGCTCCGACGGGCTGACGACCGTCGTGACCACCCACCAGCACTGGGATCACCACCGCGCGCTGTCCGACGTCGTGGCGGCGACCGGCGCCGCCGTCGTGGCCGGTGCTCCGGACGCGGACGCGGTCACCGAGCAGACCGACGTGCCGGTCGCGCGGGCCGTCGAGGACGGCGACACCGTTGCCGTCGGCTCGTGCACGCTGTCCGTCATCCGGCTCACCGGGCACACGCCGGGCTCGATCGCGCTGCTGTACGACGACCGCGGCTCCGACGGCGGACACCCGCACCTCTTCACCGGCGACTCGCTCTTCCCGGGAGGCCCGGGCCGGACGACGAGCCCCGAGGAGTTCGGATCCCTCATGGACGACCTGGAGCAGAAGGTGTTCGGGCGGCTGCCCGACGACACCTGGTTCTACCCGGGCCACGGCGACGACTCCACGCTCGGCGTCGAGCGGCCCTCCCTGCCGGAGTGGCGCGAGCGCGGCTGGTAGCCGACGCCGCCTCGAACCCTGCTCAGGCCACCATCGGCCAGGGGTCGTCGCCACCGGCCGGCGGGGCGACCGGGCGGGCGCGGGGCAGGCCGGGCTCGAAGATCGGCGGCAGGTGGTCGAACTGGCCGAGGTCGTCGTCGGTGGCGACCAGCCCACCGGACCCGGACGGGGTCTCCCAGCCGGCGACGTCGAAGCTCAGCTCCTCGACCGACGGGACGGCGTCGAGGTCGAGGATCTCGGCGACGGGCATGCTCCCGACGAGAGAGTCCAGCGTGAGGTCGGCGAAGACGGCGAGCGCCTCCCAGTCCGGGGTGGTGCCGGCGTCGAGGTGCCGCTGCATCCGGCGCTCTGCGACGTCGGCGTCGACCACGAGGACCAGCTTGTCGGCGCCGAAGCGGTCCAGCCAGCACCACAGGGTCCGCGAGCCGATCCGCCGCGCGGCCGCGGCACGGAGCACCCGCTCGACCGTCGCCTCGGGCAGCGGGTGGGCCCGCATCGCCTGCTCGACGTCGAGGATCGTCGCCCGGTCCGGGCAGGCCCGCAGGCGGTGGGTACGCCGCGCGAGGTCACGGCCGCGGGGACGCCCCGTGTCGGGGCGCGCCAGGATCGCGATCGCCCAGACGACGGCGATCGCGCCAGCCGCGCACAGACCGAGGTACATGGCCGAAATCCTGACGCGTGGACGCCCCGAAGTGGCCGATGACTAGACCAGAAATCTTGCGCCAATCTTGAGCCTGTCCCCCACTTTGGGGATGCCGGCCCGGTGGGTCAGTGGTAGGTCACCTTGACCACGTCGGTGACCGGGACCGACTGGCAGCCGAGGCGTATCCCGTCGGCGAGGTCGTCGTCGTCGAGGACGTCGTTGTGGAGCATCTTCACGTCGCCCTCGAGCAGGCGCACCGCGCACGCGGAGCACTCCCCCTCGCGGCAGGAGTACGGCGCCTTCACGCCCTTCGCCTCGAGGTGGTCGAGCATCTTGGTGCCCGGCGCCCAGTCGTCGAAGGCGTACTGCTCGCCGTCGAGCTCGACCTCGAGCCGGACCGGGCCCTCGGGCGAGGGCCCGCCGTCGTCGACCGTCGTGTCGTCCTCGTCGCGCTCGGCGTCCTCGATCTCGTGCTCGGCGACCTCCTGGTCGTGCAGGTCGCCGAACGGGTTGCCGCCCAGCGAGATGAACTTCTCCTGGTGCCGCCGCTCGCGCGGGAACTCCAGCTCCTTCAGCGCCGCCACCGTCAGCTTCATGAAGGGTGCCGGCCCGCAGACGAAGGCGTCGTACGACGTGAACGCCGACGCGAACGCCCGGATCTGCTCCTGGCTCGGCAGGCCCTGCACCGACTCGAGCCAGTGCACCACCTGGAGCCGGTCGGGGTGCGCGGCCGCCAGCTCGGTGAGCTCGCGGGCGAAGATCACCGACGACTCGTCGCGGTTGGCGTAGAAGAGCACGATCCGGCCGCTCCCCTGCTGGAGGGCGGTGCGGGTGATCGAGATGACGGGCGTGATGCCGCTGCCGCCGGCGAAGAGCAGCAGGTCGGCCGACAGCGACGCGGGCGTGAAGATGCCGCTCGGCGGGAGCACCCGGATGCTGTCGCCCTCCCGCAGGTGGTCGCAGACCCAGTTGGAGGCGTAGCCCTCCTCGGTGCGCTTGACGGTGATCGTGAGCGGGCCGCCGCCGACCGGGCTGCTGGACAGCGAGTAGCAGCGCGCCGCCACGCCCGTCCGGTCGGAGGGTACGGCGAGGGTCAGGAACTGCCCCGGCTTGTAGGCGAACTGCTCCTCGGCCCCGGCGGGGGGCTCGAAGGAGATGGAGTGCGCGTCGGCGGTCTCCTCGACCACCTCGACGACCTTCAGCTCGAAGGACTCTTCCGTCATGCGCTCAGTAACCGTCCTCGGCTCCGATGGGGATGTGGCCGTCGCGAGCGGCCGCCTCGATGCTGGCGATCATGCGGGGACACGCGGGGTGCGACTCGCGACCGCTCGACCGGCGAGACAGCTCCGGGCAGTGCGCCCGCGCCTCGCCGGACCACTGGATCGACGTGTGGTGCTCGCTGTTCTTCTTCACACCGACCTTGGCCAGGCAGTCGAGGCAGGCGACCTCGACCAGCCGCGCGCTCGTGTAGAGCCGCTGGTCCTCCAGCGTGTCGGGGCTGGTCGGGACGAAGGACGGCATGTCAGGCGTCCGCGGTCGCGGTGTCCTCGGCCGCCTTCTTCGCGAGGTTCTCGGCGACCTCCTCCTGCCAGAACTCGTTGGCCTTGGTCGTGTCGACCTCGAACTCGAAGCGGTCGACCATCTCGGGCGAGATGTCGGACTGGTCGACGTAGAACTGCTCATACCACCGGCGGAGCTGGTAGACCGGCCCGTCCTCCTCGCACAGCAGCGGGTTCTGCACCGGGACCTTGTTCTTCCAGATGTGCACGTCCTGGAGGAAGCCCTCGCCGAACATCTGGGCGTACTTCGAGGAGATGAACCGCGCCGTGTCGTCGTCGATGCCCTCGGGCTTCTTCACGGTGATGCCGTACTGGAGCGTGAACGAGTCCGGCCCGGTCGGGATGTGGCAGTTGATGAGGATGACCTCGGTCTGGAATCCCTTGTAGTCGACGTCGAGCCAGTTGATCATGTACGACGGTCCGTAGTACGTCGCCTCGGACTTCAGGAACAGCTCGGCGCTGCCGTAGCCGCCGGACTTGTCGGGGCGCCCCTTCGACTCCATGTACTGGGTCGCCTGGGTGCCCTCGAAGACGTTGCGGAAGCTCGTCGGGAACGAGAAGTGCACGTAGTAGAAGTGCGCCATGTCGACGACGTTGTCGATGAGCTCGCGGCAGTGGGAGTCGGAGATCGGCACGACCTCCCAGGCCCAGTCGGTGTAGAGGCCCTCGTCGAGGCCGGGCAGCACAGGCGGGAGGATGTCCAGGTCGGGCTCGGAGCCCTCGACGTCGTGCCAGATCAGCACCTGCCCGTTGCGGATCACGACGGGGTACTTCTGGGTGCGCGCGCGCAGCGGGACCCGGCGGGCGTACGGGATCTGCTTGCACTTGCCGTCGCCGCCCCAGCGCCAGTCGTGGAACGGGCACGCCACCTCGTCGCCCTTGACCTCGCCCTGCGTCAGGTCGCCGCCCATGTGCCGGCAGTACCCGTCGAGGACGTTGATCTCGCCCTTCGAGTCCTCCCAGACGACGACCTTGCCGCCGAACGCCTCGACGCCGTGCGGCTTGCCGTCGCGGAACGAGTCCGCGAGGCCCAGGCAGTGCCAGCCGCGGGCGAACCGCTCCGGCGGTGTCCCGTGGTCGAGCGCCCGCACGGCCCCCTTGGTGCCCGTTGCGCGCGTTCCGGTGTCGCTCATGGTCTGCCTCCAGCTTCCGAGCCCTGTGGACCAAACTTAGAACAGGTTATAGTTTTGCCCGCCGGGATTCCAGCACACGAGAGCAAGGTTGCCCCATGCACATTGCGTTGACGCCCGAGCAGCAGGGTCTCCGCGAGGAGCTGCGCGAGTACTTCGCCTCCCTCGTCACGCCCGAGGTGAAGGCCGGCCTGGCCGCTGCCTCCGGCGAGTTCGGCGACGCCCAGGTCTACAAGGACGTGATCCGCCGGCTCGGCGCCGACGGCTGGCTCGGCATCGGCTGGCCGGAGGAGTACGGCGGCCAGGACCGCTCGATGATCGACCAGCTGATCTTCACCGACGCGGCCGCGGTGGCCGGCGTACCGATCCCCTACCTGACGCTCAACACGGTCGGGCCGACGATCATGCGCTACGGCACCGACGAGCAGAAGGAGTACTTCCTGCCGCGGATCCTCCAGGGCGACCTGCACTTCTCGATCGGCTACTCCGAGCCCGGCTCGGGCACCGACCTCGCCTCACTGAGGACGCGCGCGGTGCGCGAGGGCGACGAGTGGGTGATCAGCGGCCAGAAGATGTGGACCTCGCTCATCCAGTACGCCGACTGGATCTGGCTCGCCTGCCGCACCGATCCGGACCTGCCCCGCCACAAGGGCCTCTCGATGATCCTCGTGCCGGCCGACGCCGACGGCTTCTCCTACACCCCGGTGCACACGGTCGCCGGCGTGAGCACGAGCGCGACGTACTACGAGGACGTGCGGGTCCCGGCGTCCAATCTGGTCGGCGAGCTCAACGGCGGGTGGTCGCTGATGACCAACCAGCTCAACCACGAGCGCGTCGCGCTCACCTCCGCGGCGCCCCTCACGCACTCGATCGACATCGTGCGCACCTGGGCGCAGGCGACCAAGGCGCCCAACGGCGAGCGGGTCATCGACAGCGAGTGGGTCCAGATCGCGCTCGGCCGGGCGCACGCCCGCACCGATGCGCTGCGCCTCATCAACTGGAAGCTGGCGGCCGACGCCGACGCGGGCGTCGACCTGTCTCCGGCCGAGGCGTCGGCCACCAAGATCTACGGCTCGGAGCTCGCGACCGAGGTCTACCGCACGCTGATGGAGGTCGTCGGCCCGAACGCCGGGCTCACGGGCGACTCCGAGGGCGCGGTGCTCCAGGGCCGGCTCGAGCGGTTCTACCGGTCCGCGCTGGTGATGACCTTCGGCGGCGGCACCAACGAGATCCAGCGCGACATCATCGGGTACGTCGGCCTCGGCCTCCCCGCGGCGAAGAGGAGCTGAACGAGCATGGACTTCCAGTTCACCCAGGAGCAGGACGAGGCCGCGGAGCTCGCCGCGAGCATCCTGAAGGACCGCGCCACCAACGAGCGGATGAAGGCCGTCGAGGCCGGCGGCGACCGCTTCGACCGCGACCTGTGGGCAGCGCTCGGCGACGCCGGCCTGCTCGGCCTCGCGCTGCCGGAGCAGCAGGACGGCGCCGGACTCGGTCTCGTCGAGCTGTGCCGCGTGCTGGTCGAGGTCGGCCGCACGGTCGCGCCCGTCCCGCTCGCCGCGCACGGCCCGGCCTCCCGGCTGATCGCCGAGCACGGCTCGGACGAGCAGAAGTCGGCCTGGCTCCCCCGCGCCGCCTCGGGCGCCGCGGTGGTCACCGCGGCGATCGCCGAGGAGCACGCGTGGGCACCGGCTCGCCCGACCACGGTCGCGACGCCCGACGGCGACGGCCACCGCCTGACGGGCAGCAAGGCCGTCGTCCCGGCCGGCACCTACGCCGACCTGTTCCTGGTCCCGGCCGAGACGCCCGCGGGCGTCGGTGTCTTCCTCGTCGAGCCCGGCGACGCCGGGGTCACGGTCGTCGCCCAGCGGTTCTCCGACCGCGACGCGGTCGCCCGGTTCGACCTCGACGGCGCCGTGCTCGGCGCGGACCGGCTCGTCGGCGCGGCGGACGGCGCCGCCGCACACCGGCTGCGGCAGCTGATGGTGCTCGGCGGCTCCGCGGAGCAGCTCGGCATCACGGAGGGCGCGCTGCGGCTGACCGCGACGTACGCGAAGACGCGCGAGCAGTTCGGCCGGCCGATCGGGACCTTCCAGGCCGTGTCGCAGCGGCTCGCCGACGGCTACATCGACGTGCTCGGCCAGCGGCTCACGCTCTGGCAGGCCGCGTGGCGGCTCGACGAGGGGCTGCCCGCCGACACCGAGCTCGCGATCGCGAAGCTGTGGGCGGCCGACGCCGGCCACCGGCTCGCGCACACGGCGGTGCACGTGCACGGCGGTGTCGGCATCGACCTGGACGGCGAGACGCACCGCTACTTCACGGGAGCCAAGCGCTTCGAGTTCCTGCACGGCGGCGCCACCGAGCAGGCGCTGGCGATCGGACGGGCGCTGGCCGCCGAACCGGCATGACCGGTCAGGTGGTTTCGAGGCTCAGGCGCCAGGGCGCCTTCACACCTCAACCACCGGGGCTGTGCGGTGGTTGAGGTGCGAGGAGCGCCAGCGACGAGCCTCGAAACCCCCACGGTGCGCGAGCAGCTGCTCGCGCGAGCCGGGAACGACTCCCCCGGGCTGCTGTTCGAGGACGCGTCGTGGACCTGGGCGGAGGTCGTGCACGAGTCCTGCGTGCGCGCGGCGGTGCTGCAGACCCTGCTCCCGGCCGGCGATCCGCCACATGTCGGCGTGCTCCTCGAGAACGTGCCCGAGTTCGCGTTCCTGCTCGGTGGGGCGGCCCTCGGCGGCTCCGTGGTCGTCGGGCTCAACCCGACCCGCCGGGGCGCGGCGCTCGCCGCCGACGTACGCCGGGCCGACGTCCAGGTCGTCGTCACCGACGCGGCGCACGCCGACCTGCTCGCGGACGTCGACGTACCCGTGCTGCCGCTGGAGTGCCCCGACTGGGGCGCGCTGCTCGACGAGCACGCCGAGGCAGCGGTGCCCGACGTCGAGGTCGGCCCCGACGACCTGATGATGCTGATCTTCACCTCGGGCACCTCCGGCGACCCGAAGGCGGTCAACGTCACGCAGGCGAAGGTCGCCCTTCCGGGGCAGTTCCTGTCGGAGCGGTTCGGGCTCGGACCGCGGGACGTCGCCTACGTGTCGATGCCGATGTTCCACTCCAACGCGATCATGGCGGGCTGGGGCCCGGCGCTGGCCGCCGGCGCGACCGTCGCGCTGGCCCGGCGGTTCTCGGCGTCCGGGTTCCTGCCCGACGTCCGGCGGTACGCCGCGACGTACGCCAACTACGTCGGCAAGCCGCTCACCTACATCATGGCGACGCCGGAGCGGCCCGACGACGCGGACAACCCGCTGCGCCTGGTCTTCGGCAACGAGGCCAACGACCGCGACATCGACGCCTTCGGGCGGCGCTTCGGCTGCGTCGTGGTCGACTCCTACTCCTCGACCGAGAACGCCGTCATCGTGCAACGCGTGCCGGAGATGCCGCCGGGGTCGCTGGGCCGGCCGCTCGACGGGGTCCGGGTGCTGGATCCCGAGACGATGGCGGAGACGCCCGACGCGGTCTTCGACGAGTCCGGCTCGCTGCTCAACGCCGAGGAGGCGACCGGCGAGCTCGTGAACACCACCGGCGCGGGCGCCTTCGCCGGCTACTACAAGGACCCGGACGCCGAGGCCGAGCGGATGCGGGGCGGGATGTACTGGTCCGGCGACCTCGCCTACCGCGACGCCGACGGGTTCGTGTACTTCGCCGGCCGCATCGCCGACTGGCTGCGCGTGGACGGGGAGAACCTCGCGGCCGCGCCCATCGAGCGCGTGCTGCTGCGCCATCCGTCCGTGTCGGAGGCCGCGGTGTACGCCGTACCCGACGAGGCGGTCGGCGATCAGGTGATGGCGGCGCTCGTGGTCCACGACGGGCTGGAGCCGGAAGGGTTCGAGGAGTTCCTCGCCGGCCAGCCGGACCTGTCGACGAAGGCCTGGCCGCGGTACGTCCGGCTGGTCTCGACGCTCCCCCGGACCGCGACCAACAAGGTGCTCAAGCGCACCCTCGCCGCCGACGGCCCGGTCGCCGGCGACGGCGTGCTGTGGACGCGGGACGCCCGGGGCACGGCGTACCACTAGCCACCCCGGATTCCACCCCTCGCGACCACCCGCACCCACCCCGGCCGGCCCTACTGTCGCCGGATGGAGCCCGAGCCGGCGTTCAACCACCGCCTCGCCCTGCTGCTGGCGATGGCGATGTTCGTGCTCGTGGTCGACACGTCGCTGATGAACGTCTCGATCTCGGCCGTCGTGCACGACATCGACGCGACGGTGAGCGGGGTGCAGTCGGCCATCGCGCTCGAGGCGCTCGTGTCGGCGGCGTTCATCCTGATCGGCGGGAAGGTCGCCGACCTGATCGGCCGCAAGCGCGCCTACGCGCTCGGCCTGTGCGGGTACGGCATCGGCGCGATCTCGATGACGCTCGCGCAGAGCATCCTGCCGATCATCGTCTTCTGGGCCGTGATCGGAGGGATCGGCGCCGCCCTGCTGCTGCCGGGGATGCAGGCCCTGATCCACGGCAACTTCGAGGGCGCCGCGCAGAAGCGCGTCTACGCCCTGGTCGGCGCCTCCGCCGCGATCGCCGCCGCCGTCGGACCGCTCATCGGCGGCTTCCTGACGACGGCGCTGTCGTGGCGGGTCGGCTTCCTCCTGGAGGCGCTCATCATCGTGGTCGTGCTCAGCGGGCTCGGCCTGGTCCGGGACGTGCCCTTCACCGGCTCCCGGCACATCGACCTGGTCGGTGCGCTGCTCTCCGTGCTCGGCATGGGCGGCCTCGTGCTCGGCATCCTGGTCTGGCAGGAGGGCGGCGAGGCCGTCGGTGCCCTCATCGCGGTCGGCCTGGTCGGCCTCGGGTCGCTGGCCGGGTGGCTGCGGCACCGCAAGCGTGCCGGCCGGCCGGCGCTGGTCGACCCGGCCCTCTTCTCGTCGGTGTACTTCCGGCTCGGCATCTCCAGCCAGATGCTCCAGCAGATCGCCCTCGGCGGGGCGATGATCACCCTGCCGATCTACCTGCAGATGGTGCTGGAGTACAACGCCCTCGAGGCCGGCCTCTCCCTGGCGCCGCTGTCGCTCAGCATGTTCGCCCTGTCGATCTACGCCGGACGCAAGCTGCACGGGGTCCGCGCCGGGGTGCTGATCCGCTGGGGGTTCCTGCTGCTGCTCGGCGGGCTGGTCGTCGTCGGCCTGGTCGTCCCGCGCGCCGACTCGGGCTGGGCGCTGGCACCCGCGCTCGTCGTCGTCGGCTCCGGGCTGGGCATCCTCGTGTCTCAGCTCAACAACTTCACGCTCGCCCCGATCACGGAGGAACGCGTCAGCGAGGCCGCGGCGGTGAACTCGGCAGCCGGGTCGTTCGGGCTGTCCTTCGGCCTGGCCTTCGCCGGCGCGATCATGCTGGCGGCGCTGTCCACGATCTTCACGACGATGGCCGAGGACTCCGACGTGCTCCCGAGCGGCGACCAGGAGCGCGTCGCCCAGGCGCTCGAGGACGACGCCCAGGTCATGAGCAACACCCAGCTCGACGAGCAGCTCGCGGACGAGCCGGAGGAGATCCAGGACGAGATCATCCGCATCAACACCGACGCGCGCCCCCTCGCGCTCCAGATCGGCCTGCTCGTCCCGGTCATCGCCGCGCTGGTCGGGCTCGTGCTGTCGTTCCTGATCGTCCGCCTGCCCGACCTCCAGCCGCAGTCGTCGGTCGAGGGCCTGGACCTGTGACGGTCTGGCGCGTCGGCAGGCACCGGGGCCACACTGATCGACGTGGGTGACGTCCCGGTGACTCTCCAGATCGGCGTGTGCGTGCTGATCTCGATCCTTGCCGTGCTGGCGCTCCTCGTCGTCTGGCGCGACGACCACAAGTGGCTCGAGCGGCACAAGGGCGTCGGACCGGTGGACGAGCCCGGCCCCTACCCGCTGGACCTCCGCGAGGTGGTTCGCCGCCCGACCGCCGGTCACGGCCGTCGATGACCCTCACGTGACGAAGAGCGCACCCGGACCTCCACGGTCTCCGGGCGGCCGTTCATCTTGGTGTGGTCCACTCGCCGCGTGCCGGTCAGTCATCTCGCGGGCCGTCGAGCCCGCATCGACGTCTCCCTCGATGGCATCCGGTTCACCCGGTCCCAGCCCGACGCCGAACGTCGGGACACCGCGAGGGTGCGCGACATCGAGTGGGAGCAGGTGACCGGCGCGAGCGTGCACACGTCGCGCAAGGGTCGCGCCGTCATCAGGGTCGCGGTGGTCGGCGCTCCGGAGGTCGAGCACCACCGCGCGGACCCGTTCGCGCTCAAGGTGCCGCGCAGGCTGACGGCGACGGCGTACGACCTCGTGGCGCACATCAACGACGAGGTGGCAGGTCGACGGCGCTGGCGCGAGCCGTCCTGAGGACGCCCCTCACCTGGCGCCGGCGGGACCCGTGACGTGGTCGAGGAACGCGGGGCCGCGACGCGCGAAGGCGCCCGGCGTCACGCCGTGTGCGCGGCGGAAGGCGCGGTTGAACGCGGCTTCGGACCGGTAGCCCACGCGCTCGGCGACGCGGGCGAGAGGCAGGTCGTCCTCGCGCACCAGACGCGCCGCCACGTCCATCCGCCAGGCGGTCGCGTAGCTCATCGGCGGCTCGCCGAGGAGGTCGCGGAACCGGGCGGCGAACGCCGAGCGGGACATGCCCGCCTCGGCTGCCAGCGACGCGAGGGTCCACGGAGCGCCGGGCTCGGCGTGGAAGGACGCCAGCGCGCTGCCGACGAGCGGGTCCCGCAGGCCGGCCACCCAGCCGCGGTCGTGCTCCCCCGACTCCAGCCACGAGCGCACGACCTGGACGACGAGGATGTCGGCGAGCCGCGCCGTGACGACGTCGCTGCCGGGACGGGGATGCTGCGACTCCGCGCCGATCACCTCGAACGCGGCCCGCATCCAGGCGGTGTCCTCGTCCCGTCGGGCCGGGAGGACCGCCGGGAGGCTGCGGATCAGGCGGGCCACCCCGAGCCCGGTGAAGCTCACCGCGCCGCACACCACCTCGGCGCGCGGCCCGGGACCGGGGATGCGGAGTCGCTCGTAGCGCTCGCCGACCTCGTCACGGGGGAGGTCGAAGAGCGGGGTGGCCTCGCTGCCGGGTGCGTCGAGGATGGCGTGCCCGGTGCCGTGCGGGACGAGCGCGATGTCGCCCGAGGTCATCCGCGTCGTCTCGCCGTCGACCTCGAGCACCAGCTCGCCGTCCGTGACCAGGTGGAAGACGATCGTGCCGGGCAGCGGCGGGATCTCGATGCCCCAGGGCGCGCCCAGCTCGGAGACGGCGTAGAACACGCCGCTCATCCCGAAGTCGGTGAGGGTCTCGGTGAGCACGTCCCGGTCCACCACGCCAGTATGCGTCGGCGCTGGACGAACGAGCAAGAGCGGCGGCATTTCCGGCATTGAACGTCCAGCACCAAGGCCGGACGCTGGGAGCAAGCCCGGAACCGGTCCGGGCACGGACTCCAGGAGGAGCGATGAGGATTCTGGTGGTGGGAGCGAGCAGGGGCACCGGCGCGGAGCTGGTCAGCGAGCTGGTCGAGCGCGGGCACCTGGTGACGGCGTACTCGCGCCAGGCGGCCGGCGAGGACGACCGGGTCCGGTACGTCGCCACCGACGTGCTCGATCGAGAGGCGCTCGGCAAGGCGATCGTCGGTCAGGACGCCGTCGCCGTGACCCTGGGGATCCCGGACAACCCGTTCCTGGTCCGGTTGACCCGGCGGGCGAGCTCGCCGCTCGACATCCGGTCGCGGGGCACGCAGGGCGTGATCGAGGCGATGCGGGAGCACGACGTACGGCGCCTCGTCGTGCAGACGGTGTACGGGATCGGGGACACCTACGCCAACCTGCCGTTCGCCTTGAAGGCGTTCTTCGCGCTCGGGATCCGGCCGCAGGTCGACGACCACGAGCGCCAGGAGCAGCTGGTCCGCGGCAGCGGGCGGGACTGGACGATCGTGCGGCCGACCGTGCTGCACGACGACCCGACGGACGACGCGGCGTACGTCGGCACCGACGACCGGGCGCCAACGATGCGGGTCTCCCGTCGCCAGGTGGCCCGTGTCATGGCGGACGCGCTCGAGAGCAGCCGGACCGCGGATCAGGTGCTCACGGTGACGGAGGCGGCGACGGCTCCGCATCCGCCTCGGTGAACGGGGTGCCGCCGCCGAACGAGTCGGACACGGCGACGGCGTCGAGCACGCGGTACGGCGAGGCGGCGGTGGTTGCGCGCCGGCGCAGGGCGTCGAGCGGCACGTCGCCGCGGGAGGCGACGATCACCAGGTTGCCGAGCCGCTTGGCCCGCAGCGTGGCCGGCTCGGCGGTCAGCAGCAGGTGCGGGAGGGCCGAGCGCACGGAGGCGACGGCGCGGCGGGTCCAGCCGAAGGGAGCGCGGTCGGTGAGGTTGAGGGCGACGACGCCGGCGGGTCCGAGCACGCGAGCGACGTCCGCGAGGAACGCGTCGGTGACGAGCGATCCCGGGACCCGGGCGTCGGCGAAGGCGTCGACGACGACCAGATCCGCGCTGGCGTCCCGCAGCGCGGTCACCCCGGCCCGCCCGTCGATCGGCCGCACCTTGATCCCGCTCTGGCGCGGCAGCGGCAGCTCGGCCCGGACCAGCTCGGTCACCGCGGTCGCGGGTTCGAACACGATCTGCGACGACCGCGGCCGCGTCGCTGCGACGTACCGCGGGAGCGTCAGGCCGGCGCCGCCGACGTGGACGACGCGCAACGGCACCGATTCGGGGGCCACGGCGTCGACGACGTCGCCGAGCCGGCGGACGTACTCGAACACCAGCCTGCGCGGGTCGTCGAGGTCGACGTGGGACTGGTCCATGCCCGACATCCGGACCACGTAGGAGCCGGGCCGGTCGGCAGGCAGGATCTCGGCGTCGTGCTCCACGGGGGCAGCCTGTCACGGCGGGACCTTGGTCCCACCGGGCCGGGGCCGCCGTCACTGTCGGGCACGGACCGCGCGGGAGAGCGTGAGCCCATGCCTCCTGCAGCACAGAACAACTACGCGATCGACGAGCACGGCATCCTCTTCTGGACGACCTACCTCGGGAGCGCGATCACCCTCACCATCGCGATGTTGGGGCTCTTCCTCTTCATGGTCCACCGCAACAGCCGGGCCACGCGGGCTGCGCAGGACGTCGAGACCCCGGCGTCGTCCGTCGCCGCGCTCCCGGAGCCGGCGGAGCCGTCGACGCCGGGCGCGCCGCACGCCGCCTGACGAACCCGGAGGGTGGGCGACGCCCGGAGTTGGTAACGTCGCGCCTGCCAGTCGTGCCACCTCGGTGGTCAGGGAACCCGGTGCAAGTCCGGGACTGACGCGCAGCGGTGAGGGTGACGGGCGGGACACGCAGCCACTGGGCCCCTCGGGGCTCGGGAAGGCGTCCCGTGCCGGAGGATCCCGAGTCCGAAGACCTGCTGGCCCTCCCGGCACTCGCCGCGAGGTACCCCGCGGGCTCCGCGCACGAGCCCCTGACCGCGGAGGACCACCCTCGTGACCAGCAGCTCCACCACCCGAACGCGGCGCGATCGCTGCCCCGGCGTGCTCCGGCCGTGGCCGGCCGCCGACGGCAACCTGGTCCGGCTCCGGCTGCCCGGCGGACGGCTCCCGGCGGCCGGACTGCGGGCCCTCGGCGAGGTGGCCACGACGTACGGCGACGGGCACGTGCGCCTCACCCACCGGGCGAACCTCCAGGTGCGCGGCCTCCCGCCCGTCACCGACGGCATCGTCGCGGCCTTCGAGGCCACGGGCCTGCTCCCCTCCCGCACGCACGAGCTCGCCCGCAACGTGATGGCCTCCCCGCAGACCGGGCTCGCCGGCGGCCGGGCCGACCTGCGCCCGGTCGTTGCAGAGCTGGACCGGCTGCTGTGCGCCACCCCCGCCCTGGCGGCGCTGCCGGGTCGCTTCCTCTTCGTGCTCGACGACGGCCGCGGCGACCTGCTCGACCGGACCGCCGACCTGGGCCTGGTTGCGCTCGACTCGTCGGCGGCACAGCTGCGGGTCGCGGACGCGTGGTCCGAGGTCGTCGACCTCACCGACGCGCCGACGAGACTGGTCGAGCTCGCGACGGCGTTCCTGGCCGCGCGGACGTCGGAGTGGCACGCGGCCGAGCTGCCGGCGCAGCTGGCGCCGACGGCACCGGCCGATCCACGCGTCCCGGCGCCGTCGCCACCACTGCCGTACGGCGCGGTGCCCGGCGGCGAGCACGTGCCTGCGGTCGACGGCGTCATCGCGCCGGACCTGGCGGCCCGCGGAGGCGACCTCGTGGTCACCCCGTGGCGTGGCGTCCTGGTGCCGGCATGAGGGCCCCGACGCGCCGCTACGAGTACGTCGCCGACGGGCCGGCCATCTACGTCGACTCGTTCGCGACGATCCGGCGGGAGGCACGACTGGACGGCGTACCCGCCGACGCCGAGAGGCTGGCCGTCCGGATGATCCACGGCTCCGGCCAGACCGACCTCGTCGACGACCTGGTGATCCACCCGGGTGTCGTCGACGCCGCGCGGTCGGCGCTCATGCTCGGAGCGCCGATCCTCGCCGACGCGCGGATGGTCGCGATGGGCATCACCGCCGGGCGGCTGCCGGCGGGCAACCGGGTGCACTGCTTCCTGACGGATCCCCGCGTGCCCGATCTTGCGTCGGCGTGGGGCACGACGCGCACCGCCGCGGCGGTGTCGCTCTGGGAGCCGCTGCTCGACGGAGCGGTCGTCGCGATCGGCAACGCGCCGACCGCGCTCTTCCACCTGCTCGAGATGCTGGTCGACGGTGCTCCGCGCCCCGCGGCGATCGTCGGCTGCCCGGTCGGGTTCATCGGCGCGGCGGAGTCGAAGGCCGCGCTGGCGTCCTTCGGCGCCGACCACGGGATCGACATCCCGTTCGTCACCGTCCGCGGTCGCCGGGGCGGATCCGCGATGGCGTCCTCCGCCGTCAACGCACTCGCGCAGGAGGAGGAGTGACGACGCCGGGACGCTTCTGGGGCGTCGGCGTCGGGCCGGGCGACCCCGAGCTGGTCACGCTCAAGGCCGCGCGCCTGATCGGGTCCGCCGACGTGGTCGCCTTCCACGCCGGCGTCGGCCGGCAGTCGAACGCGCGCCGGATCGCCGACCCGCTCATCCCGGCCGGCGTCATCGAGGAGGAGCTGCGCTACCCCGTGACGACCGGGTCGACGGCGCACCCGGGCGGCTATGCGGGCGCGATGGCGGAGTTCTACGAGTCCGCGGCGTCCCGCCTCGCCGCCCACCTCGACGCGGGCCGCGACGTCGTGCTGCTGGCCGAGGGCGACCCGCTGTTCTACGGGTCGTACATGTACATGCACGACCGGCTGTCCGCGACGTACCAGACGGAGATCGTGCCGGGCGTCCCCGCGTTCGCCGCGGCGGCGGCCGTCGTCTCCTCCCCGCTGGTGCGTCAGACCGACGTGCTCACGGTCCTCCCCGGCACCCTGCCCGAGCCCGAGCTCGCCCGCCGGCTCGCCGACACCGACGGCGCGATCATCATGAAGCTGGGCCGGACCTTCCCCGCCGTCCGCCGTGCCCTGGAGGCGGCCGGCCGGCTCGACGACGCGGTGTACGTCGAGCGCGCGTCGATGCCCGCCGAGCGGTGGCTGCCCGCTGCCGAGGTCGACCCGGCGTCCGTGCCGTACTTCTCCCTCATCGTCGTGGCCGGTGACTCGCGGCACGGTGTGGGCCGCCGGGCGCGGGGTCCCGTCGTTGGTGACCAGACGACGACCGAACGCGGCGCGGAGCTGCTGGTGGTCGGGCTCGGACCGGGTCCGGACCGGTGGGTGACCCCCGAGGTGGCGGCGGCGCTCGCGGAGGTCGACCACGTGGTCGGCTACGCGCCGTACGTCAACCGCGTGCCCCAGCGCCCGGGGCTCACCCGGCACGCGTCGGGCAACACCGTCGAGCTCGACCGGGCGCGGCTGGCGCTCGACCTCGCGAAGGCCGGCGAGCGGGTGGCGGTGGTGTCGGGCGGCGACGCGGGGGTGTTCGGCATGGCCGCGGCCGTGTTCGAGGCCGCGGAGGACGCGACGTACGCCGACGTGCCGGTGCGGGTGCTCCCCGGTGTCAGCGCGGTGCAGGCGGTCGCCGCCCGGGCGGGCGCGCCGGTCGGCGGCGACTTCGCCGTCATGAGCCTGTCCGACCGGCTCAAGCCGTGGGCGGTCATCGAGCAGCGCCTCGAGGGGATCGCCCGGGCCGACCTGGTGCTGGCCGTCTACAACCCGGCGTCGCGCAGCCGCACGCACCAGGTCGCGCAGATGCAGAAGGTGCTGCTGGCGCACCGGCCCGACGACACGGTGGTCGTCGTCGGCCGCGACGTCGGGCGGGCCGAGGAGTCGCTGACCGTCACGACGCTGGCCGAGCTCGATCCCGCGTCGATCGACATGAAATGCCTGCTGATCGTGGGGTGCTCGCGCACCCGTGTCGCACCGAGCGGCGCGGTCTGGACGTCACGCGCGGTCGCGGACTCCTGAGTACAGCCACGACTCGCCACCGTCGCGGGCCAGCGCCCGGCCGACCAGGATCACCGCGGCCTGGCGCAGCCCCGCCGCCTCGACCCGGTCGGCGATGTCGCCGACGGTGCCGGTAAGGACGAGCTCGTCCGGCTGCGACGCGCGGTGGACGACGACGACCGGGCAGTCCGCGCCGTACTCCCCCGCCAGCTCGCCCATCAGCTCCCGCGTGCGGGAGATCGCGAGGTGCAGCACCAGGGTCGCGCGGGTGGCCGCGAACGCTGCCAGCGACTCGGTCTCCGGCATCGCGCTCGACCGCGCCTGGGTGCGGGTCAGCACGACCGACTGCGACACCAGCGGGACGGTCAGCTCCCGGCCGACGAGGGCGGCCGCGGCGGCGTACGCCGGCACGCCGGGCGTGACGTCCCACGGCACGCCGGCGGCGTCGAGGCGGCGGGTCTGCTCCGCGACGGCGGAGTAGACCGACGGGTCGCCGGAGGTGAGCCGGACGACGTCTCGGCCCGCCTCGTGGGCGGTGACCAGCTCGGCCAGGATGCCGTCCAGGTCGAGGGCCTGGGTGTCGACGAGCCGGGCGTCGGCGCGGCAGTGCCCGAGCACCGCCTCGTCGAGGTACGTGCCCGGGTAGAGCACCACGTCGGCCGCCGCCAGCATCGTGGCCGCGCGGAGCGTGATCAGGTCGGCGGCGCCGGGGCCGGCCCCGACGAAGTGCACGGTCATGGCTTGCTCCAGCTCCACTGGGTGACGGTGCGGGCGGGTGCCCAGCCGGTGAACGACCCGATCGGTGTCGCGTGCTCGACGGCCAGCCGGGTCAGCTCGCCACCGTGCTCGGCGTACGCCGCGGCGAGGACTGACTCGGTCTCGAGCGTGACCCCGTGCACGACGAGCCGGCCGCCGGGACGAAGCCGGTCAGTGCACAGGTCGAGCAGGCCGGGCGCCGTGGCCCCGCCGCCGACGAAGACGGCGTGCGGCGCCGACAAGGCGGCCAGGGCCTCGGGGGCGCGTCCGCCGACCACCTCGAGGCCGGGTACGCCGAGCCGCGCGGCGTTGCGCGCGATCCGGGACAGCCGGTCGAGGTCGGCCTCGACCGCGACTGCCGCGCACGTGGGGTGCGACCGCATCCACTCGATCGCGACCGAGCCGGCTCCGGCGCCGACGTCCCAGAGCAGCTGGCCGGGCTGGGGCGCGAGGCGCGCCAGGGCGCTCGCCCGGAGGTCACGCTTGGTCAGCTGGCCGTCGTGCTCGAACGACTCGTCGGGCAGCCCGGCCGCCCACGCCCCGACGACCGGTCCGCGCAGCTCGAGCGCGACCACGTTGAGGGCGGGCGCCGGACCGGTCCACGCGTCCGCCGTCGCCTCGACGCGCGACTCGGTGGTGGCGCCGAGGTCGCCCAGGACGGTCATCAGCGACCCGCCGTACCCGTGATCGACCAGCAGTGCCGCCAGCGCCGCCGGGGTGTCGGCGTCCGACGAGAGCACGAGGACGCGCCAGCCGGGGGCGAGCTCGCGGAGCACCGCGTGCAGGTCGCGGCCGACGACCGTGACGACCGTGCTCGCCTCGGCCGACCAGCCCATCCGCGCGCGGGCGAGGGCGACCGACGAGACCGCCGGCAGCACGTCGAGGCGCGCGGCGCCGAGCAGCCCGGCCAGCCTCGAGCCGATGCCCGAGAGGAACGGGTCACCGGACGCCAGCACCGCGATGCGTCGTCCGTCGTGGGCGGCGAGCAACGCGGCGAGCCCGTCCGCGAGCGGCCGCGGCCAGGGTTCGCGGCGCTGTCCCGACACGTCGGGCACCAGGCGGAGATGGCGTTCGCCGCCGAGCAGCACCTCGGCGCCGAGCACCCGGTCGCGGGCGTCGTCGGTCAGCCCCGCCCAGCCGTCCGCGCCGATGCCGACGACGGCGATGCGGGACTTCTCGGGCTCGGGCACTCGCCCGACCCTAGAGCACCAGCGGTCGTAGGATTCCGCGGTGCTCACCGCCACGGACCCGCTGCCGCACCGGCCCCGGCGCGTGACGGTGGCCGGCGTCTCCGGCAGCGGCAAGAGCACGCTCGCTCGTCGTGTCGGCGCGCTGCTCGGGCTGCCCTACACCGAGATGGACGCGCTGCACCACGGGGCCGGGTGGACGAAGCGCCCGGAGTTCGAGGCCGACGTCGACGCGGTCGTGGCGTCCGAGGCCTGGGTCTGCGAGTGGCAGTACGACTACGCCCGTCCGCTGCTGATCGAGCGCGCGGACCTGGTGGTGTGGGTCGACCTGCCGTTCCCCGTGACGCTGAGCCGTGTCGTACGTCGCACGGTCCGGCGGCGAGTGCGTCGCGAGGAGCTGTGGAACGGCAACCAGGAAGGCCCGCTGCACACGTTCTTCACCGACCGCGAGCACATCGTGCGCTGGGCGATCAACACCCGGAACCTCTACGACGAGCGCATCCCCCTCGTGGCCGCCGCCCGTCCCGACCTGCCGATCGTGCGGCTGCGCAGCAGCCGCGAGGTGGACCGCTGGGTCCGCGAGGTCGTCGAGCCGCTAGCCTGACCGCGGCACGAGGTGCTCCGCCCGTCCGACGGGTGGGGAGAATCTGGGAAGCCGGTGAGAGTCCGGCACAGGCCCGCTGCGGTGACCCGTGGCTGTGGAGACACAGACCCGGGAAGTCCGAAGACCGGCCTCGCGCCACGCATCCGACAGATGTCCGTTGGCGAGCGAGCGGGAGCCTCACATGCCACAGCAGTACCCCTTCAGCGCCGTCGTCGGCTCCGACGAGCCCGGCGGCATGGCCCTGGCCCTCATGCTGACGACCGTGTCGCCCGAGATCGGCGGCGTGCTCGTCCGCGGCGAGAAGGGCACGGCCAAGTCGACGATCGTGCGGGCGCTCGCGGCCGTGCTGCCGCCGATCGACGTCGTGGCCGGGGACCGCTTCTCCAGCGACCCGCTCGACCCGGCGCCGCTCTCCCCCGACGGCCCGTTCGCCGCCGACGTACCCGTCGAGGCCCGACCGGTGCGGCTGGTCGAGCTGCCCGTCGGCGCCACCGAGGACCGCGTCCTCGGGTCGCTGCACCTCGAGCGCGTGCTGTCCGAGGGCCGCACGGAGTACGAGCCCGGCCTGCTCGCCAGGGCCCACCGCGGCATCCTCTACGTCGACGAGGTGAACCTGCTCCACGATCACCTCGTCGACCTGCTCCTCGACGCCGCGGCCATGGGCCGGTCGACCGTCGAGCGCGACGGCGTCTCGGTCTCGCACGCGGCCCGGTTCGTGCTGGTCGGCACCATGAACCCCGAGGAGGGCGAGCTGCGCCCCCAGCTCCTCGACCGGTTCGGGCTCACCGTCGAGGTCGCTGCGCCGCGCGACCCGGCGACGCGGATGGAGGTCGTGCGCCGCCGGATGGCCCACGACGCCGACCCCGACGGCTTCGCCGCGTCGTACGCCGAGGCCGAGCGCGCCCTCACCGAGCGGATCGCCGCCGCCCGCAGCAGGGTCGCCGACGTCGCGCTCACCGACGCCGCCCTGCTCCGGATCGCCGAGCTCTGCGCGGCGTTCGAGGTCGACGGGATGCGCGCCGACATCGTCACCGCCCGCACCGCGGTCGCCCACGCCGCCTGGCACGGCCGTGACGAGGTCACCACCGAGGACATCCGCGCCGCCGCGCGCCTGGCCCTCCCGCACCGCCGGCGACGCAACCCCTTCGACGCCCCCGGGCTCGACGAGGACCTGCTCGACGAGGTGCTCGGCGACGAGCCGGATCCCGATCCGGATCCGGACGGCCCGGGTGGTGATGGTTTCGAGACAGGCGCTAGCGCGCCTTCCTCAACCACCGAGGACGCGCCTTCCTCAACCACCGAGGACGCGCCTTCCTCAACCACCGAGGACGCGCCTTCCTCAACCACCGAGAGCACGCCGTCCTCGACCAGCACGGTCGGCAGCGGTACGCCGTACCGTGCCCGCCTGCTCACCGCCCGAGGCACCGGTGCCGGTGAAGCGGGGCGACGCAGCCGGGCGCTCACCGACGACGGCCGCCGGATCGGTGCGTCGACCGACGGCCGCGGCCCGCTGCACCTCCCGGCCACGGTCAGCGCGGCCGCGCCCCACCAGGTCGCTCGCGGTCGCACGGGCGGGGCGCTCCGGCTGCTGCCGACCGACCTGCGCCGCGCCGCGCGGGAGGGGCGGGAGTCCAACCTGGTGCTGTTCTGCGTCGACGCGTCGGGATCCATGGCGGCCCGCAGGCGGATGGAGCAGGTCAAGACCGCGATCCTGTCCCTGCTGCTCGACGCCTACCAGCGGCGCGACAAGGTGGGCCTGGTGACGTTCCGCGGCGACGCCGCAGAGTTGGCCCTGCCGCCGACGCACTCGGTCGACGTGGCCGCCACCCGCCTCGACGCCCTCCCCGCGGGCGGGCGGACGCCCCTCGCCGAGGGGCTCCTGGCGTCCGCGCGGGTGATCGAGCTCGAACGCATCCGCGACCCGCGCCGCCGGCCGCTGCTGGTCGTCGTCACGGACGGCCGCGCCACGGCGGGAGCCGACCCGGTGGCCCGGTCCCGCGTGGCCGCCGGGCTGGTGGCCGGCACCGATGCCAGCACGGTCGTCGTCGACTGCGAGAGCGGATCCTTCCGGCTCGGCCTGGCCGCCGCGCTCGCCGAGCACCTGCGGGCCGAGCACCTGCCGGTCGCCGAGGTCAGCGCCGAGGCGCTCACCGGGGTCGTGCGGGACGGGCGGGCCGCGTGAGCGCCGCGGCCCTGTACGACGTCATCGAACGCCGCCGAGACGTCCGCGCCGAGTTCAGCCGCGAGCCGCTGACCGACGACGCGCTCGAGCGCATCCTCGGCGCCGCCCACGCGGCTCCCAGCGTCGGCCTCAGCCAGCCCTGGGACTTCGTGCTCGTGCGCGACCCCGTCACCCGGGATCGTTTCCACCGGCACGTCGACGCCGAGCGCGCGACGTACGCCGACTCGCTGCCCGCCGACCGGCGCGGCACCTTCGACCGGATCCGCATCGAGGGCATCCGTGAGGCAGCGCTCGGCATCGTCGTCACCTACGACCCGGCACGTGGCGGGAGCCAGGTGCTCGGCCGGCACGCGATCGACGACGCCGGCCTCTACTCGACCTGCCTGGCCATCCAGAACCTCTGGCTCGCCGCCACCGCCGAAGACCTCGGCCTCGGCTGGGTCTCCTTCTACCGCGAGGAGTTCCTGGCCGACCTGGTCGGGCTCCCGCAGGGCGTGCGCCCGGTCGCGTGGTTGTGCCTCGGACCGGTCACCCGGCTGCAGCAGAAGCCCGACCTCGAGCGTCACGGGTGGCGGCAGCGGCGTCCCCTCGCGGACGCCATCCACCACGAGACGTGGGGGTGCTGAGATGCCACAGGGCCAACCGCTCGTCGTGCCCGACGACGGGCTCACCACCGCGCAGCGACGGCGGCTCCCGCTGCTGATGGTCAACACCGGCGACGGCAAGGGGAAGTCGAGCTCGGCCTTCGGGCTGGCGATCCGCGCCTGGAACCAGGGCTGGGACATCGGGGTCTTCCAGTTCGTGAAGTCCGCCAAGTGGCGCATCGGCGAGCAGACCGTGCTCGAGCGCCTCGGCGAGCTCCATGCCCAGACCGGCGAGGGCGGCCCCGTCGAGTGGCACAAGATGGGCTCCGGCTGGTCGTGGGCGCGCAAGGCCGGCGACGACGAGGACCACGCCCGCGACGCCGCCGAGGGCTGGGCCGAGGTCAAGCGCCGGATCGCCGAGGAGCGGCACGACCTCTACGTCCTCGACGAGTTCACGTACCCCATGCAGTGGGGCTGGGTCGACGTCGACGACGTGGTCGCGACGCTCCGGGAGCGGCCCGGCCGGCAGTTCGTGATGGTCACCGGCCGCCGCGCCCACCCCGCGCTCGTCGACGCCGCCGACCTCGTCACCGAGATGACCAAGGTCAAGCACCAGATGGACCGCGGCCAGAAGGGCCAGGCGGGGATCGAGTGGTGAGCCTGCCGCGCCTCGTCGTCGCCGCCCCGGCCACCGGCCAGGGCAAGACGACGGTCGCCACCGGCCTCATGGCCGCCCTGACCCGGGCCGGCCACACCGTCTCCGGGCACAAGGTCGGGCCCGACTACATCGACCCCGGCTACCACGCGCTCGCCTGCGGACGACCCGGCCGCAACCTCGACCCGCACCTGGTCGGCGAGCAGCGCATCGTGCCGCTGCTGCTGCACGGTGCCCGTGGCGCCGACGTCGCCGTGATCGAGGGCGTGATGGGCCTCTTCGACGGTCGCATCGGCGGCCGCGGCTTCTCCTCCACGGCGCACGTCGCGCAGCTGACCGGGTCGCCGGTCGTGCTGGTCGTCGACATCTCCCGCTCGTCGCGGACGATCGGCGCCGTCGTGCACGGCCTGGCGTCCTGGGACCCCCGCGTGCGCGTTGCCGGCGTGATCCTCAACCAGGCCGGCTCGCCCCGGCACGCGCGCGAGGTCGCGGACTCCATCGACCTGCCGGTGCTCGGCACGATCGGGCGGGACCCGGCGCTCGGCGTCCCGTCCCGGCACCTGGGCCTCGTGCCGGCCGCCGAGCGCGAGGAGGCGCGGCACGCCCTGGACGGGCTCGCCGACCGGATCGCCGAGCTGGTCGACCTCGACGCCGTCCTGGCGCTCGCGCGGACCGCGCCGGACCTCGACGCCGAGCCGTGGGACGCAGATGCTGCGCTCGGTGGCTTCGAGATGGTTCCTGAGGAGGTTGCGCAGCAACCGTCTCGAAGGGCAGGCGCTGGCGCGCCTTCCTCGACCACCGTGCGGCCCGTGGTGGCCATGGCGGGTGGGCGTGCGTTCACGTTCCGGTACGCCGAGACGGAGGAGCTGCTCCGGGCGGCCGGGTGCGCGGTGGTGGGCTTCGACCCGATGGTCGACCCGCGCCTACCCGACGGCACCGCGGGCATCTATCTCGGGGGCGGGTTCCCCGAGGTGCACGCCAGCGAGCTCACCGGCAACGTGGTGCTCCGGCGCGAGCTGGCGGCGGCGCTCGCGGACGGCGTCCCGACCGTGGCCGAGTGCGCCGGGCTGCTCTACCTCTGCACGTCACTGGACTCCTCCCCCATGGTCGGCGCGGTCGCGGCGGAGGCCGCGATGACCGAGCGGCTGACCTTGCGCTACCCCACGATGACGGCGACCACCGACAACCTCCTGACCCGCGCGGGCGAGACGGTCACCGGGCACGAGTTCCACCGCACGCAGGTCGTCCCGGCTAGCAACGGCCGAGCCGCCTGGACGGTGGACGGGGACGCGGTCGGATTCGCGTCCGAGACCCTGCACGCGTCGTACCTGCACACCCACTGGGCCGGCCACCCGCAGCTGGCCCGACGCTTCGCGGAGGCGGTGCACGCCCGTGGATGACCTGGCCCTGGATCAGGCACTCCGCCACCACGGCGACGTCGAGGCCGTCGACGGCCTCCTGGACTTCGCCGTCAACGTCTACGACGGCCCGCGCCCACCGTGGCTCGACCGGGCGCTCCACGACAGCCTGGACGCCGCCGTCCGCTACCCGTCGGCGACCGCGGCCGAGCACGCGATCGCCGCGCACCACGGTCGCGCGGCCGACGGCGTCCTGGCGACCGCCGGAGCGGCGGAGGCGTTCTCGCTCCTCGCCCGCCTCCGGCGCTGGCGGCGTCCGGTGGTGGTGCACCCCCAGTTCACCGAGCCCCACGCCGCGCTGCGCCAGGCCGGCCACGTCGTGACCGAGGTCGTCCTCTCCGCGCCCTTCACCCTCGATCCGTCGGTGGTGCCGGACGACGCCGACCTCGTCGTCCTCGGCAACCCGACGAACCCGACCGGGGTCCTGCACTCACGGGCCGACGTCGAGGCCCTGCTGCGCGACGACCGGCTCGTCGTCGTCGACGAGGCGTTCATGGACGCGGTCCCCGGGGAGCCGGAGTCCCTCGCGGGCGAGCAGCGTGCCGGCCTCGTCGTCATCCGCAGCCTCACCAAGCACTGGGGCATACCGGGAGTGCGGGCAGGCTACGTGCTCGGCGACGCCGACACCGTGCACCGACTGCGCGAGGGCCAGGTGCCGTGGTCGGTCTCGACCACGGCCGCCGCCGCGATGGTCGCCTGCTCGACCGACACCGCGCGCGCCGAGGCAGCCCGACGGGCCCGCGAGATCGCCGACTGGCGCGGCTTCCTCGAAGAATCCCTGTCAACCATGGGGATCCGGCACATCCCGTCGCGGGCCAGCTTCGTGCTCGCCGAGGTCGGCCCCGACGTCCACACCGCGCTGCGCCGAGTGGGAGTCGCCGTACGCCGGGCGGACACGTTCCCCGGACTCGGGCCGTCGTGGGTGCGGATCGCAGTGCGTCCGCCGGCGCGCACGACCGCACTGCTGGACGCCCTGTCCGCCATCGGTGTGGATGCCCTAGGCTGACGCCCGCGGGCACGAGGAAGCCGGTGGGAATCCGGCACAGTCGCGCTACTGTGACACCGCCTCCGACCAGTTCGAGGGCGGTGGAGTCAGACCCGAGTGTCCGTCCAATCCCCATTCGAGCAGGGACGCACGAATCCCTGAGGAGGACACATGTCGCAGACGTCTGCCGCACCCGTTTCGCCCGTCGTCGAGGTTCCCTCGATCCCGTTCCGGGAGATCGCCCCGTGGGCGCTCTTCTTCGGGTTGCTCGGGCTGCTCGTCCTGTTCTTCATCAGCGCCGACCAGGGCGCCATCTCGATCCCGGCCGGAACCGCGATCCACGAGTGGGTCCATGACGGCCGGCACCTGCTCGGCTACCCCTGCCACTGAGACGGGGCGCCAGCATGACCGCACGAGCGTTCCTCGTCCGGGGGCTGCTGGTCGGCCTCCTCGCCGGCTTCGCGACGTTCCTCGTCGCGCACCAGGTCGGTGAACCGCACGTCGAGACCGCCATCGCCCTCGAGGAGGCGGCATCGGCGGACGGGACGGCGCACTCCCACGAGGACGAGGGCACCACGGTGTCCCGTCACGACCAGCGCACCTGGGGCCTGCTCACCGGCTCCGTCGCCGTCGGCGTCGCGATCGGAGGGCTCGTCGCCCTGGTCGCCGCGTCGGTGGTCGGCCGCATCGGCCGGCTCAGCCCGGGCCAGTCCACCGCACTGGTCTGCCTGATCGGCTTCGTCTCGGTGGCGCTGGTGCCGTTCCTGAAGTACCCCGCCACGCCACCGGCCGTCGGCTCGGGCGACACCATCGGTGACCGCACCAGCTGGTACTTCGGCTTCATGCTGATCTCGGTCGCGTTCGCGGCGCTCTCGTCGCTGCTCGCCATCCGGCTGCTCGACGAGATCGGCACGTACGGCGCGGTGCTCGCCGGCGCCGGCCTCTACGTCGTCGCGGTCGTCGTCACGGGCCAGCTGCTGCCGGCTGTCAACGAGATCGGCGACTTCCCGGCCGACGTGCTCTGGTACTTCCGCCGCGCGTCGCTGCTGACGCTGGCCACGCTGTGGGGCGCCATCGGCATCGGTCTCACCGGTCTCGTCGGCCGCCTGCACAGCCGCGCGTCGGCCGTGACCGAGCGGCGTGAGCTGGCGGCGAGCCTGTGATCGCCCCACCGTCCCCCGCGGTCGCGGCTGCGGCATCCGAGCGCCTGGCCGCCTTGGCGACCCCCGCGGGGGCGCTCGGGCGGCTCGGCGACCTCGCGGTCTGGGTCGCGGCCACCCAGGACGCGGTGCCTCCGCGCGAGCTCCACAACGTGCGGCTCGTGATCTTCGCCGGCGACCATGGGGTCGCGCGGCACGGCGTCTCGGCGTACCCGCCCGCGATCACGGCCGCCATGGTGCGCACGTTCGTCGCGGGCCGGGCCGGTGTCTCGGCGCTCGCCGCGGCGCACGGCGTCAGCGTCCGCGTGCTCGACCTCGGGGTCGACGACGACCTCGACGGCGTGCCCGACGACGTTCGCCGCCACAAGGTGCGCCGCTCCTCCGGCGCCATCCACCTCGAGGACGCCCTGACGGCCGACGAGACGCAGCGCGCGCTCGCGGCCGGAGCCGCCGTGGCGCGCGAGGAGGTCGCCGCCGGGGCCCAGCTGCTGCTGAGCGGCGACATGGGCATCGGCAACACCACCCCCGCCGCCGCACTGGTCGCGGCGGGGCTCGGCCTGCCGGCGCAGGAGGTCACGGGCCGCGGCACCGGCGTGGCCGGCGACGCGCTCGCGCACAAGGAGGCCGTGGTCCAGCAGGCGCTCGACCGCGCCGGAGACCGCCGCGACGACCCGGTCGCGTGCCTGACCGCCCTCGGCAGCGCCGACCTGGCGGCGAGCACCGGCTACCTGCTCGAGGCCGCCCGCCAGGGGGTCCCCGTGCTGCTCGACGGGCTGATGGCGGTCGCGTGCGGGCTCACGGCCGACCGGATGGAGCCGGGGGCGGCCGCGTGGTTCGCGGCCGGCCACCGCTCGACGGAGCCCGCGCAGTCGCTGGCGCTCGCCAAGCTCGGGCTCGAGCCGCTGCTCGACCTCGGCCTGCGCCTGGGCGAGGGCAGTGGTGCCGTGGCCGCGGTGCCCGTGCTGCGCAGCGCGGTCGCGCTGCTCCGCGACGTCGCCCTGCTCTCGGAGCTGCTGCCGCCCGACCTCCGTGCGTGACGATGGGTGACGCCTGGCGCCTCGCGACCGGGACGCTGACGGCCCTGCCGGTCCGGCCCCCGGAGCGCATCGATCGGGGCACCGCCCGCGGCGCGATGCTGCTCGCTCCGCTCGCGGTGCTGCCGCTGGGCGCGCTCGTGGCCGCGCTGCTGTGGCTCGGTGCGCTCGCCTCCCTTCCGTCGCTGGCGGTCGCGTTCGTGGCCGTCGGCGCGCTCGCCGCCGGCTCCCGCGCGCTGCACTGGGACGGGCTCTCCGACGTCGCCGACGGGCTCACCGCGTCGTACGACCGCGAGCGCTCCCTCGCCGTCATGAAGACCGGCACGAGCGGCCCCGCGGGAGTCACGGCGACCGTCGTCGTCGCGGGCGTGCAGGCCGCCGCGTTGACGGCGTACGTCGACACCGGCGCGCTCCCCCTGCTCGCGGGCGCCCTCGTCTGCCTGAGCCGCTGCGCGCTCTGGATCGTGTGTTGCACCCGGGTGCCGGCGGCGCGCGCCGACGGCCTCGGGGTCACCTACACCAGCACCGTCCCCGTGCCGGTCGCCGCGCTCGGCGGCCTGCTGCTCTCGGTCACCGGCGGCCTGGTCGTGCTCGCGCTCGTCCGCCGGGCGACCGCCCGCTTCGGGGGCGTCACCGGCGACGTGTTCGGCGCGGCGATCGAGCTCGCCCTCGCCACCACGCTCCTCACCTGGGCGTGGCTGTGAGCGGGCCAGGGCGTGGCTATCCATTCGGCGGCCACGCCCTACACCATGAGGACGCGTCCGGCCACCACCAGGTGCACCTCGTCGCAGGCCGCCCCGAACCGCTGGTTGACCGAGCCGAGGAGGTCGCGGAAGACCCGGCCCGACCGGTGCTCCGGCACCACCCCCATCCCGACCTCGTTGGTCACGAGGACCACCGTGCCACCGGCCGCCGACAGTGGTGCCAGCGCCCGGTCGACCTCCGCGTCGACGTACGCCGTGAGGTCGGGCATCGCGGCGTCCCACAGACCGGCGTCGTCGACCAGCCGGGTCAGCCAAGTGCCGAGGCAGTCCACCAGCACGGCGTCGCCGGTCGCCAGCGCCGCCGCGAGGTCGCCGGTCTCCACCGTCGTCCAGTGCGCCGGCCGACGGGCCCGGTGGGCGGCGATCCGCTCCTGCCAGTCCGCGTCGTCGCGGACCGGCCCCGGCGCGACGTACTGCACCGCGGGCGCATCCGCGACCAGCGACTCCGCATGCCGCGACTTGCCCGACCGGACTCCCCCGGTGACCAGGACCTTCATCGATGAACCTCGCTCTGGGCCTCGTGCTCGGCTACGCCGCCGACAGTCTGCTGGGTGACCCGACGCGCTGGCACCCCGTCGCGGGCTTCGGGCGGACCGCCGCGGCGCTCGAGGCCGTCACCTTCGCCGACCGTCGCGCGCCCGGCGTGCTCCACGTCGCCCTCCTCGTCGGCGGAGCGGCTGCCGTCGGTCGGGCCCCGATCCCGGTCGCGCTCGCGACGTGGGCGGTCCTCGGCGGCCGCAGCCTCGACCGCGAAGCGGCCGCTGTCCAGGCCCACCTCGTTGCCGGTGACCTGCCCGCCGCACGGCAGCGGCTCACCCACCTGGTGGGGAGGGACACCAGCAACCTGGACGAGGCGGGCGTCGCGCGCGCGGTCGTCGAGTCGCTGGCGGAGAACACCTCCGACGCGGTCGTCGCCCCGCTCGTGTGGGGAGCGGTCGCCGGCGTACCCGGGCTGCTCGCCCACCGCGCGGCCAACACGCTCGACGCCATGATCGGCCACCGCACCGAGCGCTACGAGCGGTTCGGCTGGGCGGCGGCCCGCCTCGACGACCTGCTCAACCTCCCCGGCTCGCGTCTCACGGCCACGCTGGCCGTGTTCCTCGGCGACGACCGTCGCGGCGCCTGGCGGGCCTGGCGCCGCGACGCCGCCGGTCACCCGAGCCCCAACGCGGGGCCGGTCGAGGCGGCGTTCGCGGGCGCGCTCGGCGTCCGTCTCGGCGGGGTGAACGTGTACGCGGGCCGCATCGACGACCGGAGCACGCTGGGCGACGGACGGGCTCCGGACCGCCACGACATCACCCGCGCCCGACGTCTTGCGCGTCGGACCGGGCTCGCCGCGCTGGTCGTGACCGCACCCATCGCACTGCGTCGTCGACGTCGCTGACCGTCGGCACACAGGCCGGCGCAGGCGGCCGCTGCACCACCACGACGGGGATGCCGAGGCCCGCTGCCGCCTGCATCTTCGGCCACGTGTGCGCGCCGCCGGAGTCCTTCGTCACGAGCACGTCGGTGCCGTGCCGCTGCATCAGCGCCACCTCGTCCTCGAGCGCGTACGGGCCCCGGTCACGCAACACCTCCCACGACGGCGGCAGCGCCACCTCGGGCTCGTCGACCACCCGGACCAACACCGCGCGGTCCGCCAGCGGCCCGACGAAGCGGTCCAGCGCCTGACGCCCGATCGTCAGGAACGGCCGCACCCCGAGTCCCACGGTCGCCGCGGCCGCAGCATCGTGGTCGCCGACCCGGAACCAGTCGCCGGTCCACCCGGGTCGCTCCAGCCGCAGCAGGGGTACGTCGACGCAGGCCTCGGCCGCGTGCGCCGAGATCTGCGCGGCGAAGGGGTGCGTGGCGTCGACGACCGCGTCGAAGTCCCGCACGTACGCCGCCAGCCCGGCCACCCCGCCGAACCCGCCGATCCGCACGCCGCCGACCGGCAGCCGCGGCTCGGCGACGCGGCCGGCCAGCGAGGTGGTGACGTCGCACCCGACGTCGACCAGGGCCGCGGCGAGCGACCGCGCCTCCGCCGTACCGCCCAAAACCAGCACCCTCATCGGCGGTCCCCCGGCGGCAGCACCGGCAGCCCGGCCGGCGCCCCGGACGTGGCGAGGTCGAGCAGCGCGTCGACGTCGAGATGGTGCTCGACGAGGTCGCCGAGCAGGTCGAGCCGGCGTTCGCGGGCAGCCGGGAAGCTCACGCTGGAGGGCGTCCACACGTGTCCGGTCAACCACGCGACCTCGCGGAGGAACGCCGACCGGAAGGCGTCGTGCTCGAGGCACCCGTGCCACATGGTGCCGAAGAGGTGGCCGTCCCGGGCACCGCCGAGGAACTCCTCGCCCGAGCCCACGGTCACCCGGCCGTGGTGGATCTCGTAGCCGCCGACCTCGGTGCCGAGAGCGGCGCCGCGGGGCAGTCGCAGCACCTTCTCGTGCGCGAACGTGGTCGTCACGTCCAGCAGGCCGAGCCCGTCGGCGGAGGCGCCCGCCGGCCGCTCGACGCCGTCGGGATCGAGCACCGAGCGGCCGAGCATCTGGAAGCCGCCGCAGATCCCGAGCACCGGCCGTCCGGCGGCCGCGTGGGCGGCCACCGCACGATCGATGCCGCGGTCGCGCAGCCACGCGAGGTCGGCGAGCGTCGCCCGCGACCCGGGGAGCACGACGAGGTCGGCGTCGGCGACCGAGCGCCCGTCCGAGGCGTAGACGACGTCGACGCCCGGCTCGAGCCCGAGGGCGTCGATGTCGGTGAAGTTGCTGATCCGCGGCGACCGCACGACCACGACGCGCAGCGGCGCCGGACCGTCGACCACGCGCCGGTCGCCGACGTCGAGCGTGTCCTCGCTGTCGAGCCACACGCCGCTGCTGAAGGGCAGCACGCCGTACACGCGACGGCCCGTCAGCGACTCCAGCTCCGCCAGGCCGGGCGCGAGCAGCGACTCGTCGCCGCGGAACCGGTTGACCACGAACCCCGCCACCAGCCGCTGGTCCTCCGGCGCCAGCAGCGCCACGCTCCCGAAGAGCGACGCGAAGACGCCGCCGCGATCGATGTCGCCGACGAGCACGGCAGGGAGGGCGCCGTGCTGGGCGAGGCCCATGTTCACGTAGTCGCTGGACCGCAGGTTGATCTCGGTCGGGCTGCCGGCGCCCTCGGCCACCACGACCTCGAACCGCGACGACAGGTCGTCGAACGCGTCGTACGCCGCGCGGGCCAGGTGGTCCCGGCCGTCGACGAAGTCGCGCGCGGACACCTCGCCCGCCGGCCGTCCCAGCACGACGACGTGGCTGCGGTGGTCGCTGCCGGGCTTGAGCAGCACGGGGTTCATCGCGACCTCGGGCTCGACCCCGGCGGCGAGCGCCTGCACCCACTGCGCACGGCCGATCTCCCCGGGAGTCCCGTCGGCCGCGGTCACGACCATCGAGTTGTTGGACATGTTCTGGGCCTTGAACGGCGCGACCCGGACGCCCCGCCGCGCGAACGCTCGGCACAGCCCGGAGGTGACGACGCTCTTGCCGGCGTCGGAGGTGGTGCCGGCCACCAGGAGGCCGCTCACGGCGTGCCCAGCTTCCAGTCGGCCAGCACGCGGCAGTCGTGGTTGGCGTAGCGGTGCAGCGCGACCCGGTCGGCGCGGCAGGTGGCGGGCACGACGCCGCCGAGCGCGGCCAGCACCGACGACGGCGTGATGTCCGCCGAGCGCCGGTCGAGGGTCAGGTGCGGGACCGGGTCGGGGAACTCGCCGGCGTACGGCGGGCACTGCGGGAACGCCGCCACCAGTCGCCGGGTCAGCTCGCGGAACCCGTCGTCAGGGTCGGGCGGCAGGTGGATGATCCCGTCGGCGAACTCCCCCAGCCGCGCCAGCCGGAAGTCGAACGCCACCACGTCGGCCACGATGCCGGCGACCACCTCGAGGGCGGCCGGCGACGGGTCGGGCAGGAACGGGCCGAGCACCGTGATGTGCGCGTGCACGAAGGCCGGGTCCGGGGACAGGAACGACGCGTCGTAGTGCTCGGTCCGCTCGCGCACGAACGGCTCCAGCTCGGGCACCGGTACGACGAGCACGGTGTGCGCCATCAGCCGGGCTTCCTCAGCAGGAAGATGTCCATCACCCAGCCGGCGGACTCGCGCAGCCGCTCGCGCGCCGCGTCGATCTCGGGCACCACATCGCCCACGCGCCCGGCCACCAGCTCCTCCGCCGGCGTGCCGAGGTTGCCGCCCCACCAGATCATCCAGTCGTCGAGGCCCGGAAGGTCGATCACCCGGTTGAGCATCACGACGAGGTTGTCCTGGCCCTGCTCGACCGCCTCCAGGAGGCGGCGGCCGCTGGTGACGTGCAACGGCTGGCCGACCTCGTGCAGCACGATCCGGTGCCGCGCAGCGAGCAGCTGGATGCTCGAGATGCCCGGCACGACGTCCATCGCCAGGTCGACGCGACCGCGCTCCTGCAGCGACTGCAGGATCCGGATGGTCGAGTCGTAGAAGGCAGGGTCGCCCCACACCAGGAAGCCCGCGTCCCCCTCGCGTGAGAGCAGCGCCTCCGCGAACGCCTCCTGACGCGCCTCGTGCCACTGCGCGACGACCGCGTCGTACTCCTCCTGCGTCGCGGTGCGGTCCGGTCGCCGCTCACGCTCGGGGTCGTCGACGCGCACGATCACCGGCGGCCGCTCGAGGTGCCGGTCCAGCAGCCGCTCGCGGGCGTTGACGAGCGGGTCGGGCATGCCGCCGCGGCCGGACTTGTCGGTGACGACGAAGTAGTCCACGGCGCGCAGCGCGTGCACGGCCTCGAGCGTCACCTGGTCGGGGTCGCCGGGACCCACACCGATGACGCGCACGCGCTTGGTCACCCGCGGTCCTCCAGGTCACCCTCGAGCTCGAGGTAGACGGCCTGCATGGCAGCAAGCGTCTCCGGGTCGGGCGACTCCCACAACCCACGGTCCGCGGCCTCGTGCAGCCGCTCGACGACGCCGCGCAGCGCCCACGGGTTCGAGCGGGTCATGAACTCGCGGTTGGTCTGGTCGAGCACGTACTCCTGCGCGAGCGCCTCGTACATCCAGTCCTGCACGACGCCGGCAGTGGCATCGAAGCCGTACAGGTAGTCGACCGTCGCGGCGAGCTCGAACGCGCCCTTGTAGCCGTGCCGCTGCATCGCCGAGATCCAGCGCGGGTTGACGACGCGGGCGCGGAAGACGCGGTTGGTCTCCTCCTGCAGCGTCCGGGTGCGTACGGCGTCCGGCGACGTCGAGTCGCCGACGTACGCCCTCGGGTCGGCGCCGGTGAGCGCGCGCACCGTGGCGACCATGCCGCCGTGGTACTGGAAGTAGTCGTCGCTGTCGGCGATGTCGTGCTCGCGGGTGTCGACGTTCTTCGCGGCTACTTTGATGCGGCGGTAGTTGGCGCGCATGTCGTCGGCGGCCGGCGCCCCGTCGAGGTCGCGCCCGTAGGCGAAGCCGCCCCACGCCGTGTAGACCTCGGCCAGGTCCTCGTCCGACCGCCACGTGCCCGACTCGACCACCTGCAGGATGCCCGCGCCGTACGACCCCGGCCTGCTGCCGAAGATCCGGCTCGTCGCGCGCCGCTCGTCGCCGTGGTCGGCGAGGTCCGCCCTTGCGTGCGCCCTCACGAAGTTGGCCTCGTCGGACTCGTCGAGGCCCGCCACCAGCCGAACGGCGTCGTCCAGCATCGCCACGACGTGCGGGAAGGCGTCCCGGAAGAAGCCGGAGATCCGCACCGTCACGTCGATGCGCGGACGGCCCAGCTCCTCCAGGGGTACGACGTGCAGGTCGCTGACCCGGCGCGACATCTCGTCCCACGCGGGCCGGACGCCGAGCAGCGCGAGCACCTCGGCCACGTCGTCGCCCGAGGTGCGCATCGCGCTCGTGCCCCACACCGACAGGCCCACCGACGAGGGGTAGTCGCCGGACTCCTCCAGGTAGCGCTGCACCAGCGAGTCGGCCATCGCCTGACCGGTCTGCCAGGCCAGGCGCGACGGCACGGCGCGCGGGTCGACCGTGTAGAAGTTGCGGCCCGTCGGCAGCACGTTGACCAGCCCGCGCAGCGGCGAGCCGCTCGGCCCCGCCGGCACGAAGCCGCCGTCGAGCGCGTGCAGCACGGCGTCCAGCTCGTCCGTCGTACGACGCAGCCGCGGCACCACCTGCTCGGCGGCGAAGCGCAGCACCCGCTGCACCTCCGGGTCGTCGTGGAGTCCGTCCGCGGCGTCCGGGGACCAGCCCGCCGCCTCCATCCGCTGCACGAGCCCACGCGCCTGCTCCTCGATGGCGTCGACCGCGGTCACCGACTCGCCGTCCTTGAGCCCGAGCGCCATCCGCAGCCCGGGCACGGCGTTCGCCTCGCCGCCCCAGACCTGGGCGGCGCGCAGGATCGCGAGCACCAGGTTGACCCGCGCCTCACCCTCGGGCGCCTGGCCGAGGACGTGCAGGCCGTCGCGGATCTGCGCGTCCTTGATCTCGCACAGCCAGCCGTCGACGTGCAGCAGGAAGTCGTCGAAGTCGTCGTCCTCCGGTCGCTCGTCCAGGCCGAGGTCGCGATGCATCTCCGCGGCGTGCATCAGCTGCCAGATCTCGCCGCGGACGGCTGGCAGCTTCGCCGGGTCCATCGCCGCGATGTTGGCGTGCTCGTCGAGCAGCTGCTCCAGCCGCGAGATGTCGCCGTACGTCTCCGCCCGCGCCATCGGTGGCACCAGGTGGTCGACGATCGTCGCGTGCGCGCGACGCTTGGCCTGCGCGCCCTCGCCCGGGTCGTTGACGAGGAACGGGTAGACCAGCGGCAGGTTGCCGATCGCCGCGTCCGTCGCGCAGGACGCCGACAGCGCGGCGTTCTTGCCCGGCAGCCACTCCATCGAGCCGTGCTTGCCCAGGTGGACGACCGCATGTGCCCGGAACCCGTGCTCCAGCCAGCGGTACGCCGCGAGGTAGTGGTGCGAGGGCGCGAGGTCGGGGTCGTGGTAGATCGCGACCGGGTTCTCGCCGAACCCGCGCGGCGGCTGGATCAGCAGCACCACGTTGCCCGCCTGGATCGTGGCCAGCACGATCTCGCCCGCGTCGTTGACGAAGAGCCGCCCGGGCGACGGGCCCCACGCCTCGACGATCTCGTCCATCAGTGCCGCCGGGACGTCAGCCGTCCACGCGTCGTACTCCGCCCGGGTGATCCGCACGTGCGCGTCCGTGAGCTGGGCGCTGGTCAGCCACTCCTCGTCCTGGCCGCCGGCTGCGATCAGCGCGTGGATGAGCGCGTCACCGGCCTCGGTGTCGTCGGCGAGGTCGAGCGCCGGGATCTCGCCGACGTCGTACCCCCCGTCGCGCATGCGGCGCAGCAGCCGCACCGCAGAGACCGGGGTGTCGAGGCCGACCGCGTTGCCGACCCGCGAGTGCTTGGTCGGGTACGCCGAGAGCATCAGCGCGATCCGCCGCTGGCTCGTCGGGATGTGGCGCAGACGGGCGTGGTTGACCGCGATCCCGGCGACTCGGGCGCACCGCTCGGCGTCGGCGACGTAGCGCGGCAGTCCGTCCTCGTCGACCTCCTTGAACGAGAACGGCGCGGTGATGATCCGGCCGTCGAACTCCGGGATCGCGATCTGCGTGGCCGAGTCGAGCGGCGTGACGCCGTCGTCGGAGGCCTCCCACTCCTCCCGGCTGGTCGTGAGGCAGAGCCCCTGCAGCACCGGGATGTCGAGCCGCCGCAGCCGTTCGACGTCCCACGCCTCGTCGTCTCCCCCGGCGCTCGCGCCAGCCGGCCTGCTGCCACCGGCGGCCAGCACGGTGACGACGAGCGCGTCGAGCGTGCCGAGCGCGTCGTACAGCTCGTCCGGCGCCGACCGCAGGCTGCCGGCGAAGACCGGCACGCCGACCGCCTCGCCGGTCGCGTCGATCGCGTCCACGAGCGCGTGGGCGAACGCGTCGTTGCCGCTGATCTCGTGGGCGCGGTAGTACAGCACGCCGACCCGCGGCTTCCCGGACGGGCGCTCCGCCACCCCCCAGCCGGGCACCGCGACGGGCGGCTCGAAGCCCTCGCCGGTGAGCAGCACGGTGTCGGACAGGAACGCGTGCAGCTGGCCGAGGTTGCCCGGGCCGCCCTCGGCGAGGTAGCGGTGCGCCTCCGCGGCGATGCCCATCGGGACGGTGGAGAGCTCCATGAGCTCCGCGCTCGGCTGGGCCTCGCCACCGAGCACCACGACCGGCCGGCCGCCGGCGAACAGCCGGTCGCGCCACGGCTCGAGGTCGTGCGGCGACCCGAGGAGCCGTACGACGACCAGGTCGACGCCGTCCAGGTCCGGGATCCCCCGGGTCGGGTTGCTCCAGAGCCAGTCCGCCCCGCACGCGCGGGCAGAGAGCAGGTCGGTGTCGGAGGTGGACAGCAGCGCCAGCGTCACGGGTTTCTCCTGGGGTTCTCGCCCCTGATCGACGGAGGTCCCGTGGCCAGTGTCTGGCTTCGGCCACCCCTCGCCCGAGAAGTGGCCTCACAGTGGCGGAACCGCCCCGGAATCACACCGGGTTCCTGCGCCACGAGACGTGAGTGGGGTCAGCCTAGTGGGCGAGCAGGGTGCGCACGCACCCGTCCCAGGAGGTCACTCGCAGTTCTGGGACAGCTCGGCGCGGCACTTGTCGTTGCCGCCGCCGCCGAGCGCGCCGTCGAGGCCGCCCTGCCCGAGGAGCACGTCGCGCGCGGCTCCGCCCTTGAGGAGGTCCCCACTCGGTCCGCCGAGGATCCGATCCCGGCCGCCCTTGCCGCTCAGCGTGTTGCGGCGCTCGTCGCCGACGATCAGGTCGGGGCCGGCGGTGCCGACGGCTCCCTCGACGTCGCGGGGTCGCACCTCCGTGCCGGCGAACCGGACCGTGCCCTTCGCCAGGTTGATCCGCGCGCTGTTCCCGCGCACGCCGACGGCGTCGCGTCCGTCGCCGCCGTCCACCGAGAAGCCGCAGGCGGGGCAACGCTTGCTGGTCGTGCCGTCGGTGGGGGCGCTGACCGTGAGGCGATCGGCGCCGGCGTCGCCGTCGAGGTGGAAGACAGGGTCGCCGGCAGGGGTGGCCGTCTCCCAGGGCGGCAGCAGCGGGTCGGCCACGCCGACGAAGATCGCCGCGGTCACCCAGTCGTTCCCGTCGGCACCACGGACGGTGCCGAACTGCCGCTGCCGGATGCGGTCGTTGTCGGGACCACCGTCGGTGGTGCCACCGGCGTGCGACACCACGTCGTTCCCGGCGCCCCCGACGACAGCTCCGCCGACCGTGTAGATCACGTCGTTGCCGTCACCGCCGTCGGCGACCGCCGGGTCGCCGCAGATGCGGTCGTTGCCGAGGCCGGCGTTCACGATGACGTCCCGGAAGCCCCAGGCGATGATCACGTCGTCGCCGTCCGTCCCGTTGATGACCTGCCCGTCGCTGGTGGCGACGAGCGTCGGGAGCTTCCCGCGGCAGGACCCCGTGTCGGCCGCTGAGGACGGGGTGACCGGACCGACTCCGGCCATCGCGAGCAGCGCCGCCGCGACGGCGACGGTCCGACGGCGGATCCGGAAAGGCGTCATGCCTGGACAGCGTGCCACCACCTGCCACCGTTACACGACCCGCCTCGCCGAGGATTCGGAAGAGCTCAGCGTGCGGCCCACGCCGACCACAGCCCGGCGTACACCCCGCCGGCGGCGACGAGGTCGGCGTGCGTGCCGCGCTCGACGATCCGCCCCGCGTCCATGACGACGACCTCGTGGGCGTCGACGGCCTGGGTGAGACGGTGCGCGATCGTCAGCGACGTACGCCCCTCCGTCACGGCGTCGGCAGCGCGCTCCAGCGACCTCGCTCCGGCCGATCCGGCCTCGGCCGTCGCCTCGTCGAGCACGACCACCAGGGGGTCGGCGAGCAGCACCCGCGCCAGCGCGAGCTGCTGCGCCAGCGCCGGCGTCAGCGTGACGGCACCGTCGCCGACCACGGTCGCGAGCCCGTCGGGCAGTGCCGCCACCGCCGCCCGCGCGCCCACGGCGTCGAGCACCCGGGTGAGCTCGTCCTCCGGGGCCGACGGTGCGGCGAGCGTGAGGTTGTCCCGGACGGTGCCGGCGAACACGTGCACCTCCTGGCTGACGATCGCCACCGGCGGCCGTCCGGTCCCGTCGACGCGCGCCAGCGGCACCCCGCCCAGCACCACCGAGCCCCGGGTCGGGGCCAGTCGGCCGGCGATCGCCGCGCCCAGCGTCGTCTTGCCGGCGCCCGACGCACCCACGACCGCCACCCGGTGGCCGGGCGCGACGTCGAGCGAGACCGTGTCGACGGCCGCTCGACCCTCGACGAACTCGTGGTGCAGGTCGCGTACGACGAGGCGCCCGTCCGCCGGGCACTCCGGTGCCTGCAACGAGGCCGGCGCCGGCAGCTGGGCGAGCCCGACCAGACGGACCAGTGAGGCACCGGCCGACTGCACCGCGTCGAACAGCCCGAGGATCGCGCCGATCGGGTTGAACAGCCGGTGGAAGAGCAGGGCCGCGGCCGTCACCGCCCCGACGGTGACCAGCGACCGCGACACGAGCGCGTAGCCGGTGCCGAGGATCAGCAGCAGCCCGACCAGCTCGGCGCGGTTGTTGCGGCCGTAGAAGCGGGTCAGCAGGTGGAAGACGTCGATCGAGAGGGCCGCCGAGCGCCACGACGCGGCCGTCGTGAGCTCCTGGTGCTGACCGCCGATGCCGTAGGCGCGCAGCGTCCGGCTGGCGTGGAGGCCGGTGATCAGCGCCTCGGCGCGCTCGCTGTTGGCCTCCCGCTCCCGTCGGTAGTACGGGCCGGAGCGCGGCAGGTACCACCGCAATGCCGCGAGGTAGAACGGCACCGCCCCGAGGCCGGCCAGTCCCAGCCGCCAGTCGAGGGCGAACAGGCCGACGACGGTGAAGAGCACCGCGACCACCGAGTTCACGAGGATCGGGATCACCTCGGTGAACGACTCGGTGATCAGGCGGACGTCGTCACCGACCCGGGACAGCAGGTCCCCGGAGCCGCTCGCCTCGAGCTCCACGGCTTCGAGTGAGAGTGCCCGCTCGACGACCGTCTCGCGGAGGTCCGCGAGCGCGGGCTCCGCCGTGCGCGCGAGGAACGCGACCGAGAGGTACGTCGCGACGCCACCGACCAGTGCGGCGCCGAGGATCCACAGGGCCGGCCCGGTGATGTCCGAGGCCGACCCGCCGTCGACCACCACGTCGACGATCCGGCCGAGCATCCACGGGGCGACGAGGCCGGCGAGGCCCTCGATGGCGAACATCAGCATGCAGACGCCGAGCGCCCACGGTCGCTGACCGAGCAGCCGGCGGGACAGGGCCGCCGCCTCGCGGGCGGTGGAGACGGGGAGCCTGGTCATCGCAGCACCGCCGCCCGGTAGGCCTCGAGCTCCGCCAGCGCGGCGTGCGTGCCGACGGCGGCCACCCGTCCGTCGACCACGTGCACGACCCGGTCGGCGCGAGCGAGCAGGGCCGGGCTGCTCGTGAGCACGAGCGTGGCACCGTCAGGACGGCGTACGGCGTCGATCCCCTCGGCGATCCGCTGCTCGGTCACCGCGTCCACGGCCGTCGTCGGGTCGTGCAGGACGAGCACGGGCGGGTCTGCCGCCAGCGCTCGCGCCAGGCCGAGTCGCTGCCGCTGGCCACCGGACAGCGTGGTGCCGTCGACGGTGACCGGCTCGTCGGGGAGGTCGGTCGCCGACGAGGCGGCCATCACCGTCGCGAACCGTTCGTCGGTCAGGCGGTCGGCGTGATCGACGTTGGAGCGGAGCGTGCCCTCGAACAGGTCCACGTGGTGCTCGGCCACGACCAGCATCCGCTGCGCCTCCTCGATGCGCAGCTCGGTCAGCGGTACGCCGCCCACGAGCACCTGGCCGGACGTCGGCCGGCCCTCGCCGCGCAGCAGGTGCATGAGGGCCTCGGCGTCCGCCGGGTCCTCCGCGACGACGGCGACGGTCTCGCCGGGCGCGACCTCGAGAGAGACCGACCGGAGCGACCCGTCGGTCACCTCGCCCAGGACGAGCGACGCGACCCCTGACGAGACGCGGTCACCGACCTCGACCAGCGGCGGCGCCCCGAAGAGCACCACGAGCCGTCGAGCCGACGCGCGCGACCGTGCGAGCTGGGCTACCAGGTAGGCGATCATCCCCATCGGCTCCGCGACGAACTGCGCCAGCCCCACCACCGACACCAGCTCGCCGATCGACAGGTCACCGTCGAGCGCCTGCCGTCCCGCGACCAGCGCGACGACGGCGAGGAAGGCCATGCTCAGCGCGTTCGTGAGCCCGTACAGCACCCCCTCCGACCGCGCCGCGACCATGCTCGCGCGCATCGCGCTCCGGCTCTGTCCCTGGTAGCGCGCGTGGGCGACCGCTTCGGCGCCGATGCCCTTGAGCGGGCGCAGCCCGCGGACCAGGTCGGTGGCGAGGCCCGTCGCCCGGCCGATCGCCTCCTGCCGTTCGTGGGCTCGGTGGGCGAGCCGCGGAGCGAGCACCTGGGTGCACACCAGGACGACCGGCACGCCGACCAGCACGACCGACGCGATCAGGGGGTCGATCGTGGCCAGGACGACGGCGCTGACCACCAGCCCCGCGATGCCGGCCACCGTGAACGTGATCTGGCGGATGACAGCCGCGACGCCCTCGGCGTCGCCGGTCGCCACGGCCAGCACGTCACCCGGGAGTCGGTCCAGCCGCGCGCCGCGCGGCGCGAGCACGTGCGCCGACACCTCGGTGCGGAGCAGGTGGCCCTCCTCCTGGAACGCCCGGAACCCGACGCGCGAGCCGAACCGGTACGCCAGGCTCAGGACCGCGAAGTGCACGCACAGCACGGCGCCCCACAGGATCAGCCGACCGAGGTCCCCGGCCGCGATCGCGCGATCGATGACGATGCCGATCAGGATCGGCACCGCCGCCTCGCAGACCTGCCACAGGGTGATCAGCGCGATCGCACCGGCCAGGCGCCGCCGCTGGCGGTGGAGGGTCCGACGGATCAGACCGCCCGGGGTCTGAGGATCGGACGTCACGCGCACAGTATGAACCAAGTAAGGCTACCCTTACCTCACCGGGTGTACGACGAAGGGAGACCGGATGCCCACGTGGCACGGACAGGTGGAGACCATGGAGTGGCTGACCCCCGCGCTGGTGCGGGTGGTACTGGGTGGTGAGGGCCTCACCGGCTTCGCATCCCCGGACGCCACCGACGCCTACGTGAACGTCGCCATCCCGCCCGCGGGGGCGCCGTACGCCGGCGTCTTCTCCCCCGCCGAGGTCAGGGAGCAGCACGACCGGGAGCACTGGCCGGCGCGCCGTCGCTACACCGTGCGCCGCTGGGACGCCGAGGCTGCACGCCTGACGCTCGACTTCGTGGTGCACGGCGACCACGGCGCCGGCGGGCCCTGGGCCGCCGGCACCCACGTCGGCGACGTGCTGGTCTTCGAGGGTCCGGGCAGCGGCTACCGACCCGACCCCACCGCCGACTGGCACCTGCTCGTCGGCGACGAGTCGGCGCTGCCGGCGATCGCCGCGTCGCTCGAGGCGATCCCGCCGGGCGCGGCCGCGGTCGTGCGCCTGGTCTGCGACGGCCCCGAGCACGAGATCGCGCTGCGCTGCTCCGGCGACCTCGACCTGGAGTGGCTGCACCGCACCGGCGCCGACGACGACGTCGACCTGCTGCCCGACGCCGTCGCCGACCTGGTGTTCCCTCCCGGACGCGTGCACGCGTTCGTCCACGGCGAGGCCGACGAGATCCGCGCGATCCGCCGGCACCTGCTCGCCGACCGCGGGCTCGACCGGGCGGCCATGTCGTGCTCGCCGTACTGGCGGCGCACGATGACCGACGAGGCCTGGCGCGCGGTCAAGCGCGACTACGTCGCCGCGATGGACGAGGACGTCGCGTGATCGGGGCCGCGCCAGCGGACCCGATCGTTGGTGGTCGAGCAGCGACCACGGCTGAGCCTGCGAAGCCGTGACGGAGCGTGTCGAGACCCGGTGAGCCGACAGACCCCGCCGATCCCGACCTCACTCGTAGACGATGACGCCGCGGATGTTCTTGCCGTCGCGCATGTCCTGGTAGCCCTGGTTGATCTCGTCGAGGGTGTACGTCGTGGTCACCATCTCGTCGAGCTTGAGCTTGCCGTCCATGTAGAGGTTCAGCAGGCGCGGGATGTCGTAGCGCGGGTTCGCGTTGCCGAAGATGCAGCCGACGAGCTCCTTGCGCATCATCGACATCTCGAAGAGGTTCAGCTGCACGTCGGTCGCCATCATGTTGGCGACGGCGGTCACCACACCGCGGCCGGCCTTCTTGACGAGGCTCATCATCGGCGCGATCAGGTCGCCGGTGGCGAGCCCGACGGCGAGGATCGCCTTGTCCGCCATGGCGCCCTGGGTCAGCTCGCTGATCAGCGGCTGCGCCTCCTCCATCGAGGCCGCGGTGTGCGTGGCGCCGAGGGTGAGCGCCTTCTCGCGCTTCCAGTCCACGGGGTCGATCGCGACCACGTGCCGGGCGCCCGCCATCGCCGCACCCTGGACGGCGCTCATGCCGATCCCACCGATGCCCACCACGGCCACGGTCTCGCCCGACTGCACGTCGGCGGCGTACGTCGCGGAGCCCCACCCGGTGGTCACGCCGCAGCCGACCAGCGCTGCCTTCTCCAGCGGGACGCTCTTGTCGATCTTCACCGCGCTGTCGACGTTGACCACGGTGTAGGGCGAGAACGTGCCGAGGCCGACCATGATCCCGAGGTCGCGCCCGTCCTTGGCGTGGTGGCGGTAGGAGAAGTCCGAGAGCTGCATGCCGCTGAGCAGGAAGGCGCCGAGGTCGCAGAGGTGCTGGTGGCCCGTCGAGCACGACGGGCACTTGCCGCACGACGGGATGAAGCTGAAGACCACGTGGTCGCCGACCTCGAAGCCGACCGTGTCGGGACCGACCTCCTGGACGACGCCCGCGCCCTCGTGGCCGCCGATGACCGGGAACTGCTTGAGCCCGAACGCCTCCGCGAGCTCCGGGTCGAGCACCATGTCACCGGTGACCATGTGCTCGTCGGAGTGGCACAGGCCCGAGGCGGCCAGCTTGACGAGGAGCTCGCCCTGCTTCGGCGGGTCGAGCTCGATGTCCTCCACACTCCACTCGGTGTGCGGTTCCCACAAGATGGCGGCGCGGGTCTTCATGCTGGCTCCTCGGGAAAAGTAGAACGCGTTCTTGTCCCTGCAAGGTAGCCGGTCGTGTGTCCCCTGTCACGCCTTCCCGGGGAGGTTCGGGACGAGGCCGCGGACGTGGTCGACGAACCCGGGGTTGGTCAGCGCCCACGGGCCACGCGCGGCACGCACGAGCGCGATCGCGTCGTCCGGCCGGTGGCCCATCCGCACCAGCGCACCGGCGACCACGAGCCCCGACCGGTTGAGCCCTCCGGAGCACCGCACCAGCACGCGCCGCCCGCCCGCGACGGCCTCGGCGACCTGCCGGGCGGCGACGTCCACCCTGGCCGCCGTGCCCGGGTCGAGGGTGGCGTCGGCGATCCGGAGCACGACGTGGTCGACCCCGTCGGCGGGTCCGTGGCCGTCCCGGGTCGCGAGGCTGACGACCAGGTCGAACTCGGCGCCGACGACGCACGCCGTCGCCGACTGGGACCGTACGTCGTGGCCGCCCTGCCACAGCCCCGGCACCACCTCGTTCCACGGGTCGGCGCACAGCGGCATCGACGTCGCGCGCCCGGTGCCGCGGCACGCGGCACAGTCCGGCACGAGGTCCGGCTCGGCGTAGCAGGAGTGGCAGAGCACGCTTCGCAACCTACCGGCGCCGTCCGGCAGGATGGCCGCATGACGGCGTACTGGGTCAGCACCTACGTGGAGATCACCGACGAGACCAAGCTGGCGGCGTACGCCGCCCTGGCCGGGCCGGCACTCACCGGCGCGGGAGGGACGTTCCTCGCGCGCGGCGTCCCCGAGGCGGTCTACGAGGCAGGGCAGCCGACGCGCTCGGTGCTGATCGCCTTCGACTCGGTGGAGCGGGCCGTCGCGGCGCACGAGAGCCCGGCGTACCAGGAGGCACTGACCGCGCTCGACGGCGGCGCCGTCCGCGACCTGCGCATCGTGCCGGGCGTCTGACCGCAGGACGAAGACGACCCGCGTCAGCTGGTGACCGACCTGGGCGAAGGTCGCGTGCGACGTCGAGCCGACCCGCACCGCACCGATGGGTGTCGGTGCCGCCTGAGAGGCTGGCCGCATGACGGAGACGCGCGATGCAGCTCACGACGAGACCAGCGCCGTCTATGCCGCCGAGGACCTGTACGCCACCTGGCTCGACCACGCGCGGCGAGCGCCCGGGCAGGCGTTGCACGTGCGCGTCGGCGACGAGGTCCGGTCCTTCGAGCCCGAGCTCGAGCCCCGCTTCTCCGACCCAGGAGACGTCCAGACGTACGTCGACCGGGTTCTCCACCACCTCGCCGCGACCGACGCGACGTACCTGGATCGGGGCGGCCACGACCTGACGCGCGTCCCCCTCCGCGTGCGTCCCCGCCGCGGCCGCCTGCGCGCGGTCTACGAGGCCGACGAGCTGCCGGACCACGGGGTCATCGCGCTCCCCACGAGGGAGGTCGGCGGTCGGTGGTCGTTGCGGGCCGCCGTCGTCCTCCACGAGGTCGCCCACCACCTCACCGCGGGCGGCGGCCACGGGCCAGCCTTCCGCGCGACCCACCTCCGGCTGCTGGAGGACCTCGGGCTCCCCGTGCAGGCGGAGCTCCTCCACACGGCGTACCGGCTGCAGTCCCTCGACACCGGCGTCGACGGCGACGACCGCACCCTCCTGCGCATCGGCCGCCTGCTCCGCCAGGCCGAGCGGACCGGCAACCTCGCCGAACGGGAGGCATTCTTCGCGAAGGCCCAGGCACTGGCCACCCGGCACCAGATCGCGCTGGCGGTCGCCCGCGCGAGCGCCGGCGACGAGGAGCGACGCGAGGAGCCCACCTACGAGACGGTCCGCACCGGCGAGCCGGGCAAGCGCTCGCTGGCCCGCTACGTGCGGCTCCTCCTGGAGGTCGCCAGGGTCAACGACCTCGAGGCCGCGATCTACTCCGACAACACCCGGGTCACGCTCTACGGCTACCCGAGCGACATCGCCATCGCGAAGGCGCTCTACGCCGCCCTGGTGACCCAGATGGTCGCCGACGGCGACGACCACCTGCGCTCCGGAGCCCACAAGGCCGACCGTCAGGAGGTCTGGGATCCGCGCCGACGACGCTGGGTGAGCCGCGCGGTCCACGGCTCGACGGCGCGAACTGCCTTCTACGAGGCCTGGACGGTGCACGTGGCGGACCGCCTGGCGGCCGCACGAGCGCACGCTCGCGCGCGGGCCGAGGACGCGGCCGCCAGCCGATCGGCGCCCGTCTCGACCGAGCTGGCGTTGCGCGCCAAGGAGATCGAGGTGGTCGACTACTTCGCCCGCATGAAGGACGAGCACGGCGTCCGCGGCACCTGGCGCGGCGCGCTGCACGCCGGCGCCGCGGCCCCCGGGTCCTGGGAGGCGGGCACCGCCGCGGCCGCCCGCGCCCGTCTCGGCACCGAGCGCCCGCTCCCGTCAGGCCGGTGACCTCGTGGCCGACGTGAGCCAGTGGTTTCCAGACGCGTGGCCGCGTCGCGCTGCTCGGATGGCTCTCACGTCGATGGCGAACCGTCGAGCAGCGCGTCCAGCGTGAACGACGACGCGGCGCGCTCGAACGTCGCGCCCTGGCGGAGCATGGAGTGGTTGCCGCCCTCGACCTCGAGGAGTTCGACGTCGGTGGTCGTCGCGAGTGCGGCGACGACCACGCGGACCTTGCCGATGTCCGCCACCGCGTCGGCGGTGCCGTGCACCACCAGCACACGTCGACCACCCAGATCGGAGCGGTCGCTGGGATAGACCCATGGATTCAACGCGACGACACTGCGGACCCCGCCCTCGCCGCCGGTCAGCAGCCCCGCACGGCCCCCGAGCGAGTGGCCGACGAGACCGATCGGGAGGTCGCCGTACCTGGCCCCCACCTGCGCCAGCGCCCACCTCACGTCCTCGATCGGAGTGTGCGCGTTGTTCCAGCCGCGGTGGCTGTTGAGCAGCCGCAACACCGCTACCCGACCTCGCCCGTCCCGGGCGATCCGGCGGGCGATGGGGACCATGCGCAGCACGGACAGCTGCGCCGGACTCACCCGCGTGCGGCCGGGGCGAGACGACCCGCCGTGCAGGATCAGGACAACCGCCTCGGGGCGGCGTGGCGCGTAGGTCGTCATCAGGCGAGCCTCGGACACGGACCTACTGTCCCCCGGGGGTGGTGAGGTCATTCGCTGTGATCGCACCGACGGTTCGGCTCGTACTCCCACGGCTACCGGACCTGGTGTTGACCATCCGCGCCGCCAGTCCGGCGTCGACAGCGCCTTGCCGCCAACGTTTCAGGCCCGGCGATCCGTGGATCACCGGGCCTGTTCCGCCGGTCAGAGCGTAGTTCTGACCCTCGCGGATCGGTCGGGCTGACAGGATTTGAACCTGCGACCCCTTGACCCCCAGTCAAGTGCGCTACCAAGCTGCGCCACAGCCCGAACGGTCGCCGCCTCGTGAGCGGCAAACCGCGTGAACCCTATCGCAGCCGGACCGCATCCCCGGAATCGGGTCCTCCCGGGCTCAGCCCATCGTCTTCTGCCCGTCGAGGGTCTCGCGGATGATGTCGGCGTGGCCGGCGTGCTGGGCGGTCTCCGCGATGATGTGCACGAACGCGCGCCGCGCCGACCAGGTGGCACCGGGCTCGTTCCACGGCGCCTCCGGCAGCGGGTGCCGCCGGTCGAGGTCGACGGTCTCGACGAGCTTGTCGGTGGCCGCCGCGACGCCGTCGTACGCCGCGAGCAGGCTCTCGAGCGTCTCGTCGCCGACCATCCGGAAGCCGTCCCGGTACTCCAGCACCGCGGCCGGCGGGTCGGACCAGTCGATGTTCTCCCAGTCGACGGCCGGCATCGGGGTCGGGCCGTTGACGACGAAGTCGGCCCAGCTCCTCTCGACGGCGGTGACGTGCTTGATCAGCCCGCCGAGGCAGAGCTCGCTGGCGGTCGGGGTGGCCGAGGCCTGCTCGTCGGAGAGGCCCCGCACCGTGAAGCGGAGGAACTCGCGGTGCTTGCGGAGGGTGTCGATGATGTCGTCGCGTTCGGTGGTCATGCCACGACTCTAGGAAGCCCTGCGGCCAGATTCTGTCCTCAATCGGGACTGACTTCGGCGGAGTTCCGGGAGACCCGCAGCGAGGACGTGTCGACGGCGACGAAGGCGGCGGCCGGGATCTCCTTCAGCTCCTCCACCAGCCCCGCGGGCCAGCGGCGGCTCTGCTCGCCCTGGAAGTACCACGGCGACCCGTTGTCGGCGAGCACGAGGCCGTAGGTCTTCATCGCGTCGAGCACCGCGACGGCGTACGCCGAGAAGCCGCGCGTCGGCAAGTCGGACCGCAGCCGGAACCGCGCCCCCATCGGCGGGTAGGCCAGCGAGGACCGGGAGCCGGCGTCGTGCCGCGCCGGCCAGAGGTGGTGCCGGCTGGTGACGTCGGTCGTGAACCGGATGGCGTGGTCGACCCGGCCCGCCCGCACCTCGCTCCAGCGGAGCAGGCCGGGCAGGATCGGCAGCCCGGCCGCGTCGGCGGACGTCCAGCCGTCGGGGCGCAGCGCGTTGGAGCGCAGCGACCACACCGCCCCGGAGCCGACGACCCAGCGACCGCCCCGGACCCGCGTGTTCCAGGTCTCGTAGAGCCGGCAGCGGTCGCGGTCGACGACGATCGCGTGCTTGTCGCCGTCCGAGCCCCGGCCGCCCTCGATCCTGGTGTCGCGGCCCAGCGGGTAGCGCACCCGGTCGCTCTCCGAGGCGTAGTCGAACCGCACCCGGACCTTCGGGTGCGAGCCCTTCACGGCGGTGATCGGGATGCCGTACCGGCCCCCGAAGTCGGGGTGCAGGTCCCGCTCGGTGGACATGTGCGAGAGCCACGCGTCGCTGCGCGGGTGCACCGGCAGGTCCCTGACGTCGGCGTTCCACCAGTTGTCCGCGGGGAACGTCGGGCACGACGTCCCCGCGACCGGGCTCGCGCTCACCGGAGCCACCGTCGTACCGACGGCGAGCGCCAGGGCCGCGAGCACGGAGATCACCGCTTGCGCTTCTCCCGGGGCCGCTGCTGCAGCACGATCGGCGTGCCGACGAAGCCGAACTCCTCGCGCAGGCGCCGCTCGATGAACCGCTCGTACGACGCGTCGAGCTTGCCGCTCGTGAAGAGGATGAACGTCGGCGGCGCCGTCGTCGCCTGGGTGCCGAAGAGGATCTTCGGCTGCTTGCCGCCACGCACCGGGTGCGGGTGCTCGGCGACCAGGCGGCCCAGGAACCCGTTGAGCGCGCCGGTCGAGATGCGCGTCTCCCAGCCCTCGAGCGCCTTGTCGAGCGCGGGCACGAGGCGGTCGATGTGCCAACCGGTGCGCGCGGTGACGTTGATCCGCGGCGCCCACTGGACCTGCACGAGCTCGCGCTCGATCTCGCGCTCGAGGTAGTAGCGGCGCTCCTCGTCGACGAGGTCCCACTTGTTGAACGCGATCACCAGCGCCCGACCGGCCTCGCGGACGGTCTGCAGGATGCGGACGTCCTGCTCGGAGATGTTCTGGTCGGCGTCGAGCACCAGCACGGCGACCTCGGCGCGGTCGATCGCGGTCGACGTGCGCAGCGAGGCGTAGTACTCGTGCCCCGAGGCCTCCTTGACGCGCTTGCGCAGGCCGGCGGTGTCGATGAAGCGCCAGGTGCGGCCGCCGAGCTCGACGAGCTCGTCGACGGGGTCGACGGTCGTGCCGGCGACGTTGTCGACGACGACGCGCTCCTCCCCCGCGAGCTTGTTGAGCATGGAGGACTTGCCGACGTTCGGCTTGCCGACGATCGCGATCCGGCGCGGCCCGCCGACCTCGGCCTCCCGCTCGGGCGGCGGCTCCGGCAGCGCCGCCAGTACGGCGTCGAGCATGTCGCCCGAACCCCGGCCGTGCAGCGCGGAGACCGGGAACGGCTCGCCGAGGCCGAGGTTCCACAGCCCGTAGGCCTCCGCCTCGGTCCGCTGGTCGTCGACCTTGTTGGCCGCCAGCACGACGGGCTTGCCGGACTTCCGCAGGATCCTGACGACGGCCTCGTCGGCGTCGGTGATGCCGACGGTCGCGTCGACCACGAAGAGCACCGCGTCGGCCAGGCTGACAGCCACCTCCGCCTGCGCGGCGATCCGCTCGGCGAGGCCGCGGGCGTCGGGGTCCCAGCCGCCGGTGTCGACCACGGTGAAGGCGCGGCCGTTCCAGTTCGCGTCGTACGACACGCGGTCGCGGGTCACGCCCGGGACGTCCTCGACGACCGCCTCACGGCGGCCGATGATCCGGTTGACCAGCGTCGACTTGCCGACGTTGGGTCGCCCCACCACGGCGAGGACGGGGACGGGGCCGAGCGCCTCCGCGGTGGCAGGCTCGAGCTCGGTCATGGTGCTCCTTCATCGGTGACCCCGGTAGCGGGGTCGGGATCTACGTCGGTCGGCGGCAGCGGACCCGGGAGCTCTCTCCCGGTCGACGCGCGCGCCCGGTCCAGCTGGACCAGCATGTGCTCCCGCAGCAACAACGAGGCCTTCTCGACTTGTTCCCGGGTCCGCGGCCACGGCACCGCGTCGGTGCGCCAGACCTCGCCGAAGACCATGTCGATCGTGGCTCCGCGCCGGGGCAGCGACCCGCTGGTGCCGCCCGGCTCACGGCTGCCGAGCATGATCACGGGTACGACGGGCGCGCCCGACACCAGCGCCAGGTAGGCCGCGCCGCGGTGGAACCGCTCGAGGTCGCCCGGTCCGCGGCTGCCCTCGGGGTAGATGCCGATCGCCCGGCCGTCGCGCAGCGCACGCAGGCAGGTCTTCACCGCGCGCGGGTCGGTGTTGAACCGGTCCAGCGGGATCTGGCCCGAGTGCCACAGGAAGCGGCCGAGGACGCCCCTGAACATCTCGATCTTCGTCAGGGCGTGGGCGGGCCGGGGCCCGAAGATCGCGAGCATCGGCCCGTCGATCACTCCGACGTGGTTGGAGGCGTAGATGACCGGGCCGTCGGTCGGCACCTGCGCGCTGCCGTGCACGCGCACGACGTACCGCCGCCGGATGATGAAGCGCGACAGCGGCCGCAGCGGCGAGTGGAGCAGGTAGCGCGGGGCTCCCTTGACCCGGTCGCTGCGCGGCGGGGCGAGGTGGGCGCGCTGCGTCATCATCTGCGCGCTCCGGCGTCCTCGACGAGGGAGACGACCAGGCCGATGACCTCGTCGAGGGTGTACGGCGTGGTGTCGATGTGGACGGCGCCGTCGGCCTGCACCAGTGGGGCGGTCGCCCGGCCCGAGTCGATCCGGTCGCGCGCGAGCAGCGACTCCTGGGTGGTCGCCACGTCGGCGCCACCCTGCTCGGCGGCGCGGCGCGCGGCCCGGGCAGCGGGGTCGGCGCTGAGGTAGACCTTGACCGGGGCGTCGGGAGCGACGACCGACCCGATGTCGCGCCCCTCCACCACGATGCCGCCCGCGACGGTCTCGGCGGCGATGACGGCGCGCTGGAGCTGGAGCAGCCGGGCGCGCACCTCGGGGACCGCGCTGACCGGCGAGACGGCGGCGTTGACGGCGTCGCTGCGGATGCCGACGGCGACGTCGGTGCCGTCGACGGTGATCGTGGGCCCGAGCGGGTCGGTGCCGGAGACGATCTCCGGGTCGCCGGCGCGGGCGGCCACCGCGGCCGGGTCGTGCACGTCGACGTCGTGCTCGAGCATCCACCAGGTCATCGCGCGGAACATCGCGCCGGTGTCGAGGTAGCGCAGACCGAGCCGATCGGCGACCCCGCGCGACGTGCTCGACTTGCCCGAGCCCGAGGTGCCGTCGATGGCGACGACGAGGCCGGCAGGAGCGATGCGCGCGGAGCTGTTCACGGGGCCGCAGCCTACCGGTGTGTCACCCACCCACGAGATTCGAGCGACTCCAGCAGGTGCTCGCTGCTCGCCACGTCGACGATGAGCTCGACCAGGCCGACGGCGCGGCCGAGGTCGTGGTCGATGCGGACGTCCTCGATGTTGACGTCGCTCTCCCCCGCCGCTGCGAAGAGCCGGGCAAGCACGCCAGGCTCGTCGGGCACCGAGACGAACACCGACGCCGTCGGCCGCACCGGTCCGCCGTGCTTGCCGGGGATCGCGTGGGTGCCGGCGACGCCCTGCTGGAGCACCGCAGCGAGCGCGTCGCCGTCCGCGGTCGCGATGGCGGCGATGAGCGCGTCCAGCTCCCCGCGGACCTCGCCGAGGAGGCCGAGCACGGCGTCGGCGTTCGCGGTGACGATCTGGCCGTAGAGCGCCGGGCTGCCGGCGGCCACGCGCGTCACGTCGCGCACCCCCTGGCCGGACAACCTGAGGTGGTCGGCGGGCGCGTCGGCCAGGCGTCCGGCCGCGAGCGACGCGAGCAGGTGCGGCACGTGCGAGGTCCGGGCGACCGCCCGGTCGTGGTCCTCGGGCCGGAGGCGTACGACGACGGCCGCGCAGAGCTTCACGAGCTGCTCGACCAGCGCGACGGCATCGGCGTCGGCGTCCGGGTGCGGTGCGACCGCCCACGGGCGGCCCTCGAACAGGTCTGCCGACGCCGCCAGCGGCCCGGACCGCTCGCTGCCGGCCATCGGGTGGCTGCCGACGTAGCGGCGTACTCCCGGGTGGTCGCCGACCGCGGCGAGCGGACCGGACTTCACGCTGCCGACGTCGGTGACGACGGAGTCACCCTCATCGAGCGCGGCGGCGATCGCCGGGCCGAGGTGGTCGGGCGGCACGGCCACGACGACGAGCTGGGGCCGGTCCTCCGCCCGGCGCGGGCGGCCGGCGCCGAGCGCGGACGCCGTTCGCACGTGCTCGGGCACGACGTCCGACAGCAGCACCTCGAGGCCCGCCCGGCGGCAGGCGAGGGCGACGGACGTGCCGAGCAGCCCGGTGCCGACGACCTCGACGGGGCCGACCAGCGTCGGTGCTGTCGTCGGTGCTGTCGTCGGTGCGGCGTCACTCATCGTCGGGCACCGCGCGGACGCGGGTGAGGTCGCGACGCAGCGCGGCGGCACCGTGGAGGTAGACGTGCGTGATGTCCGCGCGCGGCAGGTCGGTCTCGACGTGCGCCATCATCCGCACGACGCGGGGCATCGACCCCTCGATCTCGAGCTCGCGCGCACACAGCAGCGGCACGTCGCCGAACCCGAGCCGGCGGGCGGCGTACGCCGGGAACTCCGAGTGCAGGTCGGACGTCGCCGTGAAGACCACCGAGATGAAGTCGTCGACGTCGAGGCCGTTGGCCTCCATCACGTCGGTCACCATCTCCGCGACCCGCTCGAGCATGTGGTCGCGCACGTCCTCGTCGAGCTGGGTCGCTCCTCGCACTGCCCTCACTGCCACGCGGCCACCCTAACGAGCGGCCGCCTGCACCGGACGCGCCGTCTCAGCCGTGGAGGTTTCCCCGGCCCACCGGGGAAGCCTGACGTTCTCGGCCGAAGTTTCGGCCCGGAAGTTCTGGTTTCCCCGGCCCACCGGGGAAACCGACACCCCGGCTACGACGGCTGATAGCTCCCGAACGACCAGTGGTTGCCCTCGGGATCCTCGACGCTGCCGCCGCGGCCGCCGTAGTCCTGGTCGACCAGCTCGCGGGTGACCTTCGCGCCGGCGTCGACCGCGCGCTGGAAGACGGCGTCCGGGTCGTCGGTGACGAGGTACGCCGCGGAGCCGCCCACGTTGTCGACGGCGGCGTCGGGCCGCCGGCTGCCGAACATCAGCCCGCCCCCACCCGGCCAGAGCCACTCCGCGTGGACGACGACGGTCGGGTCCTTCTCGTCGCGGTACGTCGCGTGCTCCACGAACCCGACGGCGCCCAGCCACGCGATCATCGCGTCGGCGTCGCGGAAGGACATGGTGTGCCAGAGCCTGACCTCTGCTGCGTTGCTCATGACTCCGACTCTCCCTCCGCACCTGCGTGCAGGTCTTGAAGGAACGGGAACTCCTCGCGCAGCCACGTCGTCGGCGGGCAGCCCGCCAGGGTGACCCACTCGCGGGCGAGGTGCGCCTGGTCGGCGTACCCGCACCGCTGCGCCGCGTCGGCGAGCGGGATCCGGCCCAGCACCGCGCGCGACCGCTCGAACCGGCCGACCCGCCGCACCTCCTGCGGCGTCAGTCCGCACTCCCGGCGGACGAGCGTGCCGAGGTGGCGGCGGCTGTAGCCGACGTCGTCGGCCACCGCCTGCACGCTGGCACCCCGGGTGAGCCGGGCGAGCGCTCGGCCGACCTCCGCCTGCGGACCGGGGGCGTCGTCGCGGGCGAGCTGCCGGAGCAGCGCCTCCTCGACGACCCGCACGCGCGCCTCCGGCGGACAGCCGTCGAGCCGCTCGGGCAGGTCCCGCAGCGCGGGCGCGACGTCGTCGAGCTCGACCAGCGCCCCGGCGAGCGCGGCGGCGGGCAGGCCGAAGAGCGCCCGAGCCCCGGCCGTCGTCACCGCGAGCTGCACGCCGACCTGGTGCCCGTCGTGGTGGATCTCCGCCGGTCCCGCATGGAGTCCGGACAGCGTCGACCATCGGGTCCCCCGGCTCCCCGGCCGACCCCGCCACCCGACGTCCAGCGGCTCGCCCACCGGCAGCACGAAGGTGAGCGTCGTCCCCGGCAGGCCTCGGTGCACCCCGGGCGCGCCGAGGTCGACGTCGTACGCCGTCACCGAGGCGACGTACGGCGCCAGCGCCGGGTGGATCGCCGCGCCCACGCCTCCACAGTAGACGTTGCCAACCCCACCCGGTCGGACCACGATGGTCCGGTGGCCGAACCGCCGGCGTTGACGATCTCGGTGATGCTCGCCGTCGCCGACGCGAGCGCGGCCCGGTCGTGGTACGAGCAGGCGCTCGGTGCCGAGGTCCTGTGGGACCTCGGCGGCGTCGTCGGGCTGGCCGTCGCCGGCGCGCCGTTCTTCCTCGGCGAGCCCGAGGACAACGGCTGGGAGACGCCCGAGCGCCTCGGCTCCCGGACGGTCAGGATCGAGGTGTTCGTCGACGACCCGGACGCGTTCGTGGCCCGGGCGGTCGCCGCCGGCGCCGACGGCAGCCGCGACCCCGTGCGCGACCACGAGATGCCGTGGGGCCGGCACCGCCAGGGCAGCTTCGACGACCCGTTCGGGCACCGCTGGCTGGTCGGCGACCGGTCACCGCTCAGCAGGCACTGACGCGCGCGTCGTTCAGAGCTGCGCCCGGTCGAGCAGCTCCCCCAGCTCCGCCTGGCTCAGCTCCCGCATCTCGCCGACCGGCAGCCGACCCAGCGGGACCGGACCGATGGCGGTGCGGGTCAGCCGCCGGACCGGGTGGCCGACGTGGTCGAGCAGCCGGCGCACGATGCGGTTGCGGCCCTCGTGGATGACGAGCTCGACGATCGACCGCGACGCCGACGCCTCCACGATCCGGGCCTTCCGCACGGTCACCGGGCCGTCCTCCAGCGTGACGCCCTCGAGGAGCTGCTTGACGATCCGGCGGTAGACCTCGCCCTCGACCTCGGCGACGTACGTCTTGTCGACCTCGTACGACGGGTGCGCCATCCGCTGCGCGAAGTCGCCGTCGTTGGTCAGCAGGATCAGTCCCGAGGTGTCGGTGTCGAGCCGGCCGACGTGGAAGAGCCGCTCCGGCCGGTCGGCGACGAGGTCACCGAGCGTGCGGCGCCCCTCCGGATCGGACATCGTCGACACCACGCCGCGGGGCTTGTTGAGCACCAGGTAGACCTTCTCCGAGATCGGCGGGAGACGCTTCCCGTCGACGCGGATCACCGCGGTGCGCGGGTCGACCTTGGTGCCGAGTCGCGTCACGACCTCGCCGTCGACCTCCACGTGTCCGTCGAGCATCAGCTCCTCGCACTTGCGCCGCGACGCGACGCCGGACTGCGCGAGCAGCTTCTGCAGCCGGACCAGGCCCTCGTCGTCGGTCTCGATACCGGCAGGGTTCACGTCGGCTCGGTCCCGCCGTCGGGCTCGGTGCCGTCACCGGAGTGCGGCGAGTGCGGGTGGTGCGGCCCGGGCTCCGGCTCGGGCGCCGACTCCGTCGCGACCGGCGCCGGCGCGACCATCTCGGCGAGCTCGTCCTCGAGGTCCGCCATGTCGGGCAGGTACGGCGCGAGCTCGGGCAGCTCGTCGAGCGACGTGATGCCGATGCGCTCCAGGAAGTAGCCGGTCGTCCGGTAGAGGTTGGCGCCGGTCTCGTGGTCCTGCCCGGCCTCCTCGACCAGCCCGCGGGTCAGCAGCGTGCGCATCACGCCGTCGACGTTGACGCCGCGGATCGCCGAGACCCGGGCGCGCGACACGGGCTGCTTGTAGGCCACGACAGCGAGCGTCTCCAGGGCGGCCTGCGTGAGCCGGGCCTGCTGGCCCTCGAGCACGTAGCCCTCGACGACCGCGGCGTACTCGTCGCGGGTGTAGTAGCGCCACCCGCCCCCGACGTTGCGCAGCTCGAAGCCGCGCCCCTGCTCGGTGTACTCCGCCGCGAGCTCGCCCAGCGCAGCCGTCACCTCGTCGACGGGGTAGCCCACCGCCGTCGCCAGCGCCACCGTCTCCATCGGCTGGTCTGCCACCATCAGCAGCGCCTCCAGCGACGGCCGCAGGGCGGCGACCGGTACGGCGATCTGCTCCTCGACCTCGGCCTCAGTCATCCCCGTCATCTCCCTCGTCTGCTGCTTCGCCTGCGCCGCTCTCCGACACAGCGGCGACCTCGGGCGGCGCCCCGTCGAACTCGTCGGTGACCAGGTCGTCGACGTCGGCGTCGTCGTCTCCTGTCCACCGTACGGTCAGCTCGCCCAACGGCGTGAGCTGCTCGAACCCCACCGCGCCCTCGCGGAAGAGCTCGAGCAGCGACAGGAACCGGGCCACGGTCGTCAGCCGGTCCGGCGAGTCGCCGCACAGCGCCCGGAACGTCATCGCGCCACTGCGCCGCAGCCGCTCCACCACGAGCGCCGCCTGCTCGCGCACGCTCACCTTGGCGGCGTGGATGTGGTGCAGCGAGAGCTCGAGCACCGGCTTCGGCTCCAGCGCCTTCGCCGCGAGCTGGGCGAACTGGTCGAGCCCGATGCCGATCAGCACGTCCGGCAGGAGCCCGGCGTACCGCTCCTCGAGACCCACGGCCCGCGCGTGCCGCCGCGACTCCGTCGCCAGCCGCTCCTCGATCACGCCAGCGACCAGCTTGAACGCCTTGTACTGCAGGAGCCGGGCGAAGAGCAGGTCGCGGGCCTCGAGCAGCGCGAGGTCCTCCTCGTCCTCGACGTCGCCCTGCGGCAGCAGCCGCGCGGCCTTGAGGTCGAGCAGGGTGGAGGCGACGAGCAGGAACGACGTGGTCTGCTCGAGGTCCCAGGACGAGCCCATCGCCTTCACGTGGGCGATGAACTCGTCGGTCACCTTGGAGAGCGAGACCTCGGTGATGTCGAGCTTGTGCTTGGCGATCAGGTTGAGCAGCAGGTCGAAGGGGCCCTCGAAGTTGGCGAGGCGCACCTCGAACGCGGGCGCGGCCTCCCCCGCCGTCTGTGCGACGGCGGGATCGACGGTCCCCTCGGGCTGCTGGACGCCCGCGGTCATTCCTCGGTCAATCGTCGGACCAGCGCGCTGTCGTCACCGTGCGCGTCGAAGTCGGCGAGCACCATCGCGATCGCCTCGCGCACCAGCCGGCCGCGGTCCACCGCGAGGCCGTGCGAGCGACGCAGCACCAGCCGGGCGTGCTCGAGGTCGAGCAGCTCGTCGGAGGTCACGTAGACCGTCATCTTCTCGTCGTGCCGCACCCGGCCGCTCGGCCGCCGGGGCCGGCTCGATCCGGACGCCGCCTCCTCCGGCTCCTCTGCCGCGGGCGCGTCCTCGGCGTGGGGGGCGGTGCGGCGGAAGAGGTCGTCGGCGGCGGGAAGGCTCACGCGACGGGCCACCTGGCGAGCACCTCCTTGGCCAGCTGGCGGTAGGCGTCGGCGCCAGTGGAGGACGACGCGTACGACGTGATCGGCTCGCCGGCCACGGTCGAGTCGGAGAACTTCACCGTGCGGCGGATGACCGTGTGGAACACCCGGTCGCCCCAGGCCTGGACCAGCCGCTCCATGACCTCGCGGCTGTGCAGCGTGCGGCCGTCGTACATGGTGCCGAGCACGCCGTCGATCTCCAGGCGCGGGTTGAGCCGCTCGCGCACCTTGTCGATGGTCGTCTTCAGCAGTGCGACGCCGCGCAGGGCGAAGTACTCGCACTCCAGCGGCACGATGACGCCGTCGGACGCGGTGAGGGCGTTGACGGTCAGCAGGCCGAGCGAGGGCTGGCAGTCGATGAGGATCACGTCGTAGTGCTCGATCGCCGGCGCCAGTACGCGCTGCAGGGTCTGCTCGCGGGCGACCTCGTGGACGAGCTGCACCTCGGCGGCGGAGAGGTCGATGTTGGACGGCAGCAGGTCCATCCCCTCGACGCCGGTCGGGACGACGACCTCGGACAGCTCGACGTCCTTCTCCATCAGGAGGTTGTAGACGGTCAGCTCCATCTCGTGGGGGTTGAGCCCCAGTCCGACCGACAGCGATCCCTGCGGGTCGAAGTCGACGAGCAGCACCTTGCGGCCGTACTCCGCCAGCGACGCGCCCAGGTTGATCGCCGTCGTGGTCTTGCCGACCCCGCCCTTCTGGTTGCACATCGACACCACCCGGGCGCGGCCGTGGGTGCTCAACGGCCGGGGCTCGGGCAGGTCCGGGATCGGGCGGCCGGTCGGGCCGAGCTCACGCTCGGCGACGGCGGGACGCTCGAAGGGAAGGGGGTCTGACGACACGGGCAGCTCATCTCGTGGGTCGGGGGAAGGAGTCGGGGTGCGCACCAGGGGCGGCATCGAACCGGCCGCTCCGGACGGGGGGACCGGTCCTCCGAAGGTGCCACCTGCACTCATCCGATTTCTCCTCCCGACTTGTCGACACGGCGACTTGTGGTCGACTCCCGGGCGAGCCTAGGACCGCCCTCCGACAGCGACAACACCGGGATCGAAACCCCCAAGCCGACCGGGAAATCTGTTGATGAGGTGTGTACTGCGCAGTCGGGTGGTGCACAGGGACGGGCTGCCCTGTGCACAGGCCTGTGGACGACCGCTAGTCGTTCACGGTGCTCGCTGGGGCGCCGTAGACCAGGTCGACGTAGTCGCGATGCTTGGAGATCCAGCGCTTGATGAACGGGCAGAGCGGCAGCACCCGACGGGAACCGTCGGCCCGGACGTCGTCGAGAGCGAAGCGCGCGAGTGCCGAGCCGACGCCCTGCCCCTCGAACCTCTCGTCCACCTCGGTGTGGGTGAAGATGATCAGCTGGTCGGTGAGCTGGTACTCGGCGAAGCCGGCCAGCTCGCCGTCGATGTGCGCCTCGTAGCGGCTCGCGGACGGATTCTGGGTGGTCTGCACGTCGGCCATGCCGCCAGCCTACGGATCGCTTGGGCGACCAACCGAGGCATCCTGTTCACCGGCGCCTCGCCGGGAGGTCACCCGGAGCCGCTTCGATCACGGCCATGACATCTCGGACCATCCCCCTGCTGGGTGCCGTCGCCGGCATCATCGCCGCCCCGATCCTCGTCGCCGCCCCGGTCGCCGCACACGACCGTGGCCGCGACCACGGCCACGGCCACGAGGCCGCTCCCCTCGTCTTCGCCCACCGCGGCGCCTCCGGCTACCGCCCCGAGCACACGCTCGCGGCGTACCAGCTCGCCATCGACCTCGGCGCCGACTACGTCGAGCCCGATCTGGTGTCCACGAAGGACGGCGTCCTCGTCGCTCGCCACGAGAACGAGATCAGCGGCACGACCGACGTCGCCGCGCACCCCGAGTTCGCCGACCGGCGCACCACCAAGACCATCGACGGCCGTGCCGTGACCGGGTGGTTCACCGAGGACTTCACGCTCGCCGAGCTCAAGACGCTGCGCGCCAAGGAGCGGCTCCCGCAGGTGCGGCCCGGGAACACCGCGTACGACGGCCAGTTCGAGATCCCCACGCTCGACGAGGTGCTGCGGCTCGTGCGGCTCGCGGAGCGACGGAGCGGCCGCGACATCGGCGTCGCGCCCGAGACCAAGCACCCGACGTACTTCGACTCCATCGGCCTGTCGATGGAGGAGCCGCTGGTGCGCACGCTGCGCCGCCACGGGCTGGACTCGAAGCACGCCGACGTCGCCGTCCAGTCGTTCGAGATCGGCAACCTCCGCGACCTCGACCGGATGACGAAGGTGCCGCTCGTGCAGCTCGTCGACGGCGCCGGCGGCCCCTTCGACCAGCCCGGCACGACGTACGCCCAGATGGTCACTCCCACCGGGCTGAGGGCGATCGCGACGTACGCCGACTGGCTCGGCGCCAACAAGTCGTGGGTCATCCCGCCGGCGACCGCGCCCCAGGAGACGACCGTCGTCGACGACGCGCACCGGGCTCGCCTGAAGGTCGTGGTGTGGACGATCCGCAACGAGAACCAGTTCCTCGCGCCCGTCTGGCGGATCGGCACCGACCCGAACGCCCGAGGTGACGTGGAGGCCGAGATCGCCGCGTTCCTCGACGCCGGCGTCGACGGCCTCTTCGCCGACTACCCCGACACCGCCGTGCAGACCCGCGACGCCTGGCTCGGCTGACGCCGGACCAGCGGGCGGATCAGCCGCCCAGCCGCCGCATCGCCACCGCCGAGAGCGCGAGCTCGCCGGCCTCGTCGGACGCGTCGAGGTCGGCGACCGCCTCGATCACCCAGTCGTGGTGGCCCTCGGGGTCGTGGATCGTCTGCCGCACCTCCCAGCGGCGCCCGGACTCGGTGACGGCCAGCAGCGCGGGCCCGCGGGCGTCGGCGTCGAGCCGCACCCGGTCGTGCTCCGCGTAGTAGTCCTCGATCGCCTCGTCCCACGCCGATCGCGTCATCACGACCTCGCCAGGAGGATCGGTGCGGTCCGCCGCCATCCGCTCGAGCGCGACCAGCCCGTCGAGGTCGTCGCGCGCGACGAGCTCCACGCGGCGCCACATCGCGTTGCGGATCATCACGGCGAACGCCCGGGACTGCTTCGAGATCGGCCGCGGGGACGGCGGGGGCTCGTGGTGGGCCACGTCCGAGCGCACGTGCGAGGGGTCGGCGAGCGCCTCCCACTCGTCGAGCAGCGACGAGTCGGTCTGGCGCACGGTCTCCCCCAGCCACTCGACGAGGTCGTCGAGCTCGGGGGTGCGGTGCTGCTCGGGCACGGTCTGCCGCAGCGTGCGGTAGGCGTCGGTCAGGTAGCGCAGCACCAGCCCCTCGGACCGCGCCAGCTGGTAGCGCGAGACGAAGTCGGTGAACGACATGCCCTGCTCGTACATCTCGCGCGCGATCGACTTCGGCTGCAGCGCGTCGTCGGGCAGCCATGGGTGCGTCTGTCGGTAGATCTCGTACGTCGCCCCCAGCAGCTCGGCCAGCGGCTGCGGCCAGGTGACGTCCTCGAGCAGCGTCATCCGCTCCTCGTACTCGATCCCGTCGGCCTTCATCTCGGCGACCGCCTCGCCGCGCGCGGCGAACTGCTGCTGCAGCAGCACCTGCCGCGGCCCCTCAAGCACCGCCTCGATCACCGACACGATGTCGAGGGTGCGCTCGACCGCCTCCGGGTCGAGCACGTCGAGCGCCGCGAGGGCGAAGTGCGCCAGCGGCTGGTTGAGCGCGAAGTCCTCCGGCAGGTCGACGGTGAGCACGTAGCGCCGGCCGAGCTCGTCGAGCTGGTCGAGCCGCGTCACCACCCCCGAGTGCACCAGCGACCGGGCCAGCCGCAACGCGCGGCGGGCGAGCCGGACCTGCTGGCGCCGGTCCTCGTGGTTGTCGGTGAGCAGCCGCCGCATGACGGGGAACGCGTCCTCCTCGCGGGCGAGGACGTTGACGAGCATCGCGTTGTCGACCTTCATCCGCGAGACCAGCTGCTCGGGCACGCCGCCGACGAGCTTCTCGTAGGTCTGCTCGGTCCACACCACCGTGCCCTCGGGCGGCTTCTTCAGCTGGGCCTTGGAGTTCTTCTTCCCGGCGGCCCGCCGCTCCTCGGCCTTCGCCTTGGCCTTCTCGTTCTCGATGACGTGCTCGGGCGCCTGCACGACGACGTACCCCGCCGTGTCGAAGCCCGCGCGGCCCGCACGCCCGGCGATCTGCAGGAACTCGCGGGTGCGCAGCACCCGCTGCCGGTTGCCGTCGAACTTCGCCAGCCCGGTGAACAGCACGGTCCGGATCGGCACGTTGATGCCGACCCCGAGCGTGTCGGTGCCACAGATGACCGAGAGCAGACCGGCCTGGGCGAGCTGCTCGACCAGCCGCCGGTAGCGCGGCAGCATCCCGGCGTGGTGGACTCCGACGCCGCGCCGCAGCAGCTTCGAGAGCGTCTTGCCGAAGCCGCTGCCGAACCGCACGTGGTCGAGGCGGGTGCCGAGGTCGGGCTTGGGGATCCAGCCCGCCTTGAGCAGGGTCGTCGCGTGCTCGACGGCGTCCTTCTGCGTGAAGTGCACGACGTACGCCGGCGCCTGGCCGGTCGTCACCAGCTCCTCGAGCGTCTCGGCCATCGGCGTCACTGACCACGAGAACGACAGCGGCACCGGGCGCTCGGCGTCGGCGACGACCGTGGTCTCGCGCCCGTTGCGACGGGTCAGGTCGGCGGCGAGGTCGGTGACGTCGCCGAGCGTCGCCGACATCAGCAGGAGCTGCGCCTGCGGCAGCTCCAGCAGCGGCACCTGCCACGCCCAGCCGCGATCGGGCTCGGCGTAGAAGTGGAACTCGTCCATCACCACGAGCCCGACGTCCGCGCGGGCACCCTCACGCAGCGCGATGTTGGCGAGAACCTCGGCGGTGCAGCAGATGATCGGGGCGTCCGGGTTCACCGACGCGTCGCCGGTCAGCATGCCGACGTCGTCGGCGCCGAACGTCTCGACCAGCGCGAAGAACTTCTCGTTGACCAGCGCCTTGATCGGCGCGGTGTAGAAGGACACCCGGTCCTCCGCGAGCGCCGCGCGGTGGGCGGACTCCGCGACCAGCGACTTGCCGGACCCGGTGGGCGTCGCCAGCACGACGTTGTCCCCCGCCAGCAGCGCGAGGACCGCCTCCTCCTGGTGGGGATAGAGCTCCAGGCCGCGGTCGGCGGCCGCGGCGGTGATCTCGTCGAGGAGGTCAGTCACGGGCCCTCGGATGGGCCGTGGCGAAGACCTCACGCAGGTTGTCGACGGTCACCAGCGTGTAGACCTGCGTGGTCGTCACCGACGCGTGCCCGAGCAGCTCCTGCACGACGCGTACGTCGGCACCGCCGTCGAGCAGGTGGGTCGCGAACGAGTGGCGCAGCGTGTGCGGCGAGACGTCCTTCGTCACGCCCGCCCGGTCGGCCGCCTTCACGAGGACGGCCCACGCCGACTGCCGCGACAGCCGCCCGCCCCGCGCGTTGAGGAAGAGCGCTCCCCCGGTGGACGGGCCCGTCGTGACCGCCGCGAGCTCCGGCCGCCCGCGCACGAGGTACGCGTCCAGCGCCTCGCGGGCGAACGACCCGACGGGCACGATCCGCTCCTTGCTGCCCTTGCCGCGCAGCAGAACGGTCCCCTCGACCGCATCGAGGTCGTCGACGTCGAGCCCGACGGCCTCCGAGATCCGCGCACCGGTGCCGTAGAGCAGCTCCAGCAGCGCCCGGTCGCGCAGCGCGAGCGTGGTGCCGGGCGACCCGGCGGCGTCGAGGATCGCCTCGACGTCGGCCAGCGGCAGCGCCTTCGGCAGCCGCTTCGCCGGCGCCGGTGGCTTGACCCCGTGGGCCGGGTCGGCGGTGGCCAGCCCGTCGGCGACCGCGAACTTGTGGAACCCACGCACCGCCACGACGGTACGGGCCGCCGACGTCGAGCTCAGCGGTGGGTGCTCGGCGTCGCCCTCGCGCAGCCGCACCAGGAACCCGGTCACCGTCGCCTCGCTCACCTGGTCGAGGTCCTCGACCCCGCTCTGCGCGAGGAAGTCGAGGTAGCGCCGCAGGTCGCGGCGGTACGACGACAGCGTGTTCGCGGCCAGGCCGCGCTCGACCGAGAGGTGGTCGAGATAGGTGCGCACGGCGCGCTGTGGATCTCCCATGGCGGGAGAAGCCTAGGCGAGCACGCTCTCCAGACTCACCGCGTCGATGCCGACGGCCTCGCCGACCGGGGCGTTGGTGAGCTGGCCGGCGTGGGTGTTGAGGCCGAGTGCCAGCGAGCGGTCGTCGCGGCAGGCCTGCTGCCAGCCCTTGTCGGCGAGCGCCACGACGTACGGCATGGTCGCGTTGGTCAGCGCGTACGTCGACGTGTTGGGCACCGCGCCGGGCATGTTCGCCACGCAGTAGAACGTCGACCCGTGCACCTGGTAGGTCGGGTCCGCGTGCGTGGTGGCGTGGGTGTCCTCGAAGCAGCCGCCCTGGTCGACGGCGATGTCGACGAGCACCGAGCCCGGCTTCATCCGGGACACCAGCTCGTTGGAGACCAGCTTCGGCGCCGCCGCGCCGGGGATCAGCACCGCGCCGATGACCATGTCGGCCTCGGTGACCTGCTGCTCGATCGCCAGCCTGGAGCTCGCGAGCCCGTGCACGCGGTTGTTGTAGCGCCAGAAGGACATCCGCAGCTTGTCCAGGTCGGTGTCGAGCAGCGTCACGTCCGCGCCCATGCCGAGCGCGATGTTCGCGGCGTTCTGCCCCGAGACGCCGGCGCCGATGATGACGACCTTCGCGTTGGCGACGCCACCGACGCCGCCCATCAGCACGCCGCGGCCGCCCTGGGCCTTCATCAGGGAGTAGGCGCCGACCTGCGGCGCCAGGCAGCCGGCGACCTCCGACATCGGGTAGAGCAGCGGCAGCCCGCCCGAGGGCAGCTGCACGGTCTCGTAGGCGATGCCGGTGACCCTGGTCTCGAGCAGCTCGTCGGTCAGCGGCTTGTCGGCCGCGAGGTGGAGGTAGGTGAAGAGCGTGAGGTCCTCGCGCAGCCGGTGGTACTCCTCGGCGACCGGCTCCTTGACCTTGAGCACCATGTCGGCGGCGCCCCAGGTCTCGTCCGCGTCCGGGACGATCCGGGCTCCGGCCGCGACGTACTCCTCGTCAGGGACCTGCGACCCCTCGCCCGCGCCCTGCTGGATCAGCACCTCGTGCCCGTGCGCCACCAGCTCGTGGACACCGATCGGGGTGATCGCCACCCGGTACTCGTGGTTCTTGACTTCCTTGGGGACGCCGACCTTCACCCTGGTGCTCCTTCAGTGACCTGCGCCACGTCGTTGTGGCGCGCCGCGAGCCTACTCCCGGCCTTCGGCCCTTCCCGCCAGGCCCCGGTCCCCCGCCAGCAGCACCCCGAGGACCGTGTGGGCGTCGGTCACCCGCCCGCCCAGGACGGCGGCGCGCAGGTCGGCGTACGGCACCCATGCGGTCTCCATGTCGGCCTCCTCGTGCCGGGCCACGAAGTCGCCGCGGTCGGCCTCCGAGAGCCCGCGGGCCACGAAGTAGTGGTGGATCTCGGCGGAGATGCCCGGTGAGGAGTACGCCGTGCCGAGCGCCACCCAGTCGGTGGCCTCGAGCCCGGCCTCCTCGACCAGCTCGCGCCGCGCGGTCTCGAGCGGGTCCTCGCCGTCGACGTCGAGCAGCCCCGCCGGCAGCTCGACGAACCGGCGCCCGGCCGGGTGGCGGTACTGCCACAGGCAGAAGACCCGCTCCCGGTCGTCGACCGCCAGCACGACGACCGCGCCGGGATGCTCGAGCACCAGGCGGCTGAACGGCTCGTCGTCGGGGTGGTCGGGCCGCCGGATCCAGTCCTCGCGCAGCGCGACCACCCAGTCGTCGCGGTGCCGGTCCTCCGAACGGGCGACCGGCCACCGCTCGTCGCGGTCAGCGAGCTCCGGCACGCGTCAGTCCTCGTCGACCGGTTCGCGGCGCAGGCCGCTCTCGTCGATCGGGAAGCGCAGCTCCTTCTGCCGCTCGATGGCCGCGCCGACCAGCCCCCGGAAGAGCGGGTGCGGCCGGGTCGGCCGCGATCGCAGCTCGGGGTGGGCCTGGGTGGCGATGTAGTAGGGGTGCACGTCGCGCGAGAGCTCGACGAACTCGACCAGGCTGTTGTCCGGAGAGGTCCCCGAGAAGACGATCCCCGCGGCCTCGAGCTGGTCGCGGTAGGCGTTGTTGACCTCGTACCGGTGCCGGTGCCGCTCGTCGATCTCCGCGGCGCCGTACACCTCACGGGCGATGCTGCCCTCCTTGAGCGCGGCCGGGTAGAGGCCCAGGCGCATCGTGCCGCCCAGGTCGCCGGCGCCCTCGACGAAGCGCAGCTGCTCCTCCATCGTGGCGATCACCGGCTCCGGGGTGTCCGGGTCGAACTCGGTGGAGCCGGCCTTCTCGAGGCCCAGCACCGTGCGGGCGTACTCGATGACCATGCACTGCAGGCCCAGGCACAGCCCGAGGGTCGGGATGCCGTGGGTGCGCGCGTACGTGAGCGCGCCGAGCTTGCCCTCGATGCCGCGCACCCCGAAGCCACCGGGCACGCAGACGGCGTCGACGTCCTGGAGCATCTTCGCGGCGCCCGCCTGGGTCTGGCACTCGTCGGACGCCACCCAGCGGATGTTGACCTTGGCCTCGTGGGCGAAGCCGCCGGCGCGGAGCGCCTCGCCGACCGAGAGGTAGGCGTCGGGGAGGTCGATGTACTTGCCGACCAGCGCGATGGTGACCTCCTCCTTGGGGTGGTGCACCCGGCGCAGGAGGTCGTCCCACACGGTCCAGTCGACGTCGCGGAACGGCAGGTCGAGACGGCGTACGACGTACGCGTCCAGCCCCTCGCGGTGCAGCACCTTCGGGATGTCGTAGATCGACGGCGCGTCGGCCGCCGTGACGACGGCCTCCTGGTCGACGTCGCACATCAGCGAGATCTTGCGCTTGATGGAGTCGGGCAGCTCCCGGTCGGCGCGGCAGACGACGGCGTCGGGCTGGATGCCGACCTGGCGCAGCGCGGCGACCGAGTGCTGGGTGGGCTTGGTCTTGAGCTCCCCGGACGGGCCGATGTAGGGCACCAGCGAGACGTGCAGGAAGAAGCAGTTGTCGCGGCCGATGTCGTGGCGCACCTGGCGCGCGGCCTCGAGGAACGGCAGCGACTCGATGTCGCCCACGGTGCCGCCGACCTCGGTGATGACCACGTCGACCCCGGGCCCGCCCATTGCGAGGACCCGCTCCTTGATCTCGTTCGTGATGTGCGGGATCACCTGGACGGTGTCGCCGAGGTAGTCGCCGCGACGCTCCTTGGCGATCACGCTCGAGTAGACCTGGCCCGTCGTGACGTTCGCGATCTGGCTGAGGTCGGTGTCGAGGAAGCGCTCGTAGTGCCCGATGTCGAGGTCGGTCTCGGCGCCGTCGTTGGTCACGAAGACCTCGCCGTGCTGGAACGGGTTCATCGTCCCGGGGTCGACGTTGAGGTAGGGGTCGAGCTTCTGCATCGTCACCCGCAGCCCTCGAGCCTTGAGAAGGCTGCCGAGGCTGGAGGCCGTCAGGCCCTTGCCGAGCGAGGAGGCGACGCCTCCGGTCACGAAAACGTGCTTGGTGGGCGTCCCGTTGATCACGGAACTCCATGCTACGTGAGAGGTACCGCTCCGTCCGAACCCGACGCACCGAAGGATCCTCCCGGCGTGGTGAGCGACCGGATCAGGGCGAGGACGGTCGTCACCTGGCCGAGCGGGTTCTCGGCGCCGTCGACGGTGGCGACGTTGTCCGCGACCGGCTCGGCGCGCAGCGCCCCGAGGTCGCCGTTGGCGGCCGCTGCCGCGGTCTCCCCCGCCACCACGACCCCCGGTGCCTTCGCCCCGAGGCCGGCGACGATCCCGCTCAGCACCGCTGGGTCCGTGCGGTCGCCGAGCACGACCAGCGCCAGCCCGGCTCCGCCCGCCTCCGCGGGGCTCTCGACCAGCTCCGCGCCCGCGAGGCTCTCGCGCACCGCCCGGACGCCGGCCGCGCCGAAGTCCCCGGGAGTGGCCGCGAGCCCGAGCAGCTGCCCGATCCGGGGGTACGTCGACGCGTCGGGCGCGACCACACCGTCACCGAGCTCGCCGGCGAGCTGGGAGCCGAGCGTGTCGACGAGCGACTTCTCGCCCGGGTCGACGAGCGCCGCACGCACGTCGTACGTGCCGCTGACCTGGCCGCCGGCGGCGGCGACCTGGTCGGCGAGCGCGCCGACGACCTCGGCCTGCGCGCCGGGCATGGCCACGATCGCGACGGAGGTCTGCTGGAGGCCGGCGCCGTACAGCGTCGGGGCCGCGGCGGTCGCGAAGGCGTCGCCGTACTCCGCCGTGCGCTCGTTGGCGCGCGACGCGCTGACGGTGGCCGCGGCCTGCTCGTCGCCGCGACCGAGGTCGGTCAGCGGGCCGCCGCCGAGGACGACCCCGACGGCGAGCGCGACGAAGACGGCGACCAGCGACACGATGTGGTGTCGGTAGGAGATCACGTGAAGAGTCCCTGGATGGTGTCGGAGAACGAGTCGGCCCACTCCTGGCCGACGGGGGTCACGGAGACCGCGGCGGCCAGGGCGAGCAGGCCGGCGAGCATCACCAGCAGCAGGTGCCAGGGCCGGACGCGGCCGGCGTAGAGCTGCGGCACCGCGGTCGCGTCGACGAGTCGCGGACCGACCTTGAGGCGGGTCAGGACCGTGCCGGCCACCCCTGGCCGGGCGCTGTCGAGCAGCTCCTCGAGCGCGGCCCGCAGTCCGACGCCGACGATCACGGTCGGGTCTGCCGCGTCGGCGACCAGGAGCGCGGCGTCCTCGGCGGCCGCGTCGGTGTGGATCAGCGACGGTCGTACGCCGAGCCGCTCGAGCTGCTCCACGACGGCCGCGGCGCTGCCACCCGACGTACGCACCACGACGTCGCGCGCGGCTCGCAGGGTCGGTGCCGTCGGCAGGTCCTCACCGGCGTCGACGACGACCACGTCGCAGCGCACCCGCTCTGCCCGGAGGGCGTCGGCCGCGGCGCCCACGCCGATGACCACCGGGTGCTGCTCACGGACGAAGGTCCGGACCCCGGCGAGCCCGGCGTCGTGCTCGAAGTCGCGCGCCACGACCACGGCGGACCGGCCGGCCACCCGGGTGGTGAGCCGCGGCACGCCCACGCCGTGCAGCAGCAGGTCCTCCTCGTGCCGCAGCAGCTCGGTGCTGCTGTGCGTGAGGGTGGCGAGCTGGCGCGCCAGCCCGCTGCGCGCCTGCTCCATCTCGGCCTCGACGGCGTCCCGGTCCAGGCGCCGGCCGCTGGCGACCTCGGCGCCGCCGACGAGCACGCGCCCGCCGTCCAGGCGGATCTCGGCGCCGTCGCTGATCGCCGCCAGGCCGGCCGCGCCGACCTGGTCGATCACGACCACACCCGCATCGGCGAGCGCGCGGGGGCCGAGGTTCGGGAAGCGACCCGAGATGATCGCCGCGGCGTCGACGACCGCCGCGGCGCCGGCGTCCACGAGGACCTGCGCGCTGACGCGGTCCATGTCCAGGTGGTCGACGACCGCCACGTCGCCGGGCCGCAGGCGCGACGCCACGTCGCGGGCACGGCGGCCGACCCGAGCGGTCCCGACCGTCCCGGAGCCGGTGTCGGCGCGTTGCTGGACCGAGGAGGTGATCGGGCTGCTCATGACGCTGTCATCGTGCCAAACCGGTCAGGGCGATTCCGGAACCACGCGGAGCCGGGCGCGTCGCCCCCCGTGGGTGGCGCGCCCGGCTCCGGGAGGGGTGCGGATCAGTAGCGGAAGGCGCTGACCTGGGCCCGCAGCGACTCGGCCATGCCGGCCAGCTCGGAGATCGCGGTCGTCGTCTGGTCGACCGCTCCCGTCGTCGCCGAGCTGCTGCTCGCGACGCCCGAGATGTGCTCGGCGATCTGGCTCGAGCTCGCGGCGGCCTCGCCGACCCGGCGGCTCATCTCGTTGGTCGTCGCGGTCTGCTCCTCGACCGCCGTGGCGATCGTGGTCTGGTAGTCGTTGATCGACCCGACGATCTCGGAGATCTGGGTGATGGCCGCGACCGAGGCCGCGGTGTCCTTCTGGATGGTGCCGACCTGCACCGCGATCTCCTCGGTCGCGCGCGCGGTCTCCTGCGCGAGCTCCTTGACCTCGCCGGCGACGACGGCGAACCCCTTGCCGGCCTCGCCGGCACGCGCGGCCTCGATGGTCGCGTTCAGGGCCAGCAGGTTGGTCTGCTCGGCGATCGAGGTGATCACCTTGACGATCTTGCCGATCTCGGCGCTGGAGGAGCCGAGCATCGCGACCGTCTCGTTGGTGGCGGCGGCTACGGCGACCGCGTCCGAGGCGACCTCGGCCGCGCGGTGGGCGTTCTCGGCGATCTCGCGGATCGACACGCCCATCTCCTCGGCACCGGCCGCGACGGCCCCGACGCTCTGCGAGACCTCGTCCGCGGCGCCCGAGACGGCCTCGGACCGGGCGGACGTCTGCAGGGCGGAGTCCTCGATCGAGGACGCCGTGGCGGTCAGCTCCTCCGCCGCCGACGCGACCGTGGTCGCGGACTCGGCGACCGAGCCGACGAGGCCGCGCAGCGACTGCAAGGCGGTGTCGAGGGACCCGGCCATCTGGCCGATCTCGTCGTCGTACTCGACCGGCACCCGCACCTGCAGGTCGCCCTCGGCCACCTTCACCAGGCCGTCGCGCATCCGGCGCACCGGCGCCATGATCGAGGCGGCCAGGCCGAGGGCCAGGAGCGCGCCGAGCAGCAGGGCCACGGCGGTGACGGCGTACGTCAGGGTGCGGGTGCGGTCCTGGGCGGCCTCGGTGTCGACCTGGATGGCCTCCACCCGGCTGTCGGCCGACGCGGACAGCTCGTCGAGCGCCGTCGCGATCACGTAGTAGATGTCCCACTTCGGGCCGCCGGAGACCTGGTCGCCCTTGTCCAGCTCGCCGCTGTGCCAGAGGTCGTGGATCTGGTCGTTGTAGTCGAGCAGCTGCGACCACTCTGCCTGGATGGTCTCGAGGTTCTTCGCCGCCGAGTCGGTGAGCACCGCCCGGTCGATGTCGAAGATCTGCTCGAAGCCGTCGACGCCGTCCTGGTAGTTCTTCAGGTTGTCGCCGTCGGGGGCCGCGGCGGTCTCGCCGCCCTCGGAGCGCGACTTCCAGGCGGTGATGTTCTGCCAGTTCGACGCCCAGAGCAGGTCGTAGCGGGCCTGCTCGACGGAGTCCTGCACGGCGACCGCGCGGTCGAGGTCGTCGCCGTACCCGGCCACCTGGCGGGCGCCGACCGCGGCGGTCACCGTCACGACCAGCGTCATCACCCCCAGGAAGGCGGCCAGCGCCAGGACGCGGGTGCGGATGCTGCGGTCGCCGATGAGGTGGCGCAGCCTGGACCGTCGGGTGTCTGCCGTCACACCGGCCCCATCGGGTCACGCCCGATCGACCTGAGGGTGACCCTGCTCACCCTCGGCTCAGGCGCTGTCGCGGGCCTCCTGCGCGACCTCGAGCAGCTCGCGGGCGTGGGCGAGGGCGGTGTCGGAGTCGGCGAGACCCGCGAGCATCCGGGACAGCTCGCGCTCCCGCTGCTCGTCGTCGAGCATCGTCAGGCCGGAGCTCGTCACCGAGCCGTCCGAGGACTTCTCGACGACGACGTGGCGGTCGGCGTACGCCGCCACCTGCGGCAGGTGCGTCACGACCAGCACCTGCGCGCTGCGGGCGAGCTGGGCGAGGCGGCGGCCGACCTCGACCGCGGCCGCTCCGCCGACGCCGGCGTCGACCTCGTCGAAGACGAACGTCGGCACCGGGCTGGTGCCCGCCAGTGCGACCTCGAGCGCGAGCATCACCCGCGACAGCTCGCCGCCGGAGGCGCCCTTCGACAGCGGCCGCGGCTCGGCACCCGTGTTGGCGGCCAGCATCATCTCGACCTCGTCGACACCGGAGGACGTGTGCCGCAGCCATCGGCCCTCGACGTGGAGCGGGCCGTGGAGGAGCTTCGCGGGCGCGTCCACCTCCGTCTGCCGGACCTCGAAGGTCAGCCGCGCGTGCGGCATCGCGAGCAGGCCGAGCTCGGCGGTGACCTCCTTCGCCAGCCGGGTGGCGGCCTTCGACCTCGCCGCCGAGAGCGCCGCCGCGGCGGTCGCGAGCTGCGCGCGCAGGCTCTCCTGCTCGCCGCGCAGCTCCTCGATCCGCTCGTCGGTGTGGTCGAGGTCGAGCAGCCGGCGGGCCGACTGCTCCGCCCAGGACAGCACCTCGTCGATGGTCTCGCCGTACTTGCGGGTCAGCGCCGTCAGCGCCGCACGGCGCTCCGACACGGCTGCCAGCCGGGCCGGATCGATCTCGATGCGGGTGGCGTACGACGCGACGTCGGCCGACAGGTCGGACAGCAGGTACGTGAGCTCCGCCAGCCGGTCCGCCAGCTCGCCCGCCTCGGCGTCGTGCTCGCGGACGCCGTCGAGCAGCGTGCGCGCGGCCGACGCGGTAGTCAGCGCGTCGGGGCCACCGTCCTCGCTCGAGAGTGCCTCGCGCGCCTGCTCGGCGGCGGTGCGCAACGTGTCGGCGAAGCCGAGGCGCGTCTCCTCGGCGGCCAGCGTCGCGTCCTCGCCCGCCTCGGGCGCCACCGCCTCGATCTCGCCGAGGCCGAACCGCAGCAGGTCGGCCTCCTGTGCGCGCTCCCGCGCCGTCGCCACGACCTCCTCGAGCTCCCGCTCGGTGTCCTCGAGCCGGCGGTGGAGGTCGGCGTACGTCGCCAGCAGCTTCGCGAGCTTCTCGCCGCCGAACCGGTCCAACGCCTCCCGCTGCGCCCGCGCCTGCAGCAGCCGGTGCTGGTCGGACTGGCCGTGCACCGCCACCAGCGGCTCGGCGACCTGCGCCAGCGTGGTGACCGGCACCGACGCCCCGCCGACGAACGCCCGCGAGCGCCCCTCGGCCGACACGTTGCGGGCCAGCACCACCCGGTCGTCCTCGACCTCGCCGCCGGCGTCCTCGATCGCGGTGCCGAACCCGTCGACGCCGTCAACCCGGACCACGCCCTCGACCCGCGCGGTCTTCGCGCCGGTGCGCACGGCCCCGGTGTCCGCGCGGCCGCCGAGCAGCAGCCCGAGCGCGGTCACGATCATCGTCTTGCCGGCTCCGGTCTCACCGGTGATCACCGTGAGGCCGGACCCGAGCTCCAGGGTCGAGGAGTCGATGACTCCCAGCGAGCTGATCCGGATCTCCTCAAGCATCGTGCCCCTCTGCGCTTCGGTGGGCGGTGTCCTGCGAGAGCTCCTGGGCCAGCCGGCGGCGGCGCTCGGTCGAGCCGCGCCACCCCTCGACCGGCAGCCCGAACTTCGCGACCAGGCGGTCGGTGAACGGTGCCTCGTGCAGTCGCACCAGGAGCACCGGCGTGGCGCCGCGGCGTACCTCGATGCGAGCGCCGGGCGGCAGGTCGACCGCGCGCCGCCCGTCGCACCACAACACGCCCGAACCCTCGGTGTTGGCCAGGACCTCGACCGCCAGCACCGACGTCGGTGCGACCACCAGCGGCCGCGCGAACAGCGCGTGTGCGCTGATCGGCACCAGCAGCAGCGCCTCGACGCTCGGCCACACGACGGGCCCGCCCGCGCTGAAGTTGTACGCCGTCGACCCGGTCGGCGTCGCACAGACGACGCCGTCGCAGCCCCAGCGGGACAGCGGTCGCCCGTCGATCTCGACGACGACCTCGAGCATCCGCTCGCGAGCCGCCTTCTCGACACTGGCCTCGTTGAGCGCGAACGTCCGGTCGATGACCTCACCGTCGCGGTGCACGGTCACGTCGAGCGTCAGCCGCTCCTCGGCCGTGTAGCGCCGGTGCACGATCGCGTCGATGGTCGACTCGAGATCGTCGTACTCCGCCTCGGCCAGGAACCCCACGTGTCCCAGGTTCACCCCGAGGACCGGCGTCCCGGACGCGTGGGTCAGCTCGGCCGCGCGCAGGATCGTGCCGTCGCCGCCGATGACCAGCACCAGCTCGCAATCGCCGCTCGGCGTGCCATCCTCGGCGATCTCGACGCCGTCGCCGGCGGGAGACAGTCCCAGGTCGGCCGCCTCGTCCGCCAGCAGGCGCACCACCATCCCGTGGGTGCCGAGGGCCTTGGCGAACGCGCGCGCGACCTCTCGGGCCTCGTCGCGCCCCGTGTGGGCGACCAACAGCACGCGGCGCGCCGACGCGTCGGTCGGCGAGGTCGAGGTCGTCACGGGTCCAGCCTCTCACCCGCGACCCCCTGCGGGTCGGCAGCCACCACCGTGCTGTGCATGTCCTCGTCGGAGAGCTCGGCCGGCCCCTGCCGGAGCCAGAGGAAGAACTCGACGTTGCCGGACGGTCCCGGGAGCGGGCTGGTCGCGACCATCCGCGCTCCCCAGCCACGCCGTGCCGACGCGGCGGCGACGTTCAGGACGGCCTCCGCGCGCAGCTCCGGGTCGCGCACGACTCCACCCTTGCCCACGCGCTCCTTGCCGACCTCGAACTGCGGCTTCACCATGAGCGCGAGGTCCGCACCGGGCGCCGCGACGCCGAGCAGGGCGTCCAGCACCAGCTCGAGCGAGATGAACGAGAGGTCGCCCACCACCACCTCGACCGGGCCGCCGATCAGCTCGGCGGTCAGGTCGCGGATGTTGGTGCGGTCGTGCACCACGACGCGCTCGTCCTGCTGGAGCCTCCACGCCAGCTGGCCGTACCCGACGTCGACCGCGACGACCTCGCGGGCTCCGTGGCGCAGCAGCACGTCGGTGAACCCACCCGTCGACGCGCCCGCGTCCAGGCACCGCCGTCCGTCGACGACGAACCCGTGCGGCCCGAACGCCGCCAGCGCCCCCGCCAGCTTGTGCCCGCCCCGGGACACGTAGTCCGGCCGGTCCGGGTCCTCCGCGACCACGATCGCCACGTCGGTCGTGACGCCGGTCGCCGCCTTCGTGGCACGCGCACCGCCCACCTTGACCCGACCCTGGGCGATCATCTCGCTGGCGTGCTCGCGCGATCGGGCCAGCCCGCGGCGTACCAGCTCGGCGTCCAGGCGGAGACGTCTCGGCGGCACGGTCAGGCGGGGTCGGCCGGCCGGTCGGTGTCGTCCAGCGCCCGGCGCAGCTCGGCGTGCGCGGTCTCGAACACCCCGACGTGCTCCTCCAGCGGGCGCTCCTCGAGCGCCTCGACCGCCGTGATCACCTCTTCGACGTGCTCGACCCCGGTGCGCACCCGCTCGGGCTCGGGCGGGGTCCCCTCGGGCTCCTCGGGGACGGGCACGCCGGGGTCCTCGCTCATGAGGTCGAGGCTACTCGTCGGCGGGCGCGGTGGTGGCAGCCAGGTCCACCGGCTCGCCGGTGGCGTCGAGGTGTTGCCACGACGCCGCGACGGCCACCCGCCACCAGTCGGCAGGCGAGCCGGACCCGACCACCCGCAGGCTTCCGGCGTCCACGCTCGCAGCCCACCCGTCCAGGCGCTGCTCCCCCGCCGCAGCAGCCGGTGCCGGCTGCGGCTCGAGCAGGCCACGCAGGTCCGTCGCGACGTACGTCGGCCGCAGCTCGCGCGGCGCCCGCGCCAGCTCCGCGAGCCCGGTCACCCCGGTGAGCACCAACAACGAGTCCAGGCCCACCGCGTTCGCGCCTTCGATATCGGTGTCCAGCCGGTCACCGACCATCAGCGGCCGCTCCCCGCCGACCCTCCGGATCGTCTCGTCGAGCAGCGGCCGCGCCGGCTTCCCGGCCACCGTGGGCTCCACCCCGGTGAAGTCCCGCAGCATCGCGACCTGCACCCCGTGTCCCGGCGCCACCCCGAAGGCCGCCGGGAAGGTGTGGTCGGTGTTGCTCGCCACCCACGGCAGCCCGTCGCGGATCCGCACCGCGGCCCGCATGATCTCGCGCCAGCGCACCTCAGGGCCGTAGCCGGTCGCGATCGCCACCGCCTCGTCCTCCGCGCCGACCGGGACCAGGTCGTTCGCACGCAGGGCCTGTTCGAGGCCGTCCGCGCCGAGGCAGACCACCCGCGCGCCTTCACCGAACCGCTCGGCCAGCAGCCGCGCCGCGGCCTGGGCGGAGGTCACCACGTCCGCCGCCGCGGCGTCGACGCCCAGCTCGCGCAGGTGCGTGGCGACCTGGTCGGGCGTCCGCGAGGCGTTGTTGGTGATGAACGCGATCCGCATCCCCGCCACGCGCGCGGAGCCCAGGTGTGCGGCGGCACCCGGGACGGCGTCGCCGCCGATGTAGACGACCCCGTCGAGGTCGAGCATCGCGAGGTCGTAGGCCTGGCTCAGGGGCATCGCCGACTCGCCGAGCACACGCGCCTCCCTTCGTTCTCAGCACGTGCCCGCACCCTACGATGCTCCGATGGACTCCGGAGTCGTGGCCACCCCGGCGCTCGTGGCGCGACCGTTGCGACTGGAGCCCTTCCCGGCCCTGATGCTCGCCCCGAACCGGATCGGCGCCCAGGCAGCCGCTCGAGCGTTCAGCCGTCCCTACACGGAGGTCGCCGACCGGTTCGCTGCCTGGCAGCGCTCCGGCCAGGTCACGCACGACACCGAACCGGCGCTGTACCTGCACGAGTACACCACCTCCGGCGTCACCATCCGCGGACTCGTCGGCGCCCTCGCGCTCACCCGGCGCGCGGCGTCTCGTGACGAGATCGCCGTCTTCCCGCACGAGGGTGTGCACCCTGCCCAGGCCAGCGAGCTCGCGGACCGGATGGCTGAGATGGCCATGAACCCGGCCCCGATCCTCCTGACCCACCGCGCACCCGCCGTGTTGCGCGAGCTCCTGCGTGCCGTTCGGTCGGCGCCGGCAGATCGGCAGTTCACGGACCGCTCCGGTCAGTACCACCGGCTGTGGACCATCCGCACCCCCGCCACGATCGCAGCGATCCAGGACGCCCTCGAGGGCAGCCGAGCACTGATCGCCGACGGCCATCACCGGTACGCCGCCTACGGCCTGCTCCGGACCGACCACCCCGAGCTGGCGCCGGCCACCGACGCCGGGCTCGCGATGCTCGTGGACCAGGAGGACACCCCGCTCTTCCTGGGCGCGATCCATCGCGTGCTCCTCGGACTCCGCATCTCCGACCTCGATCGTCCCGGTCCGCAGGTCCAGCGCGGGCTGGGTCCGCAGGAAGCGGTCGCCGCGCTGTCCCAGGACACCGTGGTCGCCACCGATGGGCGCGAGTGGGCGACGATCCGCCTGCCGCACGACGACGAGCGCCTCACCGTGGAGATCCTCCAGGACGACGTGCTCCCCCTGCTCGGGCGGGCTCCGACCGCGATCGCTCATGCCCACTCCGTCGACGACGCGCTCCGAGCCGTGGCGCGTCGGCGCGGGTTGGCCGTGCTCATGCCCGCACCGGACTTCGCCGACGTGCTGCATGTCGCGAGCATCGGGCGACTGCTGCCGGAGAAGGTCACCTCCTTCCAGCCGAAGCCGAGCGTCGGGGTGCTCATCCGCTCCCTGCGCGCCTGAGCACCCGGCCGCGGGTCACCTCCACCTCCACCCGGGACGCCGCGCCGGCGCCGGTCCGGAAGAACCGCCGTCGCATCGCCCCCGTCACCTCGACGACGTCGTCGGGCGCCCAGGACGCGACCGAGCGTCGCGCCCTCGAGCTCCACGCCGCGCAGTCGAGTGCGTCGACCGTGGTCCGGCCCTGCGCCTTCGGCCGCTGCACGACCACCCGGAACGTCCAGAGCACGTCGCCGCTGGGCAGGACCCGCTCCTCGGGCGCCTGGGACACGCGCCCGACCAGCCGGACCTCGTTGACGGCGGGCTCGGGCGCCGCCTTCTTCGCCTTCGTTGCCTTTTCGTGTGCTGCCATCTGCACCACCTCCGGCAGCGACGATTCCGCCGGCGACCGACAATCAGCGACGCGCTGCGAGGCACCTGTGGACGGAGACGCCGCGGGCTGCGCTGTGGATGGAAAGTGGCTCTTCCCAGATGAGGGTGTAGCGCTGTGGGTTCGTCGGCGCGTCGTTGAGCGGGTAGGAGTCGAGGCCTCCCGAAGTTGGAAGTTCTCACGCTCGCCATCTGGAAGACCTCGACGTGCCCGACGCTACCCCGCCGGCCGGCTTCGGCCGCCCCGACCTGACCACCTTCGCCCGGCTCGACCGGCTCGGCCTCGAAGTCGTTGGACAGCGACTCGAGCCTGACCGTGCGGTCCTCGCGTGCCGGGTCGCCGAACCCGATCAGTGGTGCAGGCGTTGCGGTTGTGAAGGCGCGCCGCGCGACAGCGTGGTCCGAAGACTTGCCCACGAGCCGCTGGGTTGGCGGCCAGCGATGCTGGAAGTCGTCGTCCGCCGTTACCGTTGCAGCGAGTGCGGTCACGTGTGGCGCCAGGACACCAGCGCCGCAGCCGAGCCCAGGGCGAAGCTCTCGCGGTCCGGGTTGGCCTGGGCGTTGACGGGCATCGTCGTGCAGCACCTCACGGTCGCCCGGATCGCCGAAGGCCTCGGGGTCGCTGGGACACCGCGAACAACGCGGTTCTGACGGAGGGCAAGCGGCTGTTGATCAACGAACCGGCCCGGTTCGACGGGGTGAAAGTCATCGGGGTCGACGAGCACGCGTGGCGCCACACCAGGCGCGGCGACAAGTACGTCACCGTGATCATCGATCTCACTCCCGTGCGGGACGGCACCGGACCAGCCCGCCTGTTGGACATGGTCGAGGGCCGTTCCAAGCAGGCGTTCAAGACCTGGCTCAACGAGCGTCCGCAGGCGTGGCGCGACGCCGTGGAGGTGGTCGCGATGGACGGGTTCACCGGCTTCAAGACCGCAGCTGCTGAGGAAGTCCCCGACGCCGTCGCGGTGATGGATCCCTTCCATGTGGTCCGCCTGGCTGGCGACGCACTCGACAAGTGCCGACGACGAGTCCAGCACGCCATCCACGGCCACCGCGGGTTCAAGGACGACCCGCTCTACAAGTCCGTCGGACCCTGCACGCCGGCACCGGCCTGCTCACCGACAAGCAGATCACCAGGCTCACCGCACTGTTCGCCGACGACGCGCACGTCGAAGTCGAAGCGATCTGGGGCATCTACCAGCGCATGGTCGCCGCCTACCGCGACGAGGACCGGGCGCGTGGCCGAGAGACGATGGTGAAGCTGATCGAATCGATCAGCACCGGCGTACCGAAGTGCTCACCGAGGTCATCACCCTCGGCCGGACGCTGAAGAAGCGTGCCCCCGACGTGCTCGCCTACTTCGACCGACCCGGCACCAGCAACGGCCCTACCGAGGCGCTCAACGGGCGCCTCGAGCACCTCCGCGGGTCCGCACTCGGGTTCCGCAACCTGACCAACTACATCGCCAGATCGCTGCTCGAGACCGGCGGCTTCAGACCCCAACTCCTACACCCTCGATTGGAATGAGCCCTCTATCGTCGGTCCATGACCACTCGACTGAACCCCTACCTCAGCTTCGCGGGTGATGCCTCGGCCGCCCTGGCGTTCTACCAGGACGTCTTCGGCGGCGATCTCACGATCAACCACTTCGGCGACTTCGGCACCGACGACCACGGCATGGGCGACCAGGTCATGCACGGCCAGCTGGAAACAGCGTCTGGCCTCACGCTGATGGCCGCCGACATGCTGCCGGGCGAGACGTTGCGGAACAACCTCGCGGTCAGCCTCGGCGGGGACGACACCGAGGAACTGCGCGGCTACTGGCAGGCGCTGTCGGACGGAGGGACCGTGACGGTCGAGCTGGCCACCCAGCCGTGGGGCGACGAGTTCGGGATGTGCGTCGACCGGTTCGGGACCTCGTGGCTGGTCAACATCGCCGGGGGCGGCTGACCTACCCGATCCGCGCTGCGCCCGGTCGGTCAGGCTGTCCGTCGGTACCGCAGGTCGGCGATGCCGCGGCCGGCGGCAGTCCCTTGCGCTCGAACCTCGTCGCCGGCCGCTCGTCCCAGCGATCGACCACGCCCCCTGCGCCGGGGGCCTGCCGGCCCTCCGATCGAGCGGATCGCGGCCGACGTACGTCGGATCCATCACCAGCTGCTCAGCCTCCCCCCCGGGGGGTGCCGGCGGCCCGGCCGCGGGGCCGCCGCGCGGCCTACGACGACGTGCTCGAGACCGGCGGCTTCAGACCCCACCTACACCCTCGATTGGGATGAGCCTGGAAAGTGGGCCGGAATCCAGCCCACAGAGAACGGCTACGCACTTCGACAATGCGGCGCAAATGCGAACAGGGCCACCCCCGAAGGGACGGCCCTGTTCAAAAAGTATGTCCGGCGGCGTCCTACTCTCCCACAGCCTCTCGGTTGCAGTACCATCGGCGCTGAAAGGCTTAACTTCCGGGTTCGG